>CALRZT010000336.1:0-5543 GCA_943372725.1 Pseudoxanthobacter soli DSM 19599
GCCGATGCCGAAGGACCCGGCCGCTCGCTCGCCGACGCTGTCGCCACCGCCATGCGCTCGCGCGGCCGCACCGTCACCCTCGCCGTCGGCGACGGCACGGTCGACGCCGGCGAGATTGACGTGGTCGCGCTCGACCTCGCCCGCTCCACCGACGCCGGCGTGCTCGACGAACTGATGCGTGGCGAAGGCCGCTGCGACCTCGTCTTCGCGCTCGGCGCCGCCGACGACCGCGTGCCGCTCGCAGCCACCACCCGCCGCCTCGATCGCCTCGGCACCCTGCTCGTCAAGATCGCCGAGGCACGGCCGCGACTGTGGGTGCTGGCGCCCGGCGCCGCCCAGTCGATCGCCGGCGGACCCGGCCATCGCCCGTCCCAGGCCGCTGCATGGGGCTTCGGCCGCGTCGCCCTCAACGAGTTCCCCGACGTCGAGCTCCGGCTCATCGATCCTGCGCCTACGCTGCAGCCGGGCGAGATGGCGGTCCGGATCGCCTCCGAGATCGCCGATCCGGTCGCCGAGCGCGAGATCGTCCTCGACGCCAACCGCCGCACCGGCCTGCGCATCGAGCGCGGCGGCGTCATCGCCGACGCCGCCGAGGAGACGGGCGGCGCCGAGCCGGCTTTCGTGCTCGAGACGACGCGCGTCGGCATCGACGGCCTCGCTTGGGTGCGGCGTGCGCGCCGCGTGCCCGGGCCGGGGGAGATCGAGTTCGCCGTCGACGCGGCCGGCCTCAACTTCCGCGACGTCATGTGGTCGCTCGGCCTCCTGCCCGAAGAGGCGCTGGAGGACGGCTTCGCCGGCCCGACCATCGGCATGGAGTGCTCCGGCACGATCGTCCGGGTCGGCCCCGGCGTCACGCGCTGTGCGGTCGGCGACCGCATCATCGCCTTCGCCCCGGCCTGCTTCGCCACTCACGTCACCGTCGCCGAGCGCGCCGTGGCGCCGATGCCCTCCTCCGTCGCCCCCGAGGCGGCGGCGACGATCCCCGTCGCCTTCCTCACCGCCTACTACTCGCTGGTCGAACTCGCCCGCATCGACGAAGGCGAGACGGTGCTCATCCACGGCGGCGCTGGCGGTGTCGGCCTCGCGGCGCTGCAGATCGCCAAGTGGCGCGGCGCGACCGTGATCGCGACCGCCGGATCGCCGGAGAAGCGCGCCCTGCTGCTGGCGCTCGGCGCCGACCATGTCCTCAACTCGCGCGGCCTCGAGTTCGCCGACGAGGTGATGGCGATCACCGGCGGCGTCGGTGTCGACGCGGTGCTGAACTCGCTCGCCGGCGAGGCGATGGAGCGAAGCCTGGCCGTCGTGAAGCCGTTCGGCCGCTTCCTCGAGCTCGGCAAGCGCGACTACTACGCCAACACCCGCATCGCCCTCCGCCCGTTCCGCCGCAACGTCTCCTATTTCGGCATCGACGCCGACCAGCTGCTGATGAACAAGCCGGCGCTCGCCGACCGCATGTTCGCCGAGCTGGTGCGGCTGTTCGAGGACGGCACACTGACGCCGCTCCCCTACCGCCGCTTCGACGCCGAGGCGGTCGGCGAGGCGTTCCGGCTGATGCAGCAGTCCGGCCACGTCGGCAAGATTGTCGTCGTACCGCCGCCGGTCGGCGCGATCCGCCCGGAGAAGCCCGCCGGGGTGCCGATCCGTCCCGACCGCACCTACCTTGTCGCCGGTGGCGTCGGCGGCTTCGGCCTTGAGGCCGCGCGCTGGCTCGCCGGGCGCGGTGCCCGCAGCCTCGTGCTGGCGAGCCGCTCCGGCAAGCTCGATCCCGCCGCGACGGAGCGTGTCGAGGCCCTGCGCACCTCCGGTTGCTCGGTCCGCGTCGCCGCCTGCGATCTCGTCGACGCCGCCGCCGTGGGACGCCTCGTCGCCTCGCTCGCTGCCGCGCCGGCGCCGCTCGGCGGCATCCTGCACACCGCAATGGTGCTCGACGACGCGCTCATCCAGAACCTCGACGCCGACCGCATCGGCTCGGTGCTCGCCCCGAAGATCACCGGCGCCGACAACCTCGACGCCGCTACCGCCGACGTGGCCCTCGACTTCTTCGTCATGTTCTCCTCGGCGACGACGCTCGTCGGCAATCCCGGACAGGCGAACTACGTCGCCGCCAACGCCTATCTCGAGGCCCTGGCACGTCGCCGGCGCGCCGCCGGCCGGCCGGCTCTGGCCGTTGCGTGGGGCGCGATCGCCGACGCGGGCTACCTCGCCCGCAACCAGGAGGTCAGCGCGCTGCTGTCGCGCAAGCTCGGCCGCCACGCGCTCACCGCCGAGGAAGCCCTCGACGGCCTTGGTCGCCTGCTGGCCCTCGATCCGGTTGATCCGGCGCTGGCGATGGTCGGCTACGGCCGCATCGACTGGGCGGCGGCGCGCAAGGATCTCGCCCTCCTCGCCACCCCGCTCGCCGAGCGCATCGCCATCGGCGGCGGCGACGCCGAGACCGGCAGCGCCACGGTCGACCTCAAGGCCCTCGTCGAGGGCATGGACGCCGACCGCGCCATCGAGACGGTGTCGCGGCTGCTCGCCGGCGAGATCGCCCGCATCCTGCGGCTGCCGGCCGACGAGATCGACCGTCACCGTCCGCTCGCCGCCATCGGCATGGACTCGCTGATGGCGCTCGAGCTGCGCATGGCGGCCGAGCAGCGCATGGGCATCGACATTCCGCTGATGTCGCTCGCCAACGGTGCGACACTGACGGACATCTCCCGCCGCATCCTCGCCCGGATTGGGGGTGAGGACTTCGACAGCAATCTCGGTGAGGACGCCGAGTCGCTGGCCAAAAGCCATGTCGGCGACAGCGACGCCGAAAGCCCCGACGCGGCCGCCATCGCCAGCGCCGTCGAGGAGCACAGCCGGAAGATCAGGAAGATCATCGGATGAGTCGCGGACGCGGTATCGACGGACTGTCAGGGACGGACAAGGACAAGCTGCTGGCCGGCGTGCGCGCCACGCGCAAGGCTGCCAAGGGTCGGCGGCCGACGGAACTCGCTGCCGTGCGCGACGCCAAACGCCGGACCGCCTTCGACTTCGGCGAGCTTCAGCCGGTGCGGCAGATGCGCATGCAGCGCGCCGCCGCCGACCTGCTCGGCATCGAGAACCCCTACTTCCGCTCGCATGCCGGCATCGCGGGTAACCGCACCACCATCGGCAACCGCGAATACGTCAACTTCTCGTCCTACGACTACCTCGGCCTCAACGGCCATCCGGCCGTGATCGACGCCGCCAAGTCGGCCATCGACCAGTACGGTGTCTCGGTGTCAGCGAGCCGCCTCGTCGCCGGCGAGCGGCCGATCCACCGCGATCTCGAGCGCGGCATCGCCGAGTTCCTCGGCGTCGAGGACTGCGTGGTGATGGTCTCCGGCCACGCCACCAACGTCACCACCATCGGCCACCTGCTTGGCCCGAAGGACCTCGTCCTCTACGACGCCCTGATCCACAACAGCGTCACCGAAGGCGCGCGGCTCTCCGGCGCGACGCGGCGGATGTTCCCGCACAACGACCTCGACGCGCTCGAGGACATGCTCACCCAGATGCGCGATCGCGCCGAGCGGGTGCTGATCGTCGTCGAGGGTCTCTACTCGATGGACGGCGACCTGCCGGATCTGCCGCGCCTGCTCTCGATCAAGCGCCGCTTCGACGCGTGGCTGATGGTCGACGAGGCGCACTCCCTCGGCGTCCTCGGCGCCACCGGCCGCGGCCTCGCCGAGCACTGGGATGTCGACCCGAACGAGGTCGAGATCTGGATGGGTACGCTGTCGAAGACGCTCTGCGGCTGCGGTGGCTACATCGCCGGCTCGACGACCCTGATCGAGTACCTGAAGCTCTCCGCCCCCGGCTTCCTCTATTCCGTCGGCATGCCGGGCGCCGTCGCCGCGGCGGCGAAGGTCTGCCTCGACCTGCTCGAGCGCGAGCCCGAGCGCGTCGCCCGCATCCGCGAGAACGGCCACCGCTTCGTCGCCCGCGCCCGCGAGCGCGGCCTCGATATCGGCCCGAGCGCCGGCTACTGCGTCGTGCCGGTCATCGTCGGCGAATCCGTCAGCGCCGCGATGCTGTCGCAGCGCCTGCACGACGCTGGCGTCAACGCCCTGCCCATCATCTTCCCCGCCGTCGCCGAGCGTTCAGCGCGGATCCGCTTCTTCGTCACCGCCGCCCATACCGACGAGGAGATCGACACCACCGTCGATCTCACCGCCGAGGCGCTCGCCGAGGTGCGGGCCGCCGGCTCGCAGCTGAAGAAGCTCGTCGGCGACCGCGTCCGCTCGTAAGCGGCGCACGCACCTCTCGAACAGCGAGAAAACAAACGGCCGGCCCACCAATGGTGGGCCGGCCGTCTTGTTTCCAGCGTGAAGGCGCCGGCGCCCCGAGGCGCGACAGCGGCGGGTGTCAGCGAGCCTCGACGGCGGCGATCAGCCGGGCAGCGTTGCCCTCGAGCACGGCCTGGGTGTCGTCCTCAGGCAGGTCCGCCTCGCGCACCGTTGTCAGCGGGTCGGGATCGGCCATGTCGAACGGATAGTCCGTCCCCATCACCACCTGCCCCGCCGGCACCTCGCCATAGAGGAAGCGCAGGCCCGAGGCCGAGTGCGTGACGGTGTCGATGACGAAGCGCCGGAACGAGTCCTCGACGCTCTCCTTCAAAGCGCCTTTGGTCTCCGGCCGGATGGCATGTCCGCGCTTCAGCCGACCGAGGTTGTAGGGCAGGAAGCCGCCGCCGTGGACGAGCAGGATCGTCAGATCCGGGTGGCGCTCCATCACGCCGCCAAAGATCAGATGCGCGCCGGCAATCGCCGTTTCCAGCGGATTGAGCACGAGGTTCTGCATGTAGAAGCGTGAATAGGCGCCGACGGGCGGGCCCTGCGGCGGATGCAGCATGACGATGGCGCCGAGCTTCTCGGCCTCGGCCCAGAAAGGCTCGAGCTTCGGATCATCGAGGAAGAGCTCCGCCGTCGGCGTTGTCGAGGCTTCGACCCCGAGCAGGCCATGCACCGTCATGGCGCGGCGCAGCGCCTCGACGGCCACCTCGGGGTGATGCAGCGGCACGCCGCCGAAGCCTCGGAAGCGGTCCGGATGCGCGCGGACGACGGCGGCGATCTCGGCATTCGTCGCCTCGACCACCCAGGCGGCGTCTTCCGCACCGAGGCCGAGGCCGCAGAGCTGCACCCACGGCGACAGGATCTGCACGGCGACGCCCTGCTTCTCCATGTCGGCGAGGCGCAGCGCCATGTCGGTCATCGCCGGCATCAGCGGCGGGTTGACGACGCGGCCGCCGAGCACGACGCGGCGGCGCCCGCCTTCGGCCTGCTCGACCCGAAAGTTCTCCCGCTCACCCGCCTCGAAGCGCGCCAGCAGCGATTCCGGCACGATGTGGGCATGGACGTCGATCGGGCCGCTGCGCAGCGGCGGAAGCGCGCTCATCGGGCTCTCCCCATGACGTGACGGAGATCGAAGCAATCGTTGCTGCTGATGTCGTGTCGCAAGGGTGGTCCTTCCGCGTGGGAACTGAAGTGGCGAGCAGAGAGTAGTGGGTCCATCCGGACCAGCCAGCGGGGCCT
>CALRZT010000337.1:0-5523 GCA_943372725.1 Pseudoxanthobacter soli DSM 19599
TCGACCACCGGCCGCCCACTGCAGACTGCCCAAGTCCGCCATCCGATCGACGACTTTTCACTGCCCACTGCCCACTGCCCACTGCCCACTGCCCACTGCCCACTGCCGAACCCACGGCCCAGTGCCGCCCCTTCCCCCAACAGGACCCCGCCCGCCGATGAACCTCACCGTGCCGGTCGAACCGCCGCCCTCGTCGAACTACCGTCCGCCGGCGCCGGCGCGGCGCTCGGAGGCGGCGATCCTGGCGCGCGCGGTGTTCCTGCGCCAGCGCGACCTCCTCAACCTGCTCCCCGCCGAGGCCTACCGGCTGAAGATGGGCAAGGTGCCGATCGGCAAGCGGCGCATCTGGATCGTCAACGACCCGAAGCTGATCCGCCGCATCCTCGTTGAGAAGGCCGAGGACTATCCGAAGAGCGACCTGATGGTGGCGGCGCTGAAGCCGCTCGTCGGCGACGGCATCTTCATCTCCAACGGTCCCACCTGGAAGCGCCAGCGGCGGATGATCGAGCCGTCCTTCGCCCACATGCGGCTGACCACCGCCTACCCGCAGATGGTCGGCGCCGTCGACACGCTGATCGGTGAGCTCGCGGCCGCGAAGGGTCCCGTCGAGCTCGACGCGGCGATGAGCCGGGTCACCGCCGACGCCATCTACCGGACGATCTTCTCCGAGCCGCTCGCCTCGTCGGATGCGCGCGGCGTCTTCGATGCCTTCCAGCGCTACCAGGACGTGGTGCCGCAGGTGAACCCGAAGACGATCATCTCGTCCCCCGCCAACGGCAGCTTCGACGACGTGCCGGCGGTGGTCGCCGCCTGCCGCGAGATCCGCGGCGTGCTCGGCCGCCTGGTCGACCGGCGCCTCGCCGAGGAGGCGGCGGGCCAGGTGCGCGACGGCGACGACCTCGCCGGCGCCGTCATGGCGGCGCGTGACAAGGAGACCGGCACCCGCTTCGACCGCGACGAGCTCATCGACCAGATCGCCGTGTTCTTCCTCGCCGGCCACGAGACCTCGGCCTCGGTGCTCGCCTGGTCGTTCTTCATCCTGTCGCAGACGCCCGAGATCGCCGCGCAGATCCGCGCCGAGGTGCGCGGGATTTCCGGTGACGGGCCGATCGAGTACGGCCACATCGCCCGGATGGTCTACACCCGCGCCGTCTTCAAGGAGACGATGCGGCTCTATCCGCCGGTCTCCTTCATCACCCGCATCGCGACGAAGTCCGACGAGATGCGCGACCACAAGGTCGAGCCCGGCGACCTCGTGGTGGTGTCGCCCTGGCTCGTCCACCGCCACGACAAGTTCTGGAAGGACCCGGAGGTGTTCCGCCCCGAGCGCTTCCTGCCCGAGAACGAGAAGCAGCTGAAGGCCGACACCTACCTGCCGTTCGGCCTCGGCCCGCGCGTCTGCCCGGGCGGCGGCTTCGCCCAGACCGAGGGCGTGCTGATCCTCGCCTCGCTCACCCGCCGCTTCGCCTTCGAGACGCTGTCGCCGGAAAAGGTGAACCCGGTCTGCCGCATGACGGTCCGCCCCGACGCCGCCATCCGCGCCCGCGTGCGAGACCTCGCCGCCTGAGGGGGGCGGGGACGGCGGCTCGCAGCACATCTCATCGCTGTCATCCCGGACCAGCGAGGCGTAGCCGAGCGCCTGATCCGGGATCCAGGAGAGACTCCGCGCCGGACGCGCGGCTCAAGCGTCGCGCGTTTCGCGCCACCCCTCTTGCGCTGGGCCCCGGATCGGCGCTCGCCTTCGGCTCGCTTGTCCGGGGTGACGGTCGAAGTTCATTGCGACGCTCTCGGCAGCCGCCTGAGCCTCAGCCCGCGTCGCCCACCAGCCCCCGGCTCGCGGTGATGACGGTGCTCGCGCCGGGGGTCAGCTCCAGCGCCAGCGCCTCGTCTGGGGTGAGGAACAGGGCCACCGCGGCGTCGTCGCCGGCCACCGGCTCGCCGGCGCGCCAGCGGGCGGCGTAGACGGCGAGCACGAAGTGGTGCGCCGGCGGGGCATCCGCCGCCACCCCCGGCGCCGCCACCATCACATCCAGCGCATCGACGATGCCGACGATGTCGGCCACGACGCCCGTCTCCTCGGCGAGCTCGCGGGCGGCGGCGGCGCGGATCGCCTCGCCATACTCGACGTGTCCGCCGGGCAGGCTCCACATCCCCTTCAGCGGCGGCCGCCCGCGCTGCACGACGAGCACGCGCCCCTGCCGCCAGCAGGCGACGGAAACGCCGATCGCCGGGCGGCGGGTCGGAACGGGCGGCGCGGCATCCGGCATCGGCGGTCCTCGGCGGGGTGGGCCAGCAGCGGCCGGCCCAATCTTCGGCACTCTGACCGGCTGGCGCCGGTCCTGTCGCGGGATAGACCGCCGCACCCGTCGCCGCCAGTCTCACCGGCGCCGAAGTGTCGATTTTCACCGAGGATTTTCGGCGCCGACGAAGCGGTGTAGCGTCCGCCCCGAGCCGATCCGCCATGTCCGACGTCCGCCCCCGATCCCGCCGCCTGAGTGACGACGCCCGGCGGCGGCCGGCCGGCGGTCGCCGGTGCCACGCCTTCGGCCCACCATGACCGCGACGCCCCGGCGCGGCCTCACCGACCATCTGCGCGTGCCGGCGATCGGGATCGCGCAGATCATCGCCTGGGGCGCCTCGTTCTACCTGCCGGCGGTGCTGGCGAAGCCCACCGTCGCCGACACCGGCTGGCCGCTGCCGTGGGTGATCGGCGCCTTCTCGCTCGCCCTCCTCGTCTCCGGCCTCGTCTCGCCACGCGTCGGCGACGTCATCGAGGCGCGCGGCGGCCGGCCGGTGCTGGCGACGGGTGCGGCTGTCATCGCGGCGGGCCTCGTCGTCATGGCGCTTTCGCCGAACCTGGCCGTCTATGTCGCCGCCTGGTGCCTCGTCGGCGCCGGCATGGGGGCGGGGCTCTATGACGCGGCCTTCGCCGCCCTCGGCCGCCTGCACGGGCTCGCGGCGCGGCGCGAGATCACCAACCTCACCCTCGTCGCCGGTTTCGCCAGCACGGTGTCGTGGCCGCTCGCCGCGCTGTTCGTCTCGCAGTGGGGGTGGCGCGGCGCCTGCCTCGCCTTTGCGGCGCTCCTGATCGTCGTCGCCTTGCCGCTCAATCTCCTCGCCTTTCCGCGCGAGGCGCGCCGGGAGGTCCTTCACGCAAAGGCCGCGTCGACCGGGGAGGGGCAACACCACGGCCCTGCCGAAGGCCCGGCCCGGTCGCCGGTGTTCTCGGCCCTGTTCATGCTGACGGCGGCGGCGTTCACGCTCTCCTCGGTGATCGCCTCGGTCCTTTCCGTCCACCTGATCACGCTGATGGAGGCGCGCGGCGTCGCGCTCGCCGCTGCCGTCGGCTTCGGCGCCCTCATCGGACCGTCGCAGGTCGCCGCCCGCATCGTCGAGAGCGTCGTCGGCGCGCGCTACCACCCGCTGTGGACGATGCTCGCCTCGACGCTCTGCGTCGCCACCGGCGTCGGCCTGCTATGGACGGGGATGCCGGCCCTGCTCGCCGCCGCCTTCGTGTTCTACGGCGCCGGCATGGGCATCAAGTCGATCGCCCGCGGCACGCTGCCCCTCGCCCTCTTCGGCGCCGACGGCTACGCGCCGCTGATGGGCCGGATGGCGATGCCGATCCTCGTCACCATGGCGATCTCGCCGTCGGTGGGCGCTTTGCTGATCGAGCGCGCCGGCGCCGACACCACCCTCGCCGTGCTGGTGGCGCTGGCGGTCGTCGACGTCGCGCTGGTGGTGGCGATCTTCCCGCTCCGCCCGCGGGTGTGAGGCGCGGCAACCGCCCGACCGCCCCCGGACGACGCGCGCGGCCACGACCGCGCACGCCCGGTTGTGTACGCACCATTGCATCTGATGTATGCAATCATCCGGTAGGATGTCACGGCGCCGCGGCGCCCCGCCATCCGCCGACGGGCGCGCGGAACAGCGCGCCATCGAGAAACGACCGGGAGGACCGATGCTGCCGTCGCTCGCCAGCCTGACCGCCACCGTCGAGGCGGAGTTCGCCGCCCTCATCGACGCCGAATATCCCCGCTTCAGCCCCGAGGAGATGGCGCGGCGGCGCAAGTGCTTCGACGATCTCTGCGAGGCTGAGGGCCTCGACGCCATCATCGTCGCCCATGCGCAGAAGGCCGGCACGACGACGTTCTGGCTGACCGGCTGGCCGACCACCGCCGACGCGGTGACGCTGCTCGTCCCCGGCCGGCCGATGAAGCTCTGGGTGCAGCACGTCAACCACCAGCCGCTGGCGGCGAAGCTCGCCGACACCTGCGAGGTCGAATGGGGCGGCAAGTCCGGCCTCGGCCACGCGCTTGCAGCACTCGCCGCCGACGAGCCCGGCGCCAAGCGCATCGGCCTCGTCGGATCGCTCTCGGCCTCCCAGCACGCGAGCCTCGCCGCCGCCGGCGCGGTGGTCGACCTCAACGCCGCCTATTCGAAGATGCGCTACGTCAAGTCGGCCGAGGAGATGCCGTGGTTCCGCTTCGCCGCGGCGATGAGCGACCTCGGTGCCGCCTCGCTCGCCGAGCGGGCGAAGCCCGGCATGACGGAAAAGGAGCTCGGCGCCCTCGTTGAGGCGCCTTACGTCAGGCTCGGCGGTACCAACGCGCTTCACTATATCGGCACGACGCCGATGGCCGACCCCTCGGTCGGCGTGCCCCGGCAGTTCCCGTCGTCGCGGCGGCTCGCGGTCGGCGATGCGCTGGTCTGCGAGATCAGCGCGCAGTTCTGGGACCATTCCGGCCAGGTGCTGCGCACCTTGGCCGTCGGATCCGAGCCGAACGCCCTTTACCGCGACCTGCACGCCTGTGCGGATGCCGTCTTCGACGCGGTGACGGCGAAGGTGCGCGCCGGCACGACGCCGGCGGAGCTCGTCGCCGCCTCGCACGGCATCGAGGACGCCGGCTTCACCATCATCGACGACCTCGTGCACGGCTATGGCGGCGGCTACTTCCCGCCCATCCTCGGCTGCGCCAGCCGGCCCTCGGCGAACGTGCCCGACATGAAGCTGGAAGCCGGCATGATGCTGGTCGTGCAGCCGAATATCACCACCCGCGACCGCCGCGCCGGCGTCCAGACCGGCCACCTGATGCTGGTGACCGAGACCGGCTTCGAGCCGCTGCAGCGCTTTCCGCGCGGCTTCCACATCATCGGCTGACGCGACATCAGCCGAGGAGGATCGGCCGAGGCGTCTGTTCGCAGACGTCTCGGCTGCCGGTTCGCAGGAGCGCTGCTACTGCAGCAGCCCGGCATCGGTGAGGATGCGCCGGCCGGAGCTGCGCAGGTCGGCGACGATCCCGTCGATCCCGCCGGCGACGAGGCGGCCTGCCCGCTTCTTCACCGCGCCGGCGATCAGCACCGTGTCGACATTGGCCGGCTCGGCATAGTTGACGACGATGCTGACGGGGTCGATCACCGACGCGGTGTTCAGCGCGTCGCGGCGCACCAGCACGATGTCGGCCTGCTTGCCGGGCGTCAGCGAGCCGATGCGGTGGTCGAGGCGCAGCATCCGCGCGCCGT
>CALRZT010000338.1:0-5520 GCA_943372725.1 Pseudoxanthobacter soli DSM 19599
GTCGTGATAGGCGCGGTAGAGGTCGGAGCCGGCGCACCACTGGCAGCGGTGACGGCCGTCCGGCCCGGCGACGAGCCCGGGCGCCACCGGCACGTCGGCTTCACGCGAAGGTTCGGCAGGCATCGTCGGTTTCCCCCTCACGGCACGGCTACGCGCCGCCCTCGATTCGCAGTTGAGCCTAGACCAAAACAGGAACGATTTCTGCTTTGCTCCGCGCTGACAGGCAACTGGATCGCGCGGGTGCGCGTTCGGGCGAGGTTGCCAGCACCCCCGCCGTGCGGTGTTATGGCAATCCGAAGGACGAGGCTCCCCCGTGATGTTTTCCCGCGTTCGCCTGTGTTGCCTCGTACTCCTGGTCACGCTGCTGGTTCCGGGCGCTACGCTGCGCGCCGCGACGCCGACGCCCGACGAGGTGGCGAACGCCTTCACCGACGAGGAGATCATCGACGGCTTCATGCGGACGGTGTTCGGGGCGGAAGGCAATCAGGACGCCCGCAAGGACATCGTCCGCAAGTTCACGAAGCCGGTGCGCGTCGTCATCATCAACCGCGCCGTCACCGACCGGTCCGCCCAGGTGGCGAAGTTCATCGCGACGCTGAACAAGGTCGTCGACAACCTGTCGATCCGCACGGTGAAGAATCAGACCGACGCCAACATGGCCATCTTCCTCGTCGACCGCAGCGGCTACCGGGCGGTGATCCGCGAGACGCTGCCGGAGGGCTTCGACACCCGCTTCATCGAATCGAGCCACTGCTCCGGCGTCACCGGCGGCAAGCGCGACGGGACACTCGAGAGCGCCTACATCTACATCCCGACCACCGAGGGCTGGCGCAGCACCCGCCACTGCATGGTCGAGGAGATTACCCAGTCGCTCGGTCCGGTGAACGACGACTGGCGGCTGCCGAACTCGATTTTCAACGACTATTCCGACGTGCCGGGTTTCGGCATCTTCGACTGGTTCATCCTCAACACCCTCTACGACCGCCGCATCAAGCCCGGCATGAGCCCCGACGAGGTGAAGACGCTGCTGCCGACGGTGATCGCCGACGCCCGCAAGCGCCTGAAGCGGCTCGTCGCGACGAAGGTGATCGACCCGGGGCGGAAGCCGGGGGAGTGAGGGCGGGTAAGGACGTGCGATCGCAAGCTCATCTCTTCCTTCTCCCAGCCCCGCTGGGAGAAGGTGGCCGCAGGCCAGATGAGGGCCGCCGCGCACCGCGCGCCGGGGCGACGGTGCGAGGGCAGGGTTCCGCGCCGCGGCGCGGCGCGGCCCTCATCCGCCCTTCGGGCACCTTCTCCCGCCCTGCGGGAGAAGGGTAACGCTCGATGCGCGCCGAGGACATCCTCGTGCCGACGCCGGCGGGCCTCTGGAGCCCGGCGGCCGAGGTCCACATCGATCCGGTGCGGCCGGTGCCGCGGGCGCTGATCACCCACGGCCACTCCGATCATGCCCGCGCCGGCCATGGCGCCGTGCTCGCCACCGCCGACACGCTGGCCATCATGGCGGCCCGCTACGGGGCCGACTTCGCCGGCACGACGCAGGCCGTCGGCTATGGCGAGACGGGCCGGATCGGCGGCGCCACCGTCACGTTCTTCCCGGCCGGCCACTGTCTCGGCTCGGCGCAGATCCTGCTCGAGGCCGGCGGCCAGCGCGTCGTCGTCTCGGGCGACTACAAGCGCGAGCGCGACCCGACGTGCGCGCCGTTTGAGCTGGTGCGCTGCGACGTCTTCGTCACCGAGGCGACGTTCGGCCTGCCGGTGTTCCGCTTTCCGCCTGCGGCTGACGAGATCGCCAGGCTGCTCGGCTCCCTCGCGCTCTTTCCCGACCGCACCCACATGCTCGGCGCCTATTCGCTCGGCAAGGCGCAGCGGCTGATCGCGCTCTTGCGGGAGGCCGGCTACGACCGGCCGATCCACCTGCACGGCGCGATGGTGTCACTCTGCCGGCTCTATGAGGAGCGCGGCGTGCCGCTCGGCCCGCTCTCGCCCGTGGAGGGGCGCGCCGGCGGACGGGAGAAGGCGGCGCTTCCCGGCGAGATCGTGCTCTGCCCGCCGTCGACATTGGGCGACCGCTGGTCGCGCCGTTTCGCCGACCCGGTCTCGAGCTTCGCCTCCGGCTGGATGCGCGTGCGCGCCCGCGCCCGCCAGCGCGGCGTCGAACTGCCGCTCGTCGTCTCCGACCACGCCGACTGGGAGGACCTCTGCACCACCGTCGCCGAGACGGGTGCATCGGAGATTTGGGTGACGCACGGCGAGGAGGACGCCCTCGTCCACTGGTGCCTCACCCACGGCATCGCCGCCCGCCCGCTCCGGCTGGTCGGCTATGGCGACGAGGAGGAAAGTACGGTGGCGGCCGAGCCGGAAGTGCCGGCATGACCCCCTTCGCCGAGCTCCTCGACCGGCTCGCCTTCGAGCCGAGGCGCAACGCCAAGTTGGCGCTGATGGAGGCGTTCTTTCGGGAGGTGCCGGACCCCGAGCGCGGCTTCGCGCTGGCAGCACTCACCGGCGGGCTCGTCTTTCAGCATGCCAAGGGCGGGCTGATCCGCGGGCTGATCGCGGAGCGCGTCGACCCGATGCTGTTCGCCCTCTCGTACGACTATGTCGGCGACCTGTCGGAGACGGTGGCGCTGATGTGGCCCGAGCGGCCCGGCCGCAACGCGCCGCCGCCGGCGCTGTCCGAAGTCGTGGAGGGGCTGTCGAACAGTGGCAAGGCCGCCCTGCCGGGACTGCTCGCGGGCTGGCTCGACGGCCTCGACGAGACCGGCCGCTGGGCGCTCCTGAAGCTGATCACCGGCGGGCTCAGGGTCGGCGTCTCCGCCCGCCTCGCCAAGGCGGCGGTCGCCCGCCTCGGGCCGGTCGACGCCGACGCTGTGGAGGAGGTCTGGCACGGGCTGGCGCCGCCTTATCTCCAGTTGTTCGCCTGGGTGGAGGGGCGCGGTGCCGCGCCGGCGAGTGTCGATCCGGCGCCGTTCCGACCGCCGATGCTGGCGCAGCCGCTCGACGAGGCGGAGCTCGACGCCCTCGACCCCGCCGCCTTCCGCGCCGAGTGGAAGTGGGACGGTATCCGCGTGCAGGCGGCCTGCGGCACCGCCGCGGACGGGCGGCGGGTGGCGCGGCTCTATTCGCGCACCGGCGAGGACGTCTCGGCGGCCTTCCCCGACCTGCTCGGCCTGCTCGAGTTCGACGGCGCCGTCGACGGCGAGCTGCTGATCGTGCGCGAGGGTCGCGTCGAGCCGTTTTCGGTGCTGCAGCAGCGGCTGAACCGCAAGGCGGTCTCGCCGAAGCTGATGGCGGAGTTCCCGCCGAGGATCCGCGCCTACGATCTTCTCGCCGAGAACGGCGAGGACCTGCGGGCGCTTCCATTCGACGCGCGCCGGCAGCGGCTCGAGGCCTTCGTGGCAAAGCGCGGCGGCCCGGCCTTCGACCTGTCGCCGCTGGTGGCGTTCGACGACTGGGACGCGCTCGCGGCGATCCGTGCCGATCCGGCTGGTGCGGCGGGCGCCGGCGTCGATGCCGAGGCCGTCGAGGGGCTGATGCTGAAGCGCGGCGACAGCACCTACGTGCCCGGCCGGCCGAAGGGGCCGTGGTTCAAGTGGAAGCGCGACCCGAAGACGGTGGATGCGGTGCTGATGTACGCCCAGCGCGGCCACGGCAAGCGCTCGTCGTTCTATTCCGACTACACCTTCGGGGTGTGGCGCACGGGCGAGGCCGGCGACGAACTGGTGCCGGTCGGCAAGGCCTATTTCGGCTTCACCGACGAGGAACTCGCCCAGCTCGACAAGTTCGTGCGGGCGAACACGACGAACCGCTTTGGACCCGTGCGGGAGGTCGTCCACGAAGCCGCGAAGGGCCTCGTCCTGGAGGTCGCCTTCGAGGGCCTGCAGCGGTCGACGCGGCACAAGTCCGGCGTCGCCATGCGCTTTCCCCGCATTGCCCGCATCCGCTGGGACAAGCCGCCCGGCGAGGCCGACCGGCTGGAGACGCTGGAGAAGCTGCTGCCGGCCTGACGACGGCGGCGGGCCTGGCCCGTCGCCGGCCTCAGGGCCGCTTCACCTCGAGGACGTCCTCCGGCTGGTCGAGCGGCATCGTCACGATGCCGCCGCCCTCGCCAGCCGCCGCCGCGAGGTCGAACATGCGGATCTGCCGGTTGTCAAAGGTGGTGATGTAGTAGCGGAGGTTCTTCAAGTCCGCCGCGCCGGTCCAGAAGGTCACCTCGTAGTCGCTGGCGCCCTTGCCGCTGCGCACCGTGCCCGGGGGCAGGTCGAAGTTGTCGAGGATGTGGAAGGCGACCTTCATCGCCGCCTCGCCATCGGCGGCGGGGGCGGCTGCCTGGGAGAACGCCACGGCGCGGATGAACCGCGAGGGCGGCGTGAAGTCGCCGGGCATCCCGAGCAGGCCCGACCCCTGGCCGGTCTGGTCGATCTTGATGTCGCCGAGGGCGAGCTGCGGCACGTTGAGCGCCGACAGGTTGACGAAGTTGCGCAGGTTCGTCGAGTGCCAGTCGAAGCCGGGCGAGTTCGTGAGCACGCCAAGCGGGTTGTCATAGGTGTGCAGGACGCCGCCGACATATTCAACGACGAGGCTGTCGCCGGCTGCGTCAGTGACGATCATGTGCACCGGCGGCGCGCCGTCGAAGCCCTCGAGCGGCGCTGTGCTGACGAAGATGTCCGAAAGCCCCGCCTTCACCTCGGCGACAGTGGCGAAGCTGCCGAGCACGTAGGTGAGGAGCTCCCAGGAGCCCAACGACTTCTCGACGTCACCCGCCGCGACCTCCTGGAAGCCGGCGTAGCCCGGGAAGTAGAACAGCCCGCCGCCCAGCCCCTTCTCGTTGAGCCCGTCGACGACGATCGGCATGCCGAAGCCGTTGGCGCCCGCGACGGCGTACTTGCTCGTCCACTGCAGGCCGCCGGGCTTGCCGGACGGCGCGGTGCCGGTGATCGCCTGTCCGCGCGGCATGTAGATCAGCTCGGACTTCGGGTCCGCCTGGAACTCGAGCGTCCGCGCCCGCACGACGGTACCGTCGGTCGCCGTGAGCTTGATGCCCGTGCAGGCGGCGGCCGGGGTGATCGCGGACGTCGCGAGCAGCGCCGAGGCCGCGAGTGCAGTGATGATGCGGCGGATCATGGTTGTTTCCCCTTGGTTGGCCGCCTTCCCTCGGGAGGCGGCTTCTCAGGCCGCCCCGAGGCGGTGGGGCGCGAGCCGATCGTAGAACCTGCGGGCGGCCTCGGCGACGGCGCGCTGCTCCGGATCGAGGCTGTGGGCATCGACGGGCGGCTTCGGCGCGGCAAAGCCCGTGGACTTCTCCACCGAGGCGTACCAGTGGGCGGCCCAGACGCCGTCGCTGTCGCGCCTGCCGGCCGGCCATGACAGCATTGCCGGGTCGAAGGGGATGCCGACGGCGGCGCAAAGCGCCGTGAGGATTCCGCGCGGGTCGGCGAGCACGTCGGCGGCGTCGATCACCGGCGGGGCGCGGCCGAGGCGATCGGCCACCCGGTCGAAGATCTCCGCCTGCTCGACGACGCC
>CALRZT010000339.1:0-5520 GCA_943372725.1 Pseudoxanthobacter soli DSM 19599
ATCGCGAGCGCTCGCACTTCGACGGCCAGGACGTGCTGGAGAGCGGCCTGCCGGCCGTCGGCGTCGCCGACACCGGCTGGCTCGGCCGCACGCTGGCCCTGCTGCCTGAAGGCGAGATGGTGCAGTTCACCAGCGGCGAGGGCTTCGCCGCCGGCGCACAGGTGCCGCTGATCATGCGCGGACGCTCCAAGGTCGTCTCCTGGATGCCAGCCGGCTATCCCGAGGCGAGCGAGGACACCCGCGCCCGCCTGCTCTCGCTCTATCGCCACGCTGGCGACGAGCGGCTGGCGATGACGCTCGAGGAAGGCCTCGAACTCGGCATGGTGGCCGGCAGCGAGAAGGAGGCCAAGCTGGCCGCCCGCAGCGGCGCCGATGCCGACGTCAAGGGCCGCAGCCGGCCGGCGATCGAGGCGGCGCGGGTCGCCGGGCGGGTTCTGTCGAAGCAGGACGGCCCGCGCATCGGCACCCTCGACCTCTCCGGCTTCGACAACCATTCGCGCGGCGATCCGGTCGACGGCCAGCTCGGCGACAGCCTGGCGGTGCTCGACGCCACGCTTCTCGCCCTGAAGGAGTCGCTCGGCCCGGCCTGGCGCGACACGGTGGTGATGGTCGTCACCGAGTTCGGCCGGACGGTCGCCTTCAACGGCTCCGGCGGCACCGACCACGGCACCGGCACGGCGCTGTTCCTGCTCGGCGGCGGTGTCGCCGGCGGCCGCGTCGTCGCCGACTGGCCGGGGCTGTCGCCGGCGGCGCTGCTCGAGGGGCGGGACCTCCGGCCGACGACGGACCTGCGCAGCGTCGCCAAGGGCGTGCTGCGCGACCATCTCGGCGTCGGCGAGCGGGCGCTGGCCGAGAGCGTGTTCCCCGGCAGCGCCGACCTGAAGCCGGTCAACGACCTCCTGCGCAGCTGACTGGCAGCGCGGCTGATCTGCTGCGCAGCTGACCGGCAGCGCCATCGCGGGGTCCCGCCGATCACGTTATGGTGCGACATCTTCCGCCTGGCGGCGCCGGCCTTAGGGTGATCGCGGCGGTGCTGGCGGGCCTGTGGGGAGAGAGAGCGATGGCGGTGTCAGGGGCGACGGCGTGGCGGGCCGCGATGCTCGGCGCGATGCTGGTGACGGGGCTGGCGGCGCCGGCCGCGGCCATGAACGACGGGCCGCTTCCGGCCCCGACTCCGGCGACCTGCCCGCGCGGCCAGGCCCTCGACCCGCAGACCAAGACCTGCGTGAAGATCCAGGCGCTGCAGATCGCTCCGACGGAACGCTTTGCGATGGCCTTCGCCTTCAACCGGGCGGGACGCCATGCGGATGCGGTTGCGGTGCTCGATCCGATCGCCCATCGCCGCGACCCGCTGGTGCTGACGGAGCTCGGCTTCGCCTTCCGCAAGCTCGGCCGCTTCGACACGGCCGTCGGCTACTACCGCGCGGCGCTTGCGGTCGATCCGCACGCGGTGCGCACGCGCTCCTATCTCGGCGAGGGCTACGTCGCGATCGGCCGCCTCGACCTCGCCCGCGCCGAACTCGCCGAGATCGAGCGAGAGGTCGGAACGGACGCGGCGCCGTATCTCGTGCTGGCCCGCGCGATCGCGGCGGCGGAGGGGCGGGGGTAGGGGTCGGCGTCTTCCCTTCTCCCGCGGTCGCGGGAGAAGGTGGCGCGAAGCGCCGGATGAGGGCCGTGCGGCGTAGCCGCGCGGAGCTCCGACATGCGGCGCACCGTGGTCTTCCGGCGTACTTCGTCCGCCGGCCCTCATCCGCCCTTCGGGCACCTTCTCCCAGCGTCGCTGGGAGAAGGAAGCAAGGCGCCCACCCCCTCCAGCGATTGCGGCGGCGCTCCCGCCTCCCCACTTGACGGCGGTCCGTCTCCGCGCCGTCCGGCGCCGCATCCTCGGAGCCCCGATGCTCGCCGCCGCCCGCCAAGCCTTCGCCGACATCCTGACGCCGCCGTTCCGCTCCGTGCTCCTGAAGTCGCTGGCGCTGACGATCGCGCTGCTGGTGGTGATCTGGCTCGCGCTACAGGGGGCGTCGGTCTACTTCATCGACGTCACCACCTATCCGTGGGTCGAGACGGTGCTGGTGATCCTCACCGGCATCGGCTTCTTCATCGGGCTCGGCTTCCTGGTGGCGCCGATCACCTCTCTGCTCGCCGGCCTGTTCGCCGACGAGGTCGCCGAGGTGGTGGAGCGGACGCACTACCCGAACGATCCGCCCGGGCGGGCGCTACCCTTCGGCGAGCAGCTGGTGACGACGCTGAAGTTCACCGGCATCGTCATCCTCGGCAACCTCGTCGCGCTGCTGCTGCTTCTGGTGCCGGGGGTGAACATCGCCGCCTTCTTCCTGGTCAACGGCTACCTGCTCGGCCGGGAATACTTCGAGGGCCAGGCGATGCGCTTCCGGACGCCGGAGGAGGCGCGCGCGCTCCGCAAGCGCCACGGCGGCACGGTGTTCGTCGCCGGGCTGGTGATCGCGCTGGTGCTGGCGATCCCGATCGTCAATCTCGTGACGCCGCTGTTCGCCACGGCGTTCATGGCGCACCTGAACAAGCGGCTTTCGGCGCAGCCGGCCTGAGAAACCGCCGGGGCCGGTGGGTCGTCCGGCTCCGGCGATGCGCGGCTGCGGCTCAGCGGACCGTGGCGCTCCGGCGCTCGGCGATGCCGCGCCTGAGCACGACGACGAGGAAGACCGCCATGGCGGAGATGGCACAGAGCGCGCCGGCGATCGTGGCCGGCATGAGCGCTTCGTTGCCTTGCAGCATCAGGGTGAGGCCGCCGGTCATCAGCACAAGGCCCGCGACGGCGAGCGCGAAGTGGATGACGGCGAGAGCCGTTCCCTCGGCGGCCGGCTCGGCCCGGTAGTAGAGGCCGTAGAGGAAGAGCGAGGCCCAGCCGAGCAGGTTCACGTGGGCGTGCACCGGCATCAGCGTGAAGTCGTGGGCGATCCCCATTTGGATGCCGAGCCCCATGCCAGCGAGGCCGGCGAGGATGGCGACGATGAAGAACCAATAGGCGAGACGCATGATAGTCCTCGGGTTGCCCGAGGCGGAGGGGGCGCGCCGGATCGGCGCGGGTGCTCTCGGGGCCGGCGAGGGGTACGCCAGCCGCAATGCGGCGGCTGTGATCACGGTCACAGGCCGAGGGCCCGGAAAAACCGCCGGAAACCGCTCTTGCCGGTCTCCCTCGCAGCCCTACCCTATACGTCAGCACCGAGCTTGCGCGAGTGCTGCACTTTACGTTTACGTCACTTTGACGAGGGGCGGTCGAGGGGCTAGAAGCCTTCCAGTGACGATCGGCGGCGCCACGGCCGCGGGATCGTCCCCATCGGAAAGCAACGCTCCGAAGGCCGAAGGACGATGATGACGACGAACGCCAAGACCGGCCGGCCGCTGTCCCCGCACATTCAGGTCTATCGCTGGACGCTGACGATGGCGATGTCGATCGTCCACCGCGCCACCGGCATCGCGCTCTATGCGGGCACCATCCTGCTGGCGTGGTGGCTGGTCGCCGCGGCGATGGGGCCGGTGGCGTTCTCCTGGGCCGACGCCTTCTTCGGCTCGCTGATCGGCCGCCTGATCCTGTTCGGCTACACCTGGGCGCTGATCCACCACATGCTGAGCGGCATCAAGCACTTCCTCTGGGACGTCGGGGCCGCCTTCGATCCGGCCGGGCGCGAACTCGTCACCCGCCTCACCGTCATCGGCTCGGTCACCCTGACGATGATCGTCTGGGTCGTCGCCCTCGTCGTCCGCTGAGCCGGGAGGACAAGATCATGATGCGCACCCCGCTCGGCCGCGTCCGCGGTCTCGGCTCGGCCAAGGCCGGCACCGATCACTTCTGGCGCCAGCGCCTCACCGGCCTCGCCATGGTGCCGCTCACCGTCTTCATGGTGCTGCTCGTCGTCGGCGTGCAGGGCGAGACCTACGAGACGACCCGCGCCGTCCTCGAGAACCCCTTCGTCGCCGTGCCGCTGCTCGCCGTCGTGCTGGTGTCCGCCTGGCACATGAAGCTCGGCATGCAGGTGATCATCGAGGACTACGTGCACGGGGAGGGGACGAAGCTCGCCGCCCTCGTCGCCAGCACCTTCTTCTGCGCCCTGGTGGCGCTTTCCGCCGCGTGGGCGGTTCTCAAGATCAGCTTCGGAGGCTGACGCGAATGGCCGAGTTGAACGGCGGCGGCAACGGTGCCGCCAACGGGGCGGGGGCGCCCGGGGTGAACGGCCGCGCCTATCCCTTCACCGACCACACCTTCGACGTCATCGTCATCGGCGCCGGCGGAGCGGGCCTGCGCGCCGTCGTCGGCTGCTCGGAAGCGGGCCTGCGCACGGCCTGCATCACCAAGGTGTTCCCGACCCGCTCGCACACGGTGGCGGCGCAGGGCGGCATCTCGGCGGCGCTCGGCAACATGGGGCCGGACGACTGGCGCTGGCACATGTACGACACCGTCAAGGGCTCCGACTGGCTCGGCGACCAGGACGCCATCGAGTATCTCGTCCGCGAGGCGCCCGCCGCCGTCTACGAGCTCGAGCACTGGGGCGTGCCGTTCTCGCGCACCGAGGAAGGCAAGATCTACCAGCGGCCGTTCGGCGGCATGACCACCGACTTCGGCAAGGGTCGCGCCCAGCGCACCTGCGCCGCCGCCGACCGCACCGGCCACGCCATCCTGCACACCCTCTACGGCCAGGCGCTGCGCCACTCGGCCGAGTTCTTCATCGAATACTTCGCCATCGACCTGATCATGGAGGAGGGCGCCTGCCGCGGCGTTGTCGCGCTGTGCATGGACGACGGCACGCTGCACCGCTTCCGCGCGCACAAGACGATCATCGCCACCGGCGGCTACGGCCGCGCCTATTTCTCGGCGACCTCCGCCCACACCTGCACCGGCGACGGCAACGCCATGGTGCTGCGCGCCGGCCTGCCGTTGCAGGACATGGAGTTCGTGCAGTTCCACCCGACCGGCATCTACGGCGCCGGCTGCCTGATCACCGAGGGCGCCCGCGGCGAGGGCGGATATCTCACGAACTCGGCCGGCGAGCGCTTCATGGAGCGCTACGCCCCGTCGGCGAAGGACCTCGCCTCGCGCGACGTCGTCTCGCGCGCCATGACCATCGAGATCCGCGAAGGCCGCGGCGTCGGCAAGAACGCCGACCACATCTTCCTGCACCTCGACCATCTCGACCCGGCGATCCTGCACGAGCGCCTGCCGGGCATCTCCGAGAGCGCCAAGATCTTCGCCGGCGTCGAGGTGACGAAGCAGCCGATCCCGGTGCTGCCGACCGTCCACTACAACATGGGCGGCATCCCGACGAACTTCCACGGCGAGGTGCTGTCGAAGGTCGACGGCGATCCCGACCGCGTCGTGCCGGGCCTGATGGCGCTCGGCGAGGCGGCGTGCGTGTCCGTCCACGGCGCCAACCGGCTCGGCTCCAACTCGCTGATCGACCTCGTGGTGTTCGGCCGTGCCGCCGGCCTGCGCTGCGCCGAGACGGTGACGGCGGGCGAGAAGCTGCCGGAGTTCGCCAAGGGCGCCGG
>CALRZT010000340.1:0-5514 GCA_943372725.1 Pseudoxanthobacter soli DSM 19599
CACGAGGAACTGCGCCCACACCGGCAGGCCGGCGGCGGGGTCGACGAACTGCGGCAGGAAGGCGAGGAAGAACAGCGCCGTCTTCGGATTGAGCACCTCGACCGTGATGCTCTCGAGGAAGGCCCGCCGCCCCGACTTCGCCACCACCAGCGTGCCGTGCTCGCCGTCGATGCCGCCGCCTTGCACCTTGGAGCGGAAGAGCGAGATGCCGAGCCAGATCAGGTAGGCGGCGCCGAGCACCTTCACCACGAGGTAGAGCACAGGCACGGCGTGGAAGATCACCGATAGGCCGGCCGCGGCGGCGATGACGTGGACGTAGCAGCCGAGGTGGATGCCGAGCGCCGCCATCAGCCCGGAGAAGCGGCCGCGCGCCATCGTCTGGGCCGTGGCGTAGAGCATCGCCGGGCCGGGGATGTAGGCGAAGATCGCCGTCGTCACGAAAAAGGCGAGGAGGAGGTCCGTCGAGGGCATGGGCGGCTCCGGCGCGAGGGGGGCGCGGCGATGGGCAGGACGGCGTCGGCGCGGCTCAGCTGCGCGGCGCCATCGTGTCGGGCACGGCGATGCGGAAGGGGATGATTTCGACGTCGCGCCAGACGTCGCCGGTCATGTACGGCTCCTCGGCGAGCCAGGCGTCGAGCGCCGCGCGGTCGGGGAACTCGACCAGGGCGACGGAGCCGACCATGCCGCCGTCCTCGCCCAGCATGGCGCCGCCGACGCGCAGCTCCCCTCGTTCCATCATTCCCGGCAAACGCGCGAAGTGCGCCGGCCGTGCGGCCAGGCGGCGCTCCAGCGCCTCTGCGTCGCGGCCATCGCGCGCGATCACCACCCACTGCGGCATCGGACTTCTCCCGTTCAGAAGACGCCGGGCGGCGTCGCGGACCGCCGCTTCGGGTTGAAGAACGGCCGCTCGACGATACGCGCCCTGACGAGGCTCTTCGAGTAGACGAGTTCGCGGAGTGCGTAGATTTCCACCCAGAGGTCGTTCACGACCGTGTCGCCATAGGGCCGCGTCATCGAGGCGAGCGCTATGTTCCGCTTCACAGTCGGCGACCACGCCGCCGCGGTAATGTGGCCGACCTCTCGCTTGCCCCGATGGTAGACGAGGGCGTGCTCGGCCGGGACGTTGCCATCGATGTCGAGGGCGACGAGGCAGTGGCGGAAGGCGTTCTTCGCCTTCTCGGCGGCGAGCGCCCGCTTGCCGTTGAAGTGGCGGGGCTTGTCGAGGGCGACGAGCCAGCCGAGGCCGATCTCGTAGGGCGAGCGGCGGCGATCGGCACGGATGGCGTGCTCGGCCGGCACGAAGTCCGAGCCGGCCATGATGAAGCCGGCCTCGAGACGGGCGAGATCGAGCGCCGCGAAGCCGATCGCGGTGATGTTGTGCAGTTGCCCGGCGTTCCAGAGCAGATCCCACAGATCGAGCGCCTGCGCCGGCGGCACGAACAGCTCGTAGCCGAGGTCGCCGGTGAAGCCGGTGCGGGAGACGGTCACCGCGCCGGCCGCCGTGTCGAAGCTGCGAATGTCGAAGGGCTTCAGCGTCTCGATGCCGGCAAAGCCCGCGTCGCGCAGCACGGCATAGGACGTCGGCCCCTGCAGCGACAGGGCGGCGATCTCCTCCGTCACCTCGGCGATCTCGACGTCGTAACCGATGGCACTGTCGAGCAGCCACGGGAGGTGGCGCTCCTGGCAGCACAGGCGAAACTCGTCGGGCGCGAGGCGGAACAGCGTGCCGTCGTCGAGCACCTTGCCGTCGTCGTCGCACCAGGCGGTGTACTGGACGCGGCCGGGCTTCAGCTTGAAGACGTCGCGCACGGTCAGCCGGTCGCAATAGGCGGCGGCGTCCGGGCCGGCGATGCGGTACTTCACCATCGGCGAGACGTCGAACAGGCTCGCGGCGTTGCGGATGGCGAAGTACTCCATCTCCTCGTCGCGGATCACCTGCGGCGAGAGATAGCCGCCCCAGCCGTACCACTGCTCGTGGGTCATCAGCGCGGCGATGCGCGGATGGAACGGCGTGTGCCAGAGCGGCTTCTCGAAGTGCTCGCGGGGGAGGGCGCGTCGCATCTCTCTCACCTCCGGGACTTGCCGCCGGCGGCTTTTCCGTCGGCGAGGATGCGGGAGACGGCGTTGAGCGCCGGCGCCCCGGAGACGCCGCCGCCGGGATGGCTGCCGGCGCCGCAGAGATAGAGGCCGGCGACCGGCGTCGCGTATTGGGCGAGGCCGAGCACCGGGCGCAGCATGAACATCTGGTCGATCGAAAGCTCGCCGTGGTGCCAGTGCCCGCCGGGGATGCGATGGCGCCGCTCGATGTCGGCGGGCGTCAGGAAATCCTTGCCGACGATGCGGTTGCCGATGCCCGGGGCGTGGCGCTCGAGCACGGCGAGGATGCGCGCCTCGAAGCCGTCGCGGCCGGCCTCCGAGTCCGGCTTCAGCCGGAACGGCGCGTAGATCGCGTTGATCGAGACGACGTGCTGGCCCGCCGGCGCCAGCGCCGGGTCGGTCGCCGATGGGACGGTGATCTCCAGCGCCGGCTGGTCGGAGAAGCGGCCGTATTTGGCGGCGTCGAAGGCGGTCTCGATCGCCTGCAGCGACGGTGCCGTCAGAAGGCGTCCCGCGAGCCCCTCGGGGCCGAGGCCGGCGAACGGCGGAGGGCCGTCGAGGGCGAGGTTCAGCTTCGCCACCGTGCCCTTCGAGCGGACGTGCGACAGGCGGCGGACGAGGCCGGTGTCGAGGTGGCGGGCGCCGACCAGCGACAGCAGCGTCACCGCCGGGTTCATCGCCGAGGCGACGACCGGGGCGCGGATCTCCTCGCCCGAGGCGAGCACGACGCCAGCGGCGCGGTCGTCCTCGACGAGGATCGAGGCCACCGCCGCGTCGGTGCGGATCGTCACGCCGGCGGCCTTGGCGGCGGCGGAAAGCGCCGCGACGATCGCACCCATTCCGCCGCGCGGCTGGGCAGTGGCTGCCTGCACGCCGTTCGCCTGGCCGGCGAGGCGGTAGAACAGCGTCATCAGCGAGTTCGGCGAGCGCGGCCCGAGGCTGGTGCCGAGCACGGCGTCGAAGGCAACGGCGGCGCGCAGGCGGTCGTCGCCGACCTCCTCGTCGAGCACGTCGGCGATGTTCATCAGCACCATGCGCAGGAACTCGCGCATGTCGTCGCGGCCGAGCCGGCGGATGCCGAGCCCGAGCTTGCCGAGCGTCATCATGTCGGCGACGCCGCCGTTCTTCAGCCGCGGCGGCACCTGCGCGAGGAACGGCGCGAGCACGCCGGCAAAGCGCAGCAGCTTGCCGCGCAGCGCCGCCCAGGCCGCCCGCTCGCTATCCGCGATGTCGCCCTCCAGCCGCTCGCCGAAGGCGCCGGCGAGCGTCAGCGGCCGGCCCTCGGCCGACAGCGACGTCGTCGAGAGGTTGGTGGCGGCGAAGGCGAGCCCGTGGCGCTCGAGGTCGAGCTTGCGGACGATGTCGGGGTGCAGGCGGTTCGCCAGATGGGCGATCTCCGGCACGCGGAAGCCTGGCGCGAGCGCCACCGTGCGGGCGGCGCCGCCGACGGTGTCGGAGGCCTCCAGCAGCAGCACCCGCCGGCCGGCCTGGCCGAGGAGGGCGGCAGCGGCGAGCCCGTTGTGGCCCCCGCCGACGACGATCGCGTCAAAGGACGGGGTAGGCATCGGACATGTCCTTGGCGGGCTTCTTGAGGTCGCGCAGCACTTCCGCCGCGGCGTTGCGGCCGGGCGCCCCCATGACGCCGCCGCCGGGGTGGGTGGCCGAGCCGCACATGTAGAGCCCGCCGATCGGCGCGCGGTACTGGGCGTAGCCGGGTACCGGGCGGTTGAACAGCAGTTGGTCGAAGGTGAGCTCGCCCTGGAAGATGTTGCCCTCGGTGAGGCCCGTCTCCCGCTCGATCTCGCGCGGCGTGCGCACCTCCATGTGGAGGATCAGGTCCCTGAAGTTCGGCGAGTACTCGGCGATCTGGTCGACGACGGTCTTGGCGAAGCCGTCGCGCTCGGCGTCGGTCCAGTCGTGGCCCTCCACCTTCGGCGGGCAGTACTGCACGAAGCAGCTCATGAAGTGCTTGCCGGGCGGCGCCATCGTGGGATCGATGGTGGTCGGGATCATCATGTCGAGGAAGGGGTCGGCGGACCAGCGGCCGGCCTTCCAGTCGTCATAGGCGCCCTCCATCCGCTCGACACTGTCGGTGAAGTGCATGTCGCCGCGCAGGAACGGCGCGCTCGGCGGCAGCGCCGGGAAGTCCGGCAGGCTATCGAGCGCGATGTTCACCTTGCCGGACGAGCCGCGGATCTTGAAGTTCTTGACCTTCCGGACGAAGTCCGCCGGCAGCTGCGGCTCCTCCAGCAGCTTCAGGAAGGTGCGCTTGACGTCGAGGTTGGAGACGACGAGGCGCCCGCGGATCTCCTCGCCGCCGTCGAGGACGACGCCCGCCGCGCGACCGTTCTCGACCAGCACCTTGTCGACCGAGGCGCCCGTGCGCACCGTGCCGCCGGAGGCGCGGAAGGAGGAGGCAAGCGACTCGGAGATCGCCCCCATGCCGCCGCGGGCAAAGCCCCAGGCGCCGATCGCGCCGTCGACGTCGCCCATGTAGTGGTGCAGCAGCACGTAGGCCGTGCCCGGCGACAGCGGCCCGAGCGCCGTGCCGATGATGCCGGAGATGCAGAAGCCGGCCTTCACCACGTCGGTCTCGAAGAACTCGTCGAGGAACTCGGCGATCGACATCGTCCAGAAGCGGACGGTGTCGGCCATCTCCGTCTCGGTGAGGTCGTAGAACTTGCGGCCGAGATAGAGCAGTTCCTGCACGTCGCGCGGCTTCAGCGACGTCGGGTCCGGCGGCGTGCGCAACAGGAACGGCCGGATGAACCGGCACTGGCGGATCACCTCGGCCGAATAACGGTCATAGGCCTCGGCGTCGCGCAGGCTGTGGCGGCCGATCTCGCGGCGGTGGGCGTCGTGGTCGCGGAAGGTGCCGAGATAGCCGCCGTCCTGCTTCAGGATCACCCCGCCCTCGTAGGGGACGACCTGCAGCCCGTGCTTCGGCAGCTCGAGGTCGCGCATGATCTCGGGGCGCAACAGGCTGCAGACATAGGAGCAGTTCGAATAGAGGAAGCCCGGATAGAGCGACCGGCTCGTCGCCGCGCCGCCGACCCAGTCGTTCCGCTCGACCACCAGCACGTCGAGCCCGGCGCGGGCGAGATAGCAGGCATTGACGAGCCCGTTGTGCCCGGCACCGACGACGATGGCGTCCCAGACTTTTCCGGCGGTGGAGGGGGGTGGGGTCATGGTGGGCGGGTCCGGGGAGGGGAGAGCGGCAGTCGGCAGTCGGCAGTCGGGAGTGGCAGCGGGCAGTGGGCAGTAGGGTCAACCAGACCTGGGTGCGAACCCTCCCCCCTAGCGGGGGAGGGCAGGGAGGGGGGGCCGCCGCACATTCGACGGCGCCAATGAGCCTAGGACGGCGCAGCAATCGTGAGAGAGTCTTTTCGCGCCGCTGCCGCGGCGGGGGGGGGGGGG
>CALRZT010000341.1:0-5510 GCA_943372725.1 Pseudoxanthobacter soli DSM 19599
CGCTGCAGCGGCCGGAGATCGTGCCGCCGCAGCGCGAGGTAGTGGGCGAGATTGGCGAGGCCGGGCTCGTCGCGCCCGGCCTCGAGGGCGAAGCGCGACGACCACCCGGCCGCACCGTCGACGACGGTCGCCCGCAGCGCGAGGATGTCGTCGAGCAGCGCCGCCGGCGTCTGGCCGGCCGGCGTCGGTTCCGTCGACCCGTGTTCCGCCGCCACCAGTTCGGCCATCGCCCCGCCCTCGCCTGCCT
Source organism: Pseudoxanthobacter soli DSM 19599 (assembly GCA_943372725.1). GTDB lineage: Bacteria > Pseudomonadota > Alphaproteobacteria > Rhizobiales > Segnochrobactraceae > CAMDHY01. Next base: position 248 of record CALRZT010000341.1, read on the forward strand.
CGTGGCGGGGACGCTAGCGGGGGCGGACGACCGTGTGGTGACGGGGCCCCGCCTCAGCCGGCCGCCAGGCCCTGGTCGAGATCGGCGAGGATGTCGCCGATGTCCTCGAGGCCGACCGACAGCCGCACCACCTCCGGCCCGGCGCCGGCCGCCGTCTTCTGGGCGTCGGAGAGCTGCCGGTGGGTGGTCGAGGCGGGGTGGATGATCAGCGAGCGGGTGTCGCCGATGTTGGCGAGGTGGGAGAACAGCTTCACCCCAGACACCATCGCCACGCCGGCGTCGTAGCCGCCCTTCAGGCCGAAGGTCATTACCGCGCCGCTGCCCTTCGGGCAGTAGCGCTTGGCGAGGCCGTGGTAGCGGTCGCCGGCCAAGCCGGCGTAGCTCACCCAGCTGACCTTGTCGTGGTGGGAGAGGTGCTCGGCGACCTTGAGCGCGTTCTCGCAGTGGCGCTGCATGCGGAGCGGCAGCGTCTCGATGCCGGTGGCGAGCAGGAAGGCGTTGAACGGCGACAGCGCCGGCCCGAGATCGCGCAGGCCGAGCACCCGCACGGCGATGGCGAAGGCGAAGTTGCCGAAGGTCTCGTGCAGCACCATGCCGCCGTACTCGGGCCGCGGCTCGGAGAGCATCGGGTAGCGGCCGTCGCGCGACCAGTCGAACGAGCCGCCGTCGACGATCAGGCCGCCGATCGAGTTGCCGTGGCCGCCGAGGAACTTCGTCGCCGAGTGGAGCACGATGTCGGCGCCGTGCTCGAAGGGCCGGCAGAGGTAGGGGGTGGCGAGCGTGTTGTCGACGATCAGCGGCACGCGGGCGCGCTTCGCCACCTCGGCGATCGCCGCGATGTCCATGACGACGCCGCCGGGATTGGCGATCGATTCGATGAAGATCGCCTTTGTGCGCGGCGAGATCGCCGCCTCGAAGGAGCCAGGCTCGTCGGGGTCCGCCCAGACGACGTTCCAGCCGAAGTTCTTGAAGGAATGGGTGAACTGGTTGATCGAGCCGCCATAGAGCTTGCGCGAGGCGACGAACTCGTCGCCGGGCTTCATCAGGGCGTGGAGCGCCAGCACCTGCGCGGCATGGCCGGAGGCCACGGCCAGCGCGGCGGTGCCGCCTTCGAGTGCTGCGATGCGCTCTTCCAGCACGGCGCAGGTCGGGTTGCCGATGCGGGTGTAGATGTTGCCGAACGCCTGCAGCCCGAACAGCGAGGCGGCGTGGTCGACGTCGTCGAAGACGAAGGAGGTGGTCTGGTAGATCGGCGTGGCGCGCGCGCCCGTCGTCGGATCGGGCTGCGCGCCCGCGTGGATCGACAGGGTGGCGAACCCCGGCTTGCGGTCGTCTGACATCATGCGTCTCCCGTCGCTGCGGCCGGCTTCGCGCCGGGCTCGGGAGATTTGTGGCCGAGGGCGGGGCGGACGTCAAAGGGCGGGGAGGGCGGGGGCGTCGGCGTCTCCTCCCACTGCTTCCCTCGGCGTCCTCCCGGACCAGCGAGGCGCAGCCGAGCGCCTGATCCGGGATCCAGGAGAAGGTCCGCGCCGCAGGCGCGGCACAGCGCGCGCCTGCGGCGCGCCCTTCTTCCGCTGGGCCCCGGATCGGCGGTCGGCTTCGCCTCCCTTGTCCGGGGTGACGACCGCGAGCGATGGCGCGATCTGTTCTGCGCTACCTCTTCGCGATGGCGGTAGCCTCGACGCCGCCCGTGTGAGTTGGTTGATACAATGGCGTCTTCAGTCGCCTGCCCGCCCGGAGGGACTCCGCCCATGACCGCCCGCGACGACATCATCTCCGCGCTCGGCCTCGTCCAGAGCGGCACCTGCGGCTACACCCGCGAGATCTTCCGCTCCCCCGTCGAGATCCCCGCCTCGGCACTGCCGCCGGGTCTCGGCGGGCCGCGGCCGGCGGGCACCGCGCTGACCTTCCTCGTCGCCCCCGATGCCCCCGTCGTGCTGCACCGGCTGCGGGTCGACCAGATGTACCATCACCACGCCGGCGACGACCTCGAACTGCTGCTGCTCTATCCCGAAGGCAGCGCCCGTCCCGACGGCGCCGGCGAGGTCGTGCTCCTCGGTGGCGGCGTCACCACCGGGGCTCGGCCCTCCTGCCTCATCCCCGGCGGCACCTTCCACGCCGCCCGCACCCGCGGCGTGCACGGCTATGCCCTGCTCGGCACGACGGCCTGGCCCGGCGCCATCGCCGGCGATGCCGAGATGGGCGACGCCGCCGCACTCGCCGAACGGTATCCGGTGCTGGCGGGAGAGATCGCGCGGCTGGCGGGGTGACGGGTAGCGCTTCTGTGACCGTCATTCCCCCTGGAAGAGATCACCGTAGGCCTCGAGATCCGTCGTGCGCGCCTCGATGATGCGGGCGACGCAGGCGGGGTAGCCCAGCACCTCGCCCTCCCGGCCCCAATCGCCATTGGCGTAGAAGGCGCAGGCCGTTTCCTTGAAGGCGATCCAGGCGCGCTGGGCGGCGAGCAGGTCCGCCTTCGTCTGGCCCTCGGTCAAGCCATAGACGCGCTTCCACGTTGTGTTCAGGGCCTTGTCGGTGCGGGCGACGTAGTCGCTGCCGCAGACCGCCCAGGCGGTATTGGTGCCGTCGGAATCGTCGATGCAGCGATTGTAGGCATCGTCGGCTCGCGCCGGCACCGAGCCGGCGGCCAGCGCGAGGCCGGTGGCGACGACGGAAACTGCGGCGAGGGCGGCGACGGCGCGGTGGCGGGACATGCTCGGTCTCCGGTGGTTCAGCGAGCGAGCTTCGCACGGCGGCGCGAGGAAGGGCAGCCGCGCGGGGCGAACGACGCCACCCCCTCGCCCTCGGCGCGCACCGTGCTAGACTCCCGTGCTTCGCCGGTCCGCGGGCGTCGCGGCCGGCCTCGTGTTCCGTGCGAGTGTGCCCGATGACCACGCCGAACCGCTCGACCCACATCCGCCTCACCTCGCACCCCGGCGCTGGCACGCCGGTGCGGTTCCCGATCCACTGGGGGGCGAGCGATCCGCGCGAGCGCGGGCCGGTGGTGGCGAGCGTGACCCGGCCCGGCGACCGCAACGTCATCGGCACCTATGGCGGCGCCTACGCGCTCTACCGGGCGCTCGCCGTGTCCTCCGGCGCCCTCAACCCGATCCAGCGGCCGGACCTCAAGGACACGGCGCCGGTGGTCGAGATCGGCCCGCATCCGCAGTGGACGACGCCGGAGAAGATCGTCTCGCTCGATCCGTTCGGGGCGACCTCGGGGCTGGTGTTCGCCGACCTGATTTCGGAAGGTATCGACATCCGCCCGACGATCGCGGTCACCCGCGCCCACGTGGCGCTGCCGGAGATCGAGCGGGCGGTGGAGAAGGGGCGGTTGAAGGCCGACGGCACGGTGATGCTGGCGAATGGCGACGTCTCCGTCGTCAAGGCGGCGATCGACCCGGTCTGGTACCTGCCCGGCATCGCCGAGCGCTTCGGCGTCGGCCAGGACGAACTCCGCCGCGTGCTGTTCGAGCAGACGGCCGGCATGTACCCCGAACTCGTGACGCGGCCGGACCTCGACGTCTTCCTGCCGCCGATCGGCGGCATGACGGTCTATCTGTTCGGCGACCCGGCGATGCTGGGCCGAGCGCCGCTCACCTGCCGGGTGCACGACGAGTGCAACGGCTCGGACGTTTTCGGCTCCGACATCTGCACCTGCCGGCCCTATCTCGTGCACGGCATCGAGGAGTGCGTGCGGCAGGCGCAGGAGGGCGGCGTCGGCCTCATCGTCTACAACCGCAAGGAGGGCCGGGCGCTCGGCGAGGTGACGAAGTTCCTCGTCTACAACGCCCGCAAGCGCCAGGCCGGCGGCGACCAGGCGGCGACCTATTTCGAGCGCACCGAGTGCGTCGCCGGCGTGCAGGACGCCCGCTTCCAGCAGCTGATGCCGGACGTGCTGCACTGGCTCGGCCTCACCCGCATCGACCGCTTCGTCTCGATGTCGAACATGAAATACGACGCCATCGTCGCCTCCGGCATCGACATCGGCGAGCGCGTGCCGATCCCGGAGGGCCTCGTGCCGCCCGACGCCCACGTCGAGATGGAGGCGAAGAAGGCGGCCGGCTACTACGCCCCTGAGGGCGCCGCGGACCTTTCGACGGTGGTCGGGCGGCCGCTGGAGGGGTAGGGGGCGGCGGCGCCTTCGTGGCAGGATCAGATGGCTTGGGTGGCCAAGGGGCAGTAGGAGAGCGGCATGGTCCGCGTGGTGCGAGTCAGTTACCGTGAGGACGAGGGATCGATCGAAGTGCGGCTGCCGGCCGAACTCATAGACCGGCTAGACCTTGCCCCGGGAGGCTCGCTGGTGGCGCTGGCGACCAACGACGGCATCCTCATCACCACCGAAGCTCACGCTGACGAGGCCGAACAGTTGGCTTTGGGGCGTGAGATCATGCGCCAGTTCGACGAAACAATGAGGCGCCTCGCCCGGTCGTAGTGACCGTCGCGGAGGGCGGTACTTGCAGCGTCAGTCGAACTTTCGTGGTCGGGGTGCTCTTGGCTTCCCACCGGCACCTGCTACCGCGGTTAGTTGAGGCTGGTGCGAGGCTCGGTAAACAGGGAAAGACTTTGTCGCATTCAGAAGACCGGACCGACCCCCACCCCGACGAGGCGCTGGCGCGCTCGCTGCTGTCGGCGCACGCCGTGCGCGAGCGGGCGGACATGGTCCTCGCCGCCACCCTCGACGGGAATGTCGCCGAGCTCTCGGTCGATCTCGGCAGGCTCGAGAACGCCGCCGACCTCGTCGCGGAAACGACCCGCGCCGCCTATCCGGACCTCGTCGTGCCGCCGCACTCGCGCTTCCGTCATTTTTCCGCCGGCGGCCACGACCGCTTCGGCGCGATCGCGGCGGCGCGCGGCTGGACCGACCCGCGGGCGGCGGCGCGTGCGGCGGCCGACCTCGCCATCGTCTCGGTGCTGCTCGACGCCGGCGCAGGACCCGACTGGGTCTACCGCGAGGGTCTGACCGGCGAGGCCTATTCTCGCTCGGAGGGGCTCGCGGTTGCGAGCGTGGCGATGTTCGTCTCCGGCCTGTTCTCCGCGGTTCCTGCCGATCCGCTGCGCGCCGACGCCGTCTCCCTCGCAACGCTGACGACCGAGGAGCTTTCGGCCGGCTTCAAGGTGAAGCCCGGCAACCCGCTCGCCGGGCTCGACGGGCGGGCGGAGCTGATGCGCCGCCTCGGCATCACCTGCGCCGACCGAGACGACGTCTTCGCCATGGAGGACGAGCCGCGCCCGGGCGGCATCGTCGACGCGCTCGTCGCCC
>CALRZT010000342.1:0-5493 GCA_943372725.1 Pseudoxanthobacter soli DSM 19599
GAGAACCCCTACTATGCGCCGCGCTCCCGCGAACCGCGCGAACTGAGGGTGTTGCCGGCCGCACCGGCGGCGGCCGCCCCCGTGCGCAGCGCCGCCACCGCCGCCGACCCCGAACTGTCCCCCTACATGACGGCGCCGGCGGCGCGCACCACGGCGGCGCCATCGCTCGACCAGCCGCTCGGCGCGCCCGGCGCGCTGCCGCCGTCCGCGGCGCCCTCGACCTCCGGCATTCCCGCGCCTGCGGCCACGAGCGGCGGTGCCGCGATCTCCGCACCGCCCGCGGCACCGCCCGGTGCCGGCGTGCCGCGACCGACCAGCATCCCGTCGTCCCTGCCGACCGGCACTGGCGGTGCCACCGTGCCGCCGCCGATCTCGTCGGCGACGACGCCGTCGCAGTCGATGTCGGTGACGCGGCCGCAACCCCCGGCCGGGGCGGCCGACGTGCGTGTCGTCGCCCCGGGTGCGCCGTCGACGGCGGCGACGCCATCGGGGGCCGCGCCGGCGATCGTGCCGCCGCCGCCGCAATGAGGACGGGCGGGCGCCGGCGACACCCCGCTGGCCGTGCTTGTTTCGCCGTTATCCCGCCCTTAGGGTTGTTCGTTCAGGGTCGGTGGAATGGCGGGGGTGGGCGAGCCGGCGGGCGATGTCGCCGCAGGGCCGACGTCGGTAGCTGAGGCGGATCGGGATGGGCAGGACGCTGGCGACGGTGCTGTGGTGCATCGGTGCGACCATGGTCGCCTTCCTCATCACGCAGCCGATCAACATCCAGGCCCACCTGATCGCCGGCTGCATCGTCGTCCTCGTCCTCACCATCATCAAGATCGCCCGTCCGGCGGGTCCGTGGCGGCAGGTGTTCCTGGCGATGGGGACGGCGGTCGTGCTGCGCTACGTCTACTGGCGCACGACGAGCACGCTGCCGCCGATCAACCAGCCGGAGAACTTCATCCCCGGCCTGATCCTCTATCTCGCCGAGATGTACAGCGTCGGCATGCTGGGCCTCAGCCTGTTCACGGTCGCCGACCCGCTCGACCGCCCCGCCGCGCCGCGCTTCCCGGCGAAGGACCTGCCGACCGTCGACATCTTCGTGCCGACCTACAACGAGGACAAGTCGATCCTTGCGGTGACGCTCGCCGCCGCCAAGGCGATCGACTATCCGCCGGAGAAGCTGAAGGTCTACCTGCTCGACGACGGCGGCACCGACCAGAAGTGCAACGCCACCGATCCCGCCGCCGCGGTGGCAGCCCAGCGCCGCCGCGCCGAACTGCAGGCGCTGTGCGCCGGCCTCGACTGCCTCTACCTCACCCGCGCCCGCAACGAGCACGCCAAGGCCGGCAACCTCAACGTCGCCCTCGGCCACACCTTCGGCGACCTCGTCGCGGTCTTCGACGCCGACCACGCTCCGACGAAGGACTTCCTCAAGGAGACCGTCGGCTATTTCGTCGCCGACCCCAAGCTGTTCCTCGTTCAGACGCCGCACTTCTTCATCAACCCCGACCCGCTCGAGCACAACCTCGAGACGTTCGAGCGCATGCCGTCCGAGAACGAGCAGTTCTACGGCGTCGTGCAGCGCGGTCTCGACAAGTGGAACGCCGCCTTCTTCTGCGGCTCGGCGGCGCTGATCAGCCGGCGCGCACTGCAGGTGACGAACGGCTTCTCGGGCCAGAGCATCACCGAGGACTGCGAGACGGCACTCGAGTTGCACGCCCGCGGCTGGAACAGCGTCTACGTCTCGAAGCCCCTGATCGCCGGCCTGCAGCCGGAGACCTTCGCCACCTTCATCGGCCAGCGCTCGCGCTGGGCGCAGGGCATGATCCAGATCATGCTCCTGAAGAACCCGGCGTTCCGCCGCGGCCTCACCATGCCGCAGCGCATCTGCTACATGTCGAGCCCGCTGTTCTGGTTCTTCCCGTTCGCGCGGCTCATCTTCCTGTTCTCGCCGCTGCTCTACCTCTTCTTCGGCCTGCAGATCTTCCAGGCGTCTGGGACGGAGTTCGCGGCCTATACGTCGACCTACATGGTCGTCAACCTGATGATCCAGAACTATCTCTACGGCAACTACCGATGGCCGTGGATCTCGGAACTCTACGAATACATCCAGTCGATCTATCTGTTCCGGGCGATCGTGTCGGTGCTGATGAGCCCGCGCAAGCCGACCTTCAAGGTGACGGCGAAGGGCGAGACCCTCGACGAGGCGCAGATCTCGGAGCTCGGCTGGCCGTTCTACGCCACCTTCGTGCTGCTGCTGGCCGGGCTCGGGATGACGGTCTGGCGGGTCTATGCGCAGCCCTACACCGCCGACATCACCCTGGTGGTCGGCGGCTGGAACGTCTTCAACCTGATCATGGCGGGGGCGGCGCTCGGTGTCGTCTCGGAGCGGCGCAACCTCCGGCGGGCGCCGCGCGTCCGGCTCGACCGGCGCGGCGAGATCCTGATCGGCGACGTCGTCGTGCCGGCGATGATCGAGGACGGCTCGATGGGCGGCGTCAAGGTGCGCCCGGTCGGCGAGCCGGCCGAGGAACTGCGCTCGGGCGAGATGATCGTGCTGCGCTTCGAGACAAAGACGCCGCTGCCGACCAACGAGCTGCCGCTGATCATCCGCTCGATCGCCCGCGACGACGAAGGCATCCATCTCGGCTGCCAGCCGACGCTGTCCTCGCCCCTGCACTACCGGCTGATCGCCGACCTCGTCTATTCGGATTCCGCCCAGTGGATGCGCTTCCAGGGCAGCCGGCGGAAGGGCGTCGGCGTCATCGCCGGCACGGCGATCTTCCTGTGGTGGGCGCTCTACCAGACGGTGCGCGGCATCAGCTTCCTGGCGCGCCGGCGACGCGAGGCGGCCCGTGCCGCCCCGGCGCCGCAGCGCAAACCCGCATGATCGCGGCCCGGGTCGCCCTCGTCGCCGCCCTCGCCCTGCTGGCGGCACCAGCATCGGCGCAGGCACCCTTCGAGATGGGGGGCGGCGGATCGACAGCGGAGGCACCGCTGCGCGGCGCGGTCGGCGACACGACGCCGCTGGCGCCGCAGTCCGCCCCACCTCCATCGCCGTCGCCGTCGCCGCCGTCGTCATCGCCATCGCCGCCGTCGTCGCCGGAAGGCGGGGTGCCGTTCTTCACGGTGGCGCCCTCCGGCGGCACCGACGGGACCGGCCGGACCGCGCCGGCACCCGCGGACGGCGCGCCGACCCTCGGCGACACGGGCACCACCGGCTTCCGCGCCGCCCCGCTCGATGCGCCGGCCGCTGCGGGCGCCGGCCCGTCTCAGCCGTTCACCGCCGGCGACCCCGTCGCTCAGCCCGGTTCGGGGACCGCCGGCACCGGCGCCTTCGGGGCGACCGGTTCGTCGCCGTTCAGCGCGGCACCGCCGTCGGACTCCCTGCCGCCGCCCTCGGGCGGCAGTCCGTTCAGCGTCGGCGGGGGCGAGCCCGCGGCCGGCGGCGGAGAGCCGTTCCGCATCGACCCGTCGCAGACGGCGCCGGCGACGCCGGGCCGGTCGTTCACCGCGAGCCCGGCGCCCGCCGCCCCGCCGCGGTCCGCCGAGACGGCGCCCCGGCCGGCGCCGTCCTCCACCTTCAGCGTCGCCCCGCCCGACCCGACCGCCGCCGACGGCGCCACGCCGTTCCAGATGCAGAGCGGCCGGCCCCAGCCCGCCGCGAGCGGCCAGCCGACGGCGGGCAGCCCGTTCTCGCCGAACTTCGTGCCGGACCGTGACGAGGCGCCGGTCGAGCCGGCGCAGGTGGCGGCGCAGGGGGTCGACCGGCCGGTGCTGCCGCGCCCCGATCTGCGCCTCACCGGCGAAGTCGACTTCACCCTGCTGACGGCCTACCTGTCCGCCGCCGAGGCCGCGCGGCCGGCGGTGTTCTCGATCGGCATCGTCAATTCCGTGCTGGTGATGCCGGAGGCCTCGCGGCTGCGCGTCGTCATCAACGGCCGCACCGTCACCGACATGCAGATCAACAGCCCCGGCCGAGCCGGCCGGCAGGAGACGCCGCTGCCGCCGGGCCTGTTGAAGCCTGGCCCGAACACCATCCGCATCGAGGCGACGCAGCGCCACCGCGTCGACTGCTCGCTCAGGGCCACCTACGAGCTCTGGACGCTGCTGGTGCCCTCGCTCACCGGCTTCATCTTCCAGGGCGGCGCGGTGCCGGTGAGCGGGCTCGGCGACCTCGCGGCGATCGGCGTCGACGATTCCGGTGCGACCCGGATCAACGTCGTGCCGGTCGGCCCGACCGGTCCGGATCGGCTGTCGCGGATCGCCGCGGCGGTGTCGGCGGCGTCCGTCTTCGGCCGTTTCGACCATCCGGTGGCGAAGATCGTCGAGCCCGGCACCCGGATCGAGCGGCGGCCCGGCCATCTGGCGCTGGTCGTCGGCACGGCGGCGGCGGTGCGCCAGGTGACGGAGATCGCCGCCGGCGAGGCGGCGGCGCGCCCGGTCGTGGCGCTGATGCCGGACCCGCGCACGCAGGTGCCGACGCTCGTCGTCTCCGGGCCGACGAGCGAGGACGTCGACCGCGCGCTCGCGCGCCTGTCGGTGCAGGCGGAGCGCAGCGCGGTCGAGCGGCCGGACCGCCGCTTCCCGTGGCGCTCCCCCGACGTGCCGGTGTTCCGCGGCGGCGAGGCGATGTCGCTCGCCGAACTCGGCCTGCAGACGACGGAGTTCTCCGGCCGCCGCTTCCAGACTCATTTCGACGTCGGCCTGCCGGACGACTTCTACGCCGCCGCCTATGGCGAGGCGAACCTCCTCCTCGACGCCGCCTTCACCCCGGAGGTGCGCGCCGGCAGCACCATCGACATCTACGTCAACCAGGCGCTGGCGGTGACGGTCAACATCACCTCGCAGGACGGCGGCCTGTTCGACCAGCGCCTCGTGAAGATCCCGCTGCGCAACTTCCGGCCGGGTCCGAACCGCGTCCACATCGAGGCGAACCTCATCACCGACGCGGACGAGCGCTGCCTGCCCGGGGCGACGATGCCCGGCCGCGACCGCTTCGTGATGTTCTCCTCGAGCATCTTCCGGGTGCCGCCGTTCGCCCGCTTCGGCGAATTGCCCAATCTCGCCGCCTTCGCCGCCGGCGCCTTCCCCTATCGCGACGGCGGCGACGCCGGCGGCGGTCCGCCGATTCCGGTCTATCTCGCCGGCGAGGGGCCGTCGTCGATCGGCGCCGCGGCGACGCTCATCGCGCGCATGTCGGTCTCGACCGGCGTGCCGCTGCCGAACCGTTTCCTTTCCAACGCCGTGGAGCTCGAGGGCCAGTCGGCCGTGGTCGTCGGCGCCGCCCCCGACCTCGACCCGCAGATCCTCGATGCCGCCGGCCTCACCAACGCGGTGCGGGCGGCGTGGGCCACGCCGGTGACGGCGGGAGCGGCGGCGACGGCGGCGGCCACGCCCGACGAATACGAGTCCGTGCTCGCGCGGCTGCGCGCCCTGCGGCTCGGCCTCGAGCCGGAGGTCCCGGTGGCGTCGAGCGCGGAGCGGGCGGCGCAGCCGCCACCGGAG
>CALRZT010000343.1:0-5434 GCA_943372725.1 Pseudoxanthobacter soli DSM 19599
CTGTCCTCCCCCCTGGCAGGGGGAGGACGGGCGACGATGGCGACGAGTGCGATGGCAGGCAAGTCCAAGTCCCAGGGGTCCAAGCCAAAGGGCAAGCGGACCGTTGTCGACCCCCACGTCGGCAGCGCCGGCGTTACCGTGCTGCCGACCAATTCGACGACGCGCATGGCGGTCCCGAACCTCGACGACGTCAAGGGCGCGGGGACCGGAGGCGCCTTTGCGCGGCGCTTCGTCGGCCCGGCCCTGATCGTCGGCTCGCTCGACGACATCGCCTTGGTCGGCCCCGGCTTGACGCTGCCGCACGAGCGCGACGTCGTTGAGACGGTTAGGGTCCGCCATTCGGCGGCGGCGACCACCGCCTTGTCTGCGCCGAAGGCCTTTCCCGAGCCCGCCGATGTTCCCGCCTCTGCCGAACCCGCCCCGATCAGCCGCCTCGCCACGCTCGCCGACGTGCCGGCCCGCTTCGACGCCGACGAGGACGACCTCCTCGTCTGCCGCCAGGTCCGCCTCGAGACGCACGACGTCCGGACCTTTGTCTTCACCGCCCGCAATCCGCGGCTGTTCCGCTTCAAGCCCGGCCAGTTCATGACGTTCGACTGGCCGATCGGGCCGGAGCCGGTGCAGCGCTGCTACACCATCGCCTCGGCGCCCTCCCGCCCCGATACCTTCTCGATCACCGTCAAGCGCGTGCCCGGCGGGCCGGTGTCGAACTGGCTGCATGAGAACCTCGTGCCCGGCATGGAGGTGCGCGCCGCCGGGCCGATGGGCGAGTTCACCTGCGCCGACCATCCGGCCGAGAAGTATCTCTTCCTGTCGGGCGGCAGCGGCATCACGCCCCTGATGTCGATGAGCCGGGCGCTCGGCGATCTCGGCGAGGACGCCGACGTCGTCTTCGTCCACGCGGCCCGCACGCCGGCCGACATCGTCTTCCGCGCCGAGCTTGAGGCGATGGCGCGCGCCAACCCGCGCTTCAGGCTCGCCCACGTCGTCGAAAGCGACGCCGGCGAGCCGGGCTGGGCGGGCTTCCGCGGCCGGCTGTCGCTGCCGATGCTGTCGCTGATCGCACCGGACTTCCGGGAGCGGGAAGTGTTCACCTGCGGCCCGTCACCGTTCATGGCCGCGGTGCGGGCGATGCTGTCCGATGGCGGCGCCGACATGCGGCGCTATCATGAGGAGAGCTTCACCTTCGAGGACCTCGCTCCGGCGACCCAGGCGGAGGCCGCGGAAGCCGAGGAGAAGCTCGTCGAGGGCGAGACGCGGGCGAGCTTCAAGGTGACGTTCTCGAAGTCCGGCCGCGCCATCGACTGCCCGGACGACACCTTCGTGCTGCAGGCGGCACGGGCGGCCGGCATGCGGCTTCCGGCCTCGTGCACGAAGGGGCTGTGCGGCACCTGCAAGTCGAAGCTCGTTTCGGGGCAGGTGGAGATGAAGCACGCCGGCGGCATCCGCCAGCGCGAGATCGACCAAGGACTGGTGCTGCTGTGCTGCTCGAAGCCCCTGACCGACCTCGTCGTCGAGCGCTGACGGCCGCGCGCGCGGCCGCCCCGATCCCGGCCACCGTGCCGGCCACGGCGGCGCCGCCGGCGCTGGCGCGGCTGTCGCGCATCGGCTTCCTGACGCTGCCCAACTATTCCGCGATCGCCCTCGTCAACGCCCTCGAGGCGTGCCGGATGGCGAACTACGTGACGCTCGCCGAGGACTATCGCTATGCCGTGGTGACCCTCGACGGCGCACCGGCAGCGGCGAGCAACGGCCTGTCGCTGACGCCGACGGTCCGTCTCGCCGAGGCCGGACCGTTCGACCTCGTCTTCGTCTGCGGCGGCGTCTCGGTGCGCCACGGCGTCGACCGCAAGCTCTCGGACGCGCTGCGCCGCCTCGCCCGCCGTGGCGTCGCGCTCGGTGGCCTCTGCACCGGCACCTTCGCGCTCGCCGAGGCCGGCCTTCTCGACGGCTACCGCGCCGCCATCCACTGGGAGAACCTCACGGCGATCCGCGAGGAGTTCGCCGGCGTCGCCTTCACCGAGGAACTGTTCGTCGTCGACCGCGACCGCCTCACCTGCACCGGCGGCGTCGCGCCGCTCGAGCTGATGCTGACCCTGATCGAGGCCCGCCACGGCAAGCCGGTTGCCGCCAAGGTCTCCGACCAGTTCATGGTGGAGCGGCCGCGCGCCGGCGGCGACCGCCAGCCGCTGCCGCTGCCCGCCCGCATCGAGCACCTGCACCCGGCGCTCGCCCGTGCCGCCCGCATGATGGATGCGGCCATCGAGCGGCCGCTGACGGTGACCGAGGTCGCAGCCGGCGCCGGGCTGTCGCCGCGCCAGCTGGAGCGGCTGTTCCGCCGCCACCTCGGCACCTCGCCGGCGGAGTTCTCGCTCGGGCGCCGGCTGGTGCACGCACGCGAGCTTTTGCGCCAGACGCCTATGAGCGTCACCGACGTCGGTCTCGCCTGCGGCTTCCAGACCGCCGCCCACTTCTCCACCGCCTATCGCCGCCACTTCGGCCGCTCGCCGCGTGAGGAGCGCGCCTCGACATGATCGCCAACGCCGACGCGCTCTTGAAGCCCCTGACGATCAAGGGCCTGACCATCCGCAACCGCGTGATGTCGACGAGCCATGCCCCCGGCTACGGCAAGGACGGCAAGCCGCAGGAGCGCTACCAGCTCTATCACGAGGAAAAGGCCAAGGGCGGCATCGGCCTGACGATGTTCGGCGGCTCGTCGTCGGTGGCGATCGACAGCCCGGCGACGCCGTGGGCGCAGATCTCGGCCGCCGACGACAGCGTCATCCCGTTCTTCCAAAGCTTCTCCGAGCGCATCCACCGCCACGGCGCCAAGCTGATGATCCAGCTCACCCACATGGGCCGGCGCACCAAGTGGGACACCGACAACTGGTTCCCGACGATCTCGTCGTCGCCGCGCCGCGAGCCGGCGAGCCGGGCGGTGCCGCGCGAGATGGACGAGGGCGACATCGCCCGCGTCGTCGCCGACTTCGCGGCCGCCGCCCGCCGCTGCCGCGAGGGTGGGCTCGACGGGCTCGAGGTCTCGGCGGCGCACGGCCACCTGATCGACCAGTTCTTCAGCCCGTCGATCAACCACCGCACCGACCAGTACGGCGGCTCGCTCGAAAACCGCATGCGCTTCGGCGCCGAGGTGCTATCGGCGATCCGCGCCGCCACCGGCCCCGACTACGTCATCGGCATCCGCATGTCGGGCGACGAACTCCTCGCCGAGGGCCTCAGCCACGAGGAGTGCGTGACGATCGCCGCGGAATACGCCCGCCGCGGCCTGATCGACTTCGTCAACATCGTCGGCGGCCAGGCGCGCGACCACATTGCGCACGCGATCTCGCTGCCGAACATGAGCTTTCCGGTGGCGCCGTTCCTCTATCTTGCGAGCGCCATCAAGCGCGAGGTGGAGGTGCCGGTGTTCCACGCCCAGCGCGTCACCGACCTCGCCACCGGCGCCCGTGCGGTCGCCGAGGGCCACCTCGACATGGTGGCGATGACGCGCGCCCACATCGCCGATCCACACCTCGTCAAGAAGCTGATCGAGGGCCGCGCCGACGACATCCGCCAATGCGTCGGCGCCGGCTACTGCATCGACCGCATCTATGTCGGCGGTGACGCGCTCTGCCTGCAGAACGCCGCCACCGGCCGCGAGGCGACGATGCCGCACGTCATCCCGAAGGCGGCGCGGTCGCTGAAGGTGGTGGTGGTCGGCGGCGGCCCGGCCGGCCTCGAGGCCGCGCGCGTCTCGGCCGAGCGCGGCCATGCCGTCGTGCTGTTCGAGAAGGAGCGCGAGCTCGGCGGCCAGATCAACATCGCAGCGAAGGGGACCTGGCGCGAGGCGCTGTCGGGCATTCCGCGCTGGCTTGGCGGCCAGGTGAGGAAGCTGGGCGTCGACGTGCGGCTCGGCGTCGAGGCGACGGAGGCCGCTGTCACGGCCGAGAAGCCGGACGTCGTCATCGTCGCGACCGGCGGCCGGCCGAACCTCGACGAGGTCGCGGGCGCCGCCCACGTCGTGCCGACCTGGGACGTGCTGACGGGCAAGGTGGAGGCAGCGGGCTCGGTGCTCCTCTACGACGCCACCGGCCAGCACCACGGCGCCTCGACGGCGGAGTTCCTCGCCAAGAAGGGCTGCCTCGTCGAGATCGCCACCCAGGACCGCATGGTCGGCGAGGAAATCGGCACGACGAACCAGCCCGTCCACCTGCGCGAGCTCTACAAGCTCGGCGTGGTGATGACACCGAACACCGAGCTCGCCGAGGTCTATCCCGAGGGCAACCGCCTCGTCGCGGTGCTCCGGAACACGATGACGCTCGCCGAGGAGGAACGCCTCGTCGACCGCGTCGTCGTCGAGTACGGCACGCTCCCGGTGGACGGCGTCTTCCGGGCCTTGCGCGGAGGCTCCGTCAACGACGGCGTCACCGACCAGCACGCCCTCGTCGAAGGCCGCCCGCAGCCGTGGGCAGAGCGGGTGGGGATGAACGGGGCAGGGGCTGGCGCGACCGGGGCGACCACGAACGGCGCGGGGGCGTCGGCGTCGACGACCGGTTCGGCCACGGCGGAGACTCACCCGGGCGGCTACGCTCTCTACCGCGTCGGCGACTGTGTCGCCGGCCGCAACATCCATGCGGCGCTCTACGACTCGCTGAGACTATGCAAGGACATCTGAGCGCCCCGGCGCGCCGCCGGCCTCGCACAGCGGACCCGAGCAGCCGATTTATCACAGCCATCCGCAAGCTGACATCGGCGAGCGGACGCGCGTCACTTCGAGTTGCCGAAAGTTCGCGTTTAAGTAGCATGCATCCCCGTGGATCTGACTGGAGCCAGGGATATGCGTGCAGGGTTGGTGTTTGGCGTGGCGCTCGGTGGCGTCGCAATGATGGCGTCGTTGTCGCCTGCTCTTGGACAGGAAGCGACGATCAAGCAGGCGCTCAGCGTCAGAGGAGAGTGCACGGAGGCTCTGCATGGCGGGAAGTTGCCCCAGTATCACAGCTGTTCCGGGATCGTCTTCCAGTTCACGCTGAGCGATGGATCGATTGTGATCATGTTTTCCGGAGCCATGAGCCATTATTTCTTCCTGGGGAAGGGCTCAAGCTGGAACCAGAAGGGTGCGGGCCGGATAACCTTGTCCGCGGTCGCGGCCGGCCGGGGCGATGCCTACGAGGAGTTTCCCGCAAAGGGCTATTGCCGCTTCGAGAATCTCCATGCCGGGGGCAAGGCGATCGTCTCCTGCTCGGCGACGATGAGCAAGGGACACTGGTCCGCCGCCTTCAAGTCGAACGGCAAGCCGCCGGAGGTGGAGGAGGTCAAAGGCTGAGCCGCAGCTGCTTCGCCATCACAAGTGACCCGTCGGCGGCGCCCGCAGAAACAGGCCTCGATCATCACCAAGAACTCGGTGCAAACCCTCCCCCCTCGCGGGGGAGGGCAGGGA
>CALRZT010000344.1:0-5425 GCA_943372725.1 Pseudoxanthobacter soli DSM 19599
CGCGACGGCTGGGTGCAGTGGCCAGCCCGCGCCGCCGCCCTGATCGCCGCCGAACTGCAGATCGATCCGCTCCGGTGCGAGCAGGTTCTCAAGTCTTATGTCCGACGCCATCTCGAAGAGCTCTCCGAGATCGGCGTCGACCTCAGATGATGGCGTGGACGGCCTCGCGGAGATCGCCGGCGCCTAGCGGCGGGGGCTTGCGCCCGATCCGGCGCTGACGGTCTCGTCGTGGGCGGACCGATACCGGGTGGGCGGACCGATACCGGTTCCTGTCCTCGCGTGCCTCATCCGAGGCGGGGCGCTATCGCACCGACCGGACGCCCTACATGCGCGGCGTCATGGACGCGCTGTCGCCCGGAAGCCCGGTGCGGCGCGCCGTCTTCATGAAGGCGGCGCAGGTCGGGGCGACCGAGGTCGGCAACAATAGCTCATGGCGTGCAGACAAGAACCACCATTGTTGGGCGTCAGTGCTGGCGTATTGAAGTTCCGCCAGGCTCACTGCGGCGCTTTTGCAGTCGCTGCCCGATCGCTTCAACAGCACCGACGATGCCGCGTGGCCACAGCATGACGAACAGCACCAGGGCGGCGCCGACGCCCATGAAGCGATATTCGGGAAAGTCCTTCAGCGCTTCGTCGGCGAGCATCAGCGCGGCGGCGCCGACGAGCGGGCCCCAGGTGCGGCCGAGGCCGCCGACCACCATCATTGCCAAGAGGAAGAGGAGCGGCGACAAATAGAGCGTATTGGCGCCCATCACCTTGTAGTAGCCGGCGAAGACGCCGCCGGCGAGACCGGTAAAGAAGGCCGAGCTAGCGAAGACGAGCATCTGAAATTTGAAGCGGCTAACACCGCGCGCCATGGCGTATTCCGGGGAATCGCGCAGCGCCTGGAAGGCCGCCCCGATCGGGCCGAACATCAGGAACATCGAGAACGCCGTGGCGAGCACCAGCACGCCGAGGGCGAGGTAGTAGTCGCCGAAGGCCATGTAGGAGTAGCCGAGCCACTCGCGGAAGCCGAAGTCGCCATACTTGGCGAGGCCGCGGGTGCCGCCGGTAAAGTTCCGGCAGGTGACGCCCTCCATCGTGAAGCAGGCGGTGTCGGTGATGATCAGGAGGTACATGCCCTGCGCGATGGCGAGCGTCAGCAGCGCCACGTAGGGACCCTTCAGGCGCAGGCAGGCGAGCCCAACGACGAGGCTGAAGACGACGGCGGCGAGCGCGCCGACCGGCAGCGCCAGCCACAGGTTCCAGCCGCCATAGAGCCCGACCATCGCCGTGGCGTAGCCGCCGAAGGCGAAGATCGCCATCTGCGCCAGCGAGAAAATGCCGGCAACGCCGAAGACGAGGTTCCACTGGGTGACGACAGTCGCCCAGATGAAGAACAGCGTCAGCTGTCCGATGACGTAGCGGCCGGGCAGGACGAAAGGCAGCGCGATGGCGATCGCCAGCAGTACGAGGCCGGCGACGACGTTGCGTTGGGCGGCGCTCACAGCTTCGTCACCCGGGTACGGCCGAAAAGGCCGTGGGGGCGCCAGATCAGCACGATGATGACGAGGAGTAGCATCGAGATGAAGGCGAAGCGGACGCCGAGGGCAAACTGCACCGTCGATTCGAACAGGCCGAGGAGGAACGCCGCGTAAAGCGCGCCCATGACGTTGCCGAGACCCGCCACCACGCAGATGATGAACGCCTTCAGCATCGGGTCGTAGCCCATCGTCGGCGCGAGCGTGGTGATCGTCGAGAGCATGATGCCCGAGGCCGCCGACAGACCGCCGGCGAGCGCGAACACCTGGGCGTAGACGAGTTCGACCGGCACGCCCATCAGCCGGGCGGCGTCGCGGTTCTGCGAGATCGCCCGGATCGCCCGCCCCATCCGCGTGCGCGCCAGCACCGCCGCAAGCGCCAGCATCAACGCCGCCGATGTGAGGACGATGATGACGCTGTTGAACGGCACGTAGACGTTGCCGATGAAGAAGCCGCCCTCCACCGTCAGCGGCTGGCGGATCGGATAGGCGCCGTAGAGTTTCTGCAGCCCCGCCTCGAGCACCATGCCGATGCCGATGGTGGCGATGATAACGTTGACCTCGAAGCCCTCGCGGTCGAGCATGTGGCGCACCACCAGCGCGTACATGGCGATGCCGAACAGCCCGCCGGCGACCACGGTCGCCAGGATCGCTAGCGGTGCATTGAGGCCGAGCGCCGCCGAGGCCGTGTAGGCGGCGTAGCCGCCGAGCGTCAAAAGCGCCCCCTGCGCCATGTTGAGGACGTTGAGAGCGCCCCAGATGAGCGACAGACTGACGGTGGAGATGGCGTACATCGCCCCGAGCGTCAGGCCGCTGATGATGATCTGCGTGGTGGTGTCCACTGTCACTATCCGCCGAGGTAGGTGGTCAGGATGTCCTCGTTCGCTTCCATCTCGGCCGGTGTGCCGTTCCAGACGATCTTGCCGTCGTCGAGGAGGTGGACGTGATCGGCGACACCGATGATGCGGCTCGCATTCTCCTCGACGAGGAGGATCGCCATGCCGTGGCGCTTGAGATTGCCGATCACCTCGTAGATCTGGTCGATGACGAGCGGGGCCAGGCCGAGCGAGGGCTCGTCGATGAGCAGGAGCTTGCCGTTCGCCATCAGCCCGCGACCGATCGCCAGCATCCGCCGCTCGCCGCCGGAGAGGCTGGCGACGATCTGCGACCGGCGCTCCTGCAGGCGCGGCAGCAGCGCGAACACCTCCGCCAGGCGCTGCGGCGCCGCCGCATAGGCGGCGTTCGGATAGGCGCCCATCATCAGGTTGTCGTAGACGCTCATGTCGGTGAACAGCAGGTCGCCCTGCGGGATGTGGACGACGCCCTTCTCGACGATGCGGTGCGCCCGCCCGCCGGAGATCGGCTCGCCGGCGAACCGGATCTCGCCGGCGGCGAGGCGGACGAGGCCGGAGACGCAGCGCAAGAGGGTCGTCTTGCCGTGGCCGTTCGGGCCGATCAGCGTGACCACCTGACCGGCCGGAACGTCGAAGGAGATGCCGCGCAGCACCCGCTGGCCGCCGTAGCCGGCCTCGACGCCGCGCAGTTGCAACAGCGGCGCCGTCATCGGGGACCGACGTCCGCCGCATAGGCGACGATGCGCTTGCTCATCCGCTCGCCCAGATAGACCCGCGTCACCGTCTCGTCCTGCGCCAGGCCGGCCGGCGTGCCCTCATAGATCTTCTCGCCGTGGTTCATGATCATCACCCGCGTCGAGAGCTGCACCAGAAAGCGCATGACGTGCTCGATCAGCATGATGGTGATCCCGGCGGCGACGAGCTTGCGCACCAGCGCCATCAACTGCTCGATCTCCTCGAGGTTGAGGCCGCCGACGGGCTCGTCCATCATCAGGATCTTCGGCTTCGTGGCCAGCGCGCTGGCGATCATCAGGAGCTTGCGGTCGAGCGCCGGCAGCCCGCGCACCTCCGCCGTCCGCGCCCGCCGGAAGCCCACGAAGTCGAGCGCCTCGTCGGCGGCACGCCGGATGTCGGCGCCGTAGGTCAGCGGCGGGATCAGCCGCGGCGCGTGGCCGAAGGCGGCGGCGACGAGCACGTTCTGCTCCGCCGTCAGCGTGTCGAAACCGGCGTTCGACTGGAACATGCGGGCGACGCCGAGGTGGCAGATCGCGTGCGGCGACAGCCGCTCGATCGGCCGGCCCTCGAGCAGCACCGTGCCACGATCGGCGGGGTTGAAGCCGGAGATGACCTCGAACACCGTGGTCTTCCCGGCCCCGTTCGGCCCGCCGATCCCGAGCACCTCGCCGCGGGCGAGATCGAAGGAGAAGTCCTTCACCGCCGCCATCGCGCCGAAGTATTTCGACACGCCCCGGCAGGACAGCAGCGGCTCGGTTTGGTTCATGCTGGCTCCCGCCAACTCTGCCGCCCTCAGGCCTTCCACCACGGCGGCAGGACGAACTTCGCCGTCTCGTAGGGCGGGGGCGCGATCATCGCCGGGTCCTTGGTGAAGTCCTGGATCTGCAGGTACTGGTGCGGCATGCCGAGCGAGGGATCGTCGGTGGCGTCGGGATAGGGGATCGCCGCCTGTTCGGGATAGAAGAAGTGCGTCGTGCCCATCACGCCGCGGTAGATCAGCCGGCGCAGACGCTCGGAAATCTTGCGGTTCTGCGCCTCGTCGCCCGGCCCACCGGTGCCGCCGGCGAGCGCCGCCGCGATGGCGTAGTACTGGCAGCTGTCATAGACCTGCGCACCGACGAGCGGGCTCGAGTCGGGACCGAAACGGTCCTTGTAGCGCTTGATGAAGGCCTGGCCGATCTCGTCCTGCAGCGCCGCGATGACGGTCGAATAGAGCACGCCGTTGGTGCTGTCCTTGCCGATCTCGCGGAAGGCGGCGAGCGACGGGCCGTACTGCATGTAGACGAGGCTGTTGGTCGGGTTCGGCGCGAACTGCAGCATGAACTGGGCGAGGTCCTGCGGCACCCAGTGCGTCACCGCGATCACCGCCGGCGGATCGGCGCGCAGCTTGGCGAGCGTCGGCCCCCACTCCGAGATCGGCACCACCACCGTCTCGAACAGGCTGATGTCCCAGCCGTACTTCGCCGCGTTGTCCTTGATGGCGTTGGCGATCACCATCGAGTAGTTCTGCGAGCCGGTGACGATGGCGATCTTGTTGTTCGGCTTGTCCCATTCCTTCTTGTCGACGAGACCGTTCAGGAAGGCGAGCAGGCCCTCGCCGTACCAGTATTCGGCCGGGTCGCCCATGAAGATGCCGAAGTACCGGTCGGGGTTCTTGCCGACCGTGTCGTGGTGGACGATGTCCGTGTTGTGGTGGATGTAGATGATGCCGGCGTCGGCGATGGTGTCGTATTCTTGGGTGACGGCGCCGGTGTTGTAGCCGTTGATGATGGCGTGGACGCCGTGGCGGTCGATCAGGCGCTGCATCGCCGGGATGATGTTGTCGGCGCCCTGCTCCTTGGTGTCCTCGAACACCGGCGCGAGCGGCCGGCCGAGGATGCCGCCGAGCGCATTGATCTCGTCGCAGGCCATCTCCAGGGCGCGCTTGAACTCGATGCCGTCGGCCGCCGCCCAGCCAGTGAGCGGCACGCCGCCACCGATCGGGATCGGCTCGCCGGTCGCCGCCATGCCTTCGACCGACGGCAGGAGCTCCTGCGTCTGGCCGAGCGCGGCGGCGTTCAGCGTCGCCAGCATCGCGCCCGAAGCGGCGAGGCTGCTGCCGAGGGTGAGGAACTTGCGCCGGTCGATGATCTTGCTGCGATCGCCACTGTTGTTCATGATGTTCCCCATCGTCTGGAAGGATGCTTTCCGTCGCGGATCTTCTGCTAGGCGGATCTTCTGCTAGAAGGTCTCGGCGTCCAGGAAGCGCTTCAGTACGTTCGACGTAATTCTGGAAACGTTGTTGTTATAGCTGTTGTGGGACAAGCTGCCCGCCCA
>CALRZT010000345.1:0-5405 GCA_943372725.1 Pseudoxanthobacter soli DSM 19599
CAGTTGCCCCGAGAATGGGGCGACCGACGACGATCATGTCGGCGCCGGAGCGGATCGCTTCCGCCGGCGTCGCGACGCGCTTCTGGTCGCCCGCGGCCGAGCCCGCCGGCCTGACGCCCGGCGTCACCAACAGCACGTCCGGACCGACCAGCGCCCGGAGCGCGGCGACCTCGCGCGGCGAGCAGACGATGCCGTCGACGCCGGCGGCCTTCGCCTGGGCGGCACGCATCGCCACCGTCTCGGCGACGCCGGCGCGATAGCCGGCCTCCGCCAGGTCGGCATCGTCAAAGGCGGTGAGCACCGTGACGGCAAGCAGCGCGAGCGGCGCGTCGCCGCGGGCGGCGACGGCGGCCGCCATCGTCTTCGGATAGGCGTGGAGCGTCAGGAAGGTGGCGCCGACCGACAGGATCGAGCGCACCGCGCCGGCCACGGTGTTGTCGATGTCGTGGAGTTTCGCGTCGAGGAAGACGCGCTTGCCCGAGGCGGCGAGCTCGCGGGCGAAGTCGACGCCGCCGGCGAAGATCAGCTCGAGGCCGACCTTGTAGACGCCGACGTCGCCCTCCGTCTCGGCGACGACGGCGCGCGCCTCGACAACCGTCGGCACGTCGAGGGCGAGGATCAGGCGGTCGACGGGCGACGTGGGACGCATGCGGGGCCTTCCGGTGGTGGGCGAGGTCAGAGCTTGCGCAGGGAGACGCTCTCGATCGCGTGGTTCTCGCCCTTGGCGAGGATGAGGTCGGCGCGCGGACGGGTGGGCAGGATGTTGTCGCGCAGGTTGACGAGGTTGATGCGCCGCCACAGCCCCTCGGCGATGCGCAGCGCCTCCTCCTCGGAGACCTCGGCGAAACCGTGGAAATAGGAGCGCGGGTCACGGAAGCGGGTGGTCTTCAGACGCATGAAGCGCTCGATGTACCAGCGGTGGATGACCGTCTCGTCGGCGTCGATGTAGATCGAGAAGTCGAAGAAGTCGGAGACGAAGGGGATCGCCTTGGCGTCCTTCGGGGGCGAGCGCGTCTGCAGGACGTTGAGGCCCTCGACGATGAGGATGTCGGGCTCCTCGATCGTCACCGTCTCGCCCGGTACGACGTCGTAGACGAGGTGGGAATAGACGGGGGCGGTGACGCGGGGCCGGCCGGACTTCACGTCGGTGAGGAAGCCGAGCAGCGCCGGTAGGTCGTAGCTCTCCGGGAAGCCCTTGCGCTCCATCAGGCCTTCCGCCTCGAGCACCGCGTTCGGCAGCAGGAAGCCGTCGGTGGTGACGAGGGCGACGCGCGGGCTCGACGGCCAGCGGGCGAGCAGCGCCTGAAGCACGCGAGCGGTGGTCGACTTGCCGACGGCGACCGATCCGGCGATGCCGATGACGAAGGGGATGCGGATGTTGTCGTCGCCGAGGAAGCGCTCGGTGGCGGCGTGCAGGCCCTGCATCGCCTCGACATAGAACGACAGCAGCCGCGACAGCGGCAGGTAGATGCTCTCCACCTGGTCGAGGGAGACCGGGTCGTTGAGGCTCTGCAGCCGCTCGACCTCGTCCTTGGACAGCGTCATCGGCGCATCGGCGCGCAGCCGCGCCCACTCGCTTTCCGTGAAGACGCGATAGGGCGAGAGCGCCCGCGGGGTCGTGGTGTCCATCGGTCGGCGCGGCATTCCGTTCTGCGGGGCGCGAGGGCCGCGTCCACGAGGCCCGGCGGCGAGACGAACGGTCTCGGACGCGGCGGGCCGGAAGAGGGCGATCAGTCCTTCGGGTGATCAGTCCCTTCGGGTGATCAGTCCTTCGGTTGATCAGTCCTGCGGGCGCGAGGCCTTCTCGTCGAGGCCGGTGACGGCCGTGCGCCGTTCCAGTTCCGCATAGACGTCGGCGAGGGGGACGCCCGTCGCATGCAGCAGAACGACGAGATGATAGAGAACATCCGCCGCCTCGCCGCGCAAGTCGTCCGTTCGGCCGAGGGCGCCGGCAAGCGCCGCCTCGACGGCCTCCTCGCCGAGCTTCTTGGCGATCTGCGGCACGCCCTTGCGCATCAGCTTGGCGGTGTAGGACGACGGGTCGCCGCTCGTCGCGCGGCGCGCGACGATCGCGGCGAGGTCGTCGAGGGTGAAGGGCTTGGCGGGGCTCTGCATGGGGCTCGTCATCCGGGGCTCACGCGTCCAGCCGCACGGGCAGGCCGGCGGCGCCGAGCCGCTCCTTCGCCTCGCGGATCGTGTGGGTGCCGAAGTGGAAGATCGAGGCGGCGAGCACGGCCGAGGCGTGGCCCTGGCGGACCCCCTCGACGAGGTGGTCGAGCGTGCCGACACCGCCCGAGGCGACCACGGGAACGGGGACGCGGTCGGAGACGGCACGCACCAGCTCGCAGTCGTAGCCGGCCTTGGTGCCATCGCGGTCCATCGAGGTGAGCAGGATCTCGCCGGCGCCGAGCGACACCACTTCGGCGGCGAACTCGACGGCGTCGATGCCGGTCGGCGTGCGGCCCCCGTGAGTGAAGATTTCCCAGCGCGGCGGCTCGCCCGGCGCCGAGACGCGCTTGGCGTCGATCGCGACGACGATGCACTGGTCGCCGAACTTCTCCGCCGCGCGCTTGACGAAGCCGCGGTCGTTCACGGCGGCGGTGTTGATCGACACCTTGTCGGCGCCGGCGAGCAGCAGCTGGCGGATGTCGTCGACGGTGCGCACGCCGCCGCCGACGGTGAGCGGCATGAAGCACTGCTCGGCGGTGCGGCGGACGACGTCGAACAGGATGCCGCGCTGCTCGTGGCTCGCGGTGATGTCGAGGAAGGTCAGTTCGTCGGCACCCGCCGCGTCATAGGCTTTCGCCGCCTCGACGGGGTCACCGGCGTCGACGAGGTCGACGAACTGCACGCCCTTGACGACACGGCCGCCCTTGACGTCGAGGCAGGGGATCACGCGGATCTTCAGGGTCATGGCGCACCCGTCGGGCGGCGGCGGACGGGTGCGCCGCGGCAACGCGCCCTCTCAAGCCGATTTCGGCGCAAAGGTCAAAGCCGACGCACAGCCGGCGCCGTTGACACGGCGGCGGCCGACGGGCCTGCTGGCGTCTTCCGACACCGCCGGGGGGCGCTGATGACGACGGATACCACGCCGGCCCTGCCGACATCGCCGGACGCACCGGCGACCGACCCGCGGCTGCGGGTCAGCGTCGAGGCGCCGATCGGCTGGCTGATCGTCGACCATCCCGAACGGCGCAACGCCGTGTCGCTGTCGATGTGGAAGGCGCTGCCGGCCCTCGTCGCCGCCCTCGAAGCCGATCCGGCGGTGCGCGTCATCGTGCTCGCCGGCGGCGGCGAGCAGGCGTTCGTGTCAGGCGCCGACATCGCCGAATTCGCCGAGGTGCGGCGGGACGCGGCGAGCGCGCGCGCCTACGAGGACGTCAACGAGGCGGCGTTTTCGGCGCTCCGGACGGCGGCAAAGCCGACGGTGGCGATGATCCGCGGTGCGTGCTTCGGCGGCGGCGTCGGGCTGGCGGCGGCGTGCGATCTCAGGATCGCCGCCGACGACGCGGTGTTCTCGATCCCGGCGGCGAAGCTCGGCATCGCCTATCCGCCACCCGCGATCGCCGACGTGGTGGCCCTCGTCGGCGCCTCGCGGGCGAAGGACCTGTTCTTCACCGCCCGCCGCCTCGACCACGCCGAGGCGCTCTCGATCGGGCTCGTCGACAAGGTGATGCCGGCGGCGGACCTGAGATCGGAGACCCTGGCACTCGCCACCACCATCGCCGCCAACGCACCGCTGACGATCGCGGCGGCGAAGGCGGCGATCGCGGCCGCCGTCTCGGCGGACCCGGCGGCGGCGGCGCGGGCGCGGGCGGCGGCGGAGGCGTGCTTCTCCTCGGCTGATTTCGCCGAGGGCCGCGACGCCTTCCTGACCAAGCGCACGCCGCGGTTCTCCGGCCGCTGAGGGCGGCCGGCCATCGGTGGCGCTGATCCGCCGACGGTGCGTTCGCGTACCTCGATCGACAGCTCACCCGCGTACCCCACGAGACCCCGCCGCGATGCCGAACTCCGACGATCCCTCCGCCGCCCGGCCGGCCGTCGTGTGGTTCCGCGACGACCTACGGCTCGCCGACAATCCGGCCTTGGCGGCGGCGGTGGCGACCGGGGCGCCGGTGCTGGCACTCTACGTTCTCGACGCGCAGAGCCCCGACATCCGACCGCTCGGCGCCGCGGCGCGCTGGTGGCTCGCTGGCTCGCTCGAGCGGTTGACGGAAAGCCTCGCCGCCCTCGGCGTGCCGCTGGTGCTGCGGCGCGGGCCGGCCGGCGACGTCGTGCCGGCGGTGGTGGCGGAGAGCGGTGCCGGCGCGGTGTTCTGGAACCGGCGCTACGGCGGCGGCGAGATCGCCGTCGATACGGCGCTCAAGGCGCGGCTGACGACCGACGGCGGGGTGGTGAAGAGCTTCCAGGGCTCGCTCCTTTACGAGCCGTGGGCGGTGCGCTCGGGCGAAGACCGGCCCTACCGGGTGTTCTCGCCGTTCTGGCGGGCGGCACGGGCGACCGGCGAGCCGCGGCGCCCCCTGCCCGCCCCCAAGTCGATTTCAGGCTTCGCCGGCACGGTGGCGAGCGACACGCTCGCCGACTGGAAGCTGACGCCGACACGGCCCGACTGGGCCGGCGGCCTGCGCGAGACCTTCGAGCCCGGTGAGGCCGGAGCGGAGCGACGGCTCTCCGCTTTCGTCGACAGTGCGCTTCCCCGCTACGCCGACGACCGCGACGTGCCCGGCGGCACCACCACCTCGATGCTGTCGCCGCACCTGCGCTTCGGCGAGATATCGCCCTTCCGCGTCTGGCACGCCGCGGCGGCGCGCGTCGCCGAGGGCGGGCGGATGGTGCGGGCGGTCGAGAAGTTCCACGCCGAGCTCGGCTGGCGCGAGTTCGCCTGGCACCTGCTGCACCACGCCCCCGACCTCGCGACCCGCAATTTCCAGCCGCGCTTCGACGACTTTCCGTGGGCGGACGGCGAGGACGCGGCGGTCGAGGCCTGGCGGCGCGGGCGCACCGGCGTGCCGATCGTCGACGCCGGCCTGCGGCAGCTGTGGACGACCGGCTGGATGCACAACCGCGTGCGGATGATCGTCGCCTCCTTCCTGGTCAAGCACCTCCTCGTCGACTGGCGGGTCGGCGAAGCCTGGTTCTGGGACACGCTGGTCGACGCCGACCAGGCGAACAACCCGGCGAGCTGGCAGTGGGTGGCCGGCACCGGTGCCGACGCCGCCCCCTACGTGCGGGTGTTCAACCCGGTGCTGCAGGGCGAGAAGTTCGACGCCGACGGCACCTATGTGCGGCGCTGGGTGCCGGAACTGGCGCGCCTGCCGGACGAATGGCTGCACAAGCCGTGGGAGGCGCCGGCGGGCGTGCTCGCCGCCGCCGGTCTTAGCCTCGGCCGCGATTATCCGCTGCCC
>CALRZT010000346.1:0-5346 GCA_943372725.1 Pseudoxanthobacter soli DSM 19599
CATGAAGGCGCTTTCGGGCAAGCCGGTGATCCTGACGGCGACGGCGAAGGCCGACGGTCACGCGCTAATGATCGACCACCAGTTCCGGCCGCTGTTCGCCTTCTTCGGCGCCTTCACCATCCCGCAGGGGATTTACGCCACCGACGCCGATTTCGCCGCGCCGGACCGGCTTGCCGACGGGGCAAAGGCGAAGGTCGCCACCGCCGTCGACCAGCTGCAGCGCCTCATCGGCTGAGCAGTCGCCCGACCGGCGTCTCCTGTCGGAGCTAGCGCTCGTGCAGTTCTTTAATCTTCGCAAGGATCTCCGCCGCGCGGTGGTCGAAGCTGTGGTGCTCGATCACCAGCGCTCTCAGCGCTTTAGCCTTGGCGGCGCGGCGGCGGTCGGCCTTGAGCCGGCGGATGGCGGCATCGGCCTCCTCCGGCGTCGCCGCGGTCGCGACGAGATCGCCGAAGACCTCTTCTAGGCCGAGGGCGGGGTCGGAGAGGATGGTGGCACCGGCGGCGGCAGCGTCGAACAGGCGGTTCGACAGGAAGCCCTCCGCCGCCATGTCCGGCCAGTGATCATTGATCACGATCGCGGCGGAGGCGTAGTGGGCCGACAGCGCGTCGTTCTCGATGTGGGTGCCGGCGATGCGGTCGTCCGGCACGATCCCGGTCCAGCCCTGACCGGTGACGCGGACGGGGTGCCCGGCCGCCTCGACGCGGTCGACCATCGCCCGGCGCTGGCCGCGGGTGTTGCCGACGAAGACGACCGCCCCGGCCGCCGGCCCGGCGGCGCGCGCGGCCGGGGTCAGCGGCTGGAACAGCTCGGGGTCCGTCGCCTGCAGCAGCGGGCTGACGCGATCGCCGAGGCGGGGCTTCAGCTTCTCGGCATAGGGGCGCGAGGCGACGAAGACGTGGTCGTAGCCCTGCAATTCGGCGAGGCTGACCTCGTCTGGATGGCTGATCAGCCACAGGAGGTTGAGCGGCCCCGGTGATGGCCGGTAGCGCGACAGGCCACGCAGCACGATCACCACGTCGTCGCCACTGGTCAGCCCGCCGTACCAGTCGGGCAGGTCGTCGATGCGGACGATGGCGCCGGCGCGCTCCAGCGCGCGCTTGAGGGCCAGCGCGAAGTGGTGGTCTCCCCACGCCGCCCGCTCGGCGGCGTTCGGCACCGGGCTCTTGATGGCGATGCGCAGCGTCGACCGAACCGCCGCCAGCGCTTGCATCAGCGTCGCGGCGCGGTGGCGGTAATCGTGGCGGGCGAGCACCTCGGCGCGCATCTCGGCGGCAAGCGCCTCGCGGGCCGCGTCGTCGCCGAGATAGCGGTCGACCAGCGCCCGCAGCTCCTCCGGCGTCGAGAAGCTCGGCAGCCGGCCGCCGAACTGCTCGGCGACGCCGCCGGTGCAGTTGGTCAGAACCAGCGCGCCCGCCGCCGTGGCGTCGAAGACGCGGGAGTTGAGCGAGTCCCAGACGCGCGTGACCGGGTGGGAATCGTCGATGACGAGCTTCGCCGAACCGTAGACGCGCGGCAGCTCCTGATAGGGCACCGGCCCGCGCCAGTAGGGCGCAAAGCCCGGGTCCTCGTCCCAGCCGTGGCCGTAGATGGCGAAGCGGGCGTCGAGGCTCGCCGGGTCGAGCTGGTGCACCGCCTCGCGCGCGTCGCCCCAGAAATGGCCGGTGAAGGAGAGGTCCGCTTCGTGCTCGGCGGCAGGGCCGGTGGGCGCGAAACGGCGGGTGTTGGCGGCGATCGGCAGCAGCGCCACCGGCCGGCCGGTGGCGGCGCGAATGGCGTCGGCGGCCTTCGTGGCGCTCGCGAAGATCAGCGTGCAGCGGTCGAGGGCGCCGTTTTCCAGCCACTCGTCGACGCGGTTGCGCACCCAGGCGATCGTGACGAGGCCCGGCGCGCCGCCGGTCATCGCGCCGGCCGGGAAGTCGTGCCGCATGACGACGAACACGTCCGCGCCGGCGAGGTCGCGGCAGTTGAGGTCGGCGAAGACGACCTCGCAGCCGTGCGCCTCCTTCAGGGCGAGGCCGAGCTCCATCGCGGTGAAGTAGTCGCCCGCCGGCGTGCGCGGGTCGGCGGAGGTGACGCCGAAGGCGACGCGGAGGGGGCGGGATGCGGGCGCGTCGGACTCGGGGGGAGGCTGCACTGACCCTGCAGCGGGCCAGGCACTGTCGGCTGCAGCCGCCGAATCTGACGGCGCGCTGGGCGCGGCGGAACCGGCTTCGCCCTCCGCCAGCCAGACGACCGGGAAAGCTACCGGCTCCTCGCTGCCGGGGAGCACCAGCCCGTCGCCCACCACCTTTACCGCCACGGTGCGTCGGCGGCCGTTGAGGAGCTGCGGTGGGAACGGGAGGTGGAAGCCGCAGTCGCCGCGACCACCGGCGGGCAGGGTCGCGTTGATGCCTAGCCCGGCGAGCGGCCGGTCGGCGGCGACGGTCGCGACCAGTTCGGCGTCGACGGTGACGGCGAGCGTCACCGGCCGGTCGGCGGCGCGGTCGACGGCGAAGCCGGTGACGCCGCGAAAGCTCACGGTCGTGACGGCGCCGGCGAAGCGGTGGCCGCCGGTCGGCCGGTCGGCGGGGCCGGTCTCCACCGCCACCTCCGGCCGGTCGGCCGGTGTCAGCGTCTCGCCGTCGGCGGTGACGGTGAGGAGCCGCGGCGCGTCGAACAGCGCGATCGGCAGGGGGATGGCGAAGCGGCCGTCGCCACGGCCGGCTTGGCCGGCCGCGACGCGGCGGGTGCCGTCGAAGACCTCGATCTCAACCTGAGTGTCTGGCCGGCCGGCGTTGCGCGCGACGCCGGTCAGCACGCCGGTGGCGACGCCGTCGACGTGGCCCGCGACCGCCCGGCGGACCGTCAGCGTGTCGGTGCCGCCGGCACTGCCGATGCGGTAGCCGGCCTCGCCGAAGCGCACGGCGACGCGGTGCTCGGCGCCGTCGCAGAGCGACGGCGGCAGCCGCCAGCGGAAGCCGAGCTGGCCCCCCGCGGTGGGCGCGAGTGGCGTCGCGGCGATGACGGCACCGTCCACCTCGATCAGCACCGCCTCCGGCGCGTCGACACTGGATGCGGGGGCGACCATGCCCGCGATCCAGCCCGCGCGCTGGCGCAAAACCTCGCTCGCGAGCGGCCGGAAGGCGACGGCGCGGCGGCTGCCGGAAAGGTCCGTGCCGGCGACGCGCACGGCGATCTCGCGGGGAACCCCGTCGAGCAGCACCGCTGGCGGCACCAGCGTGAAGCCGGAGGACCGGCGGCCGAGGGGGCCAAGCTCCGGCCGGTCTCCGTCGGCCACGGCGGTCGCGGCCACCGTCTCGCCGGCGACGAGTTCGACCGTCACGGGGTCGCGGCGCAGCAGCGAATAGGCGAAGCCGGTGACGGTGGCGCCGCCTTCCGCCGCATCGACGCCGCCGCGCAGGAACGGCGCGTCGAGGCCGAGGGTGGCGACGAAGGCCGGGTCGAAGCCCAGCGCCAACTCGAGGTCGACGCCGTCGTCGACCGGCAGCACGGTGCCGTCCTCGGCGACGAAGGAAAGGCCGGCGCCGCTGGCGCCGTCGAGCTCGGGCGGCACGACGAAGACGAAGCCGTGGGCGGCGAGCGCGTCCTCGAGGTCCGGGCGGGGGCGGTCGGCGGTGACCGTGTCGATTGGCCGGCCGTCGTGGAGCACGGTGACGGTGACGGGCGCGGTGCCGCGGCGGCGGCGCGCCCAGCCGGCAACGGCACCGGCGACGACCGCGTCGACCCTCCCCACGATCCGCTGCCGCATGCGTGCCCGTCCCTGCCGGCGCCAGAGGCCGCGCCGCGCCTCGATCTTCCTTAAGGTCGCGGCCCCGGACGGTCGAGTCCGACCGGGAAACGTCGTGAACGCAAAGCGGTGGTGGCGCGACGGGGCGGGTTGCTGCTAGCAGGGGACGCCGTTCCTTCGCCGGGGCGGGCGAGCGACGAGGTGAAGTCGGGTATGACGGGGCAAACGCCGCACGGCCGCGCCATCGCGGTGATCGGGCTCGGCTATGTCGGGCTGCCGGTCGCCGTCGCGTTCGCCAGGGCCGGCGCCCCCGTGGTCGGCTTCGACGTCGATGCCGGCCGCATCGCCGAGCTCTCCGCCGGCCGCGACCGCACCCGCGAGATCGACCCGGCCGACCTTGCCGCGGCGCCCGTGCGCTACACCGCCGATCCGGCTGCCCTGGCCGCGGCGGACTTCTTCATCGTCACCGTGCCGACGCCGATCGACGACGCCAACCGGCCGGACCTGTCGATGGTGGTCGCCGCCTCGCGCACCGTCGGCGCGGCGCTGCGGCCGGGTGCCATCGTCGTCTACGAATCGACCGTCTACCCGGGCGTCACCGAAGAGGTCTGTGTGCCGGTGCTGGAGGCCGCGTCAGGGCTCACGTGCGGGCGCGACTTCACCGTCGGCTACTCGCCCGAGCGCATCAATCCGGGCGACCGCACCCGCCGCTTCGAGACGCTGACCAAGGTGGTTGCTGGCCAGGACGAGGCGACCCTCGATGTGGTTGCCGCCGTCTATGGCTCGGTGGTGACGGCGGGCGTGCACCGGGCGCCGTCGATCAAGGTGGCGGAGGCGGCGAAGGCGATCGAGAACGCCCAGCGCGACCTCAACATCGCCTTCATGAACGAGCTGTCGCTGATCTGCGCGGCGATCGGCATCGACACCCACGACGTGCTGACGGCGGCGGCGACGAAGTGGAATTTTCTCCGCTTCGAGCCGGGCCTCGTCGGCGGCCACTGCATCGGCGTCGACCCCTATTACCTCACCTACCGGGCCGAGCAGGCGGGCATCCACCCGCAGGTGATCCTCGCCGGCCGCCGCATCAACGACGCCGTCGGCCAACGCGTTGCCACCGAGTGCGTGCGCCTGCTTTTGAAGCGCGGCGCTAGCGCCCGCCGGGTGGCCGTGCTCGGCCTCACCTTCAAGGAAGACGTGCCGGACATCCGCAACTCGCGCGTCGTCGACGTGGTCAGGACGCTCGAAGGCTTCGGCATGGCGGTCGGCGTTCACGACCCGATCGCCGACGCCGCCGAAGCCGCCCGCGAGACGGGCCTGACGCTGTCGCCGCTCGAGGACCTCGCCGGCGCCGACGCGGTGATCGTCGCGGTGGCGCACGCCGACTATCGACGCGGCGGCTGGGAGCTCGTGCGCGGGCTGCTCGGCCCGGCCGGCGGCCCGGTGCTCGACGTCAAGGCGATCCTGCCGCGCGATGGCCGTCCCGCCGACGTCGATCTGTGGCGGCTCTGACGATGGCGCCTGAACCCGCACCGCGCTCGGCCGCCGTCGCGAACCTCGAAGTCCTCCGCTGCCGTCCGACGGTGTGCGAGCCGGGAGAACAGACATGAAAGTCCTGGTC
>CALRZT010000347.1:0-5278 GCA_943372725.1 Pseudoxanthobacter soli DSM 19599
CCCCACCCCCGGCCGCTCCGTCGCGCGTGTCCACACCACCGCCGCCCCGCCCCGCCTTGCCAACCTTGCGCCGCGTCAGGTCGCCGCCGCGCTGGGCGAGCATGTCGGAATAGCCGCCGGCGTATTCGGTCCAGCGGCCGTCGCCCTCCGGCGCGATCACGGAGCCGACGACGCGGTCGAGGAAGTCGCGGTCGTGGCTGACCAGGAACACGGTGCCCGCATAGCCGCCGAGGATGTCCTCGAGCACGTCCAGCGTCTCGAGGTCGAGGTCGTTGGTGGGCTCGTCGAGCACCAGCAGGTTCGAGGGGCGCGCCAGGGCCCGCGCCAGAGTGAGCCGGCCGCGCTCGCCGCCCGACAGCGCCGAGACGGGCGTGCGGGCCTGCTCGGGGGAAAACAGGAAGTCGGTCATGTAGGAGACGACGTGGCGCGGCGCGCCGTTGACCATGACGCTGTCGCTGCGCCCGCCGGTGAGCGTCTCGGCCAGCGACTTGTCCGGGTCGAGGCTGTCGCGGCCCTGTTCCAGCGTCGCGATCTCGAGGTTGGTGCCGATCTTGATGCGGCCGTCGTCAGGCGCGAGCTGGCCGGTGAGGAGCTTGATCAGCGTCGTCTTGCCGGCGCCGTTCGGGCCGACGAAGCCGAGACGGTCGCCGCGGCGGATGCGGATCGACAGCTCGCGGACGATCGGCCGCCCCTCGTAGGACTTCGACAGCCCCTCGGCCTCCACCACCATCGCGCCCGAGGACGACGCCTCGGAGGCCGTCGCCTCGACCTTGCCGGTCGGCCCGCGCATCGCCTTGCGGGATTCACGCAGCGCATAGAGGTCGCCGAGGCGGCGGACGTTGCGCTTGCGCCGGGCGGTGACGCCGTAGCGCAGCCAGTCGGCCTCGGCGGCGAGCTTGCGGTCGATCTTGTGCTTGGCCGTCTCCTCCTCGGCATAGGCCTCGTCGCGCCAGGCCTCGAAGGCGGAGAAGCCGCGCTCGATGCGCCGGGTACGGCCGCGGTCGAGCCAGACGGTGGCGCGCGACAGGTTCGACAGGAAGCGGCGATCGTGGCTGATGGTGACGATCGCCGCCTTCATCTGACCGAGCGTCTTCTCCAGCCATTCGATCGCGGCGATGTCGAGGTGGTTGGTCGGCTCGTCGATGAGCAGGATGTCCGGGTCGGGGGCGAGCGTGCGGGCGATGGCGGCGCGGCGCGCCTCGCCGCCGGAGAGGCGCTTCGGGTCCTCCTCGCCGGTGAGGCCGAGGTCTTCCATCAGCGTGCGGGCGCGGTGGGCGTCGTCGCCCGACGCGAGGCCGGCGGCGACATAGGCCTCGACGGTCGAGAAGCCTGAGAAGTCCGGCTCCTGCGGCAGGTAGCGCAGCGTCGCGCCGGGCTGCACGAAGCGGCTGCCGGCATCCATCTCGATCAGGCCGGCGGCGATCTTGAGCAGCGTCGACTTGCCGGAGCCGTTGCGGCCGACGAGGCAGATGCGGTCCCCCGCCGAGGCCGCGAGTTCGGCCGAGACGATCAGGGGCGTGCCGCCGAACGTCAGCGCGATGTCCTTGAGGATGAGGATCGGGGGCTTCGACAACGGGACACTCGCGGCGCAGGCGGGAAAGGGTGCGCCGCAACACGACGGCACGCCGCCGGGTCATGCCCGCTCGGAGCCACGGTGGCAAGGCGAAGCGTGGCCGCAGCGGCGGCTCAGGGCGACGGCGGGGAGCTTCCCGGCCTGGCTGCGGGGCAGCAGCAGGCGCCCGTCACGCCATCCCCGCGCCGTGATCAAGCTGGCGGACGCAGCCTCTGGCCCGCCGGGCGGCGACACGCCATAACCCCGCCGTCACTGCCCTCCCGGAAAGGCCTTGCCATGACCCGCCGCGCCCTCGTCGTCGTCGACCTGCAGAACGAGTACTTCCCCGGCGGCAAGCTGCTGCTCGAGGGCATCGAGGCGGCCGCCGCCAATGCGGCCCGCGTCATCGCCGCTGCGCGGGCGCAGGGCGACCTCGTCGTCCACATCCGTCACGAGATGCCGGGCGAGGCGGTGTTCACGCCGGGCTCGCACGGGGCGGAGATCAATGCCGTCGTCGCGCCGGCGGCGGGCGAGCCGGTGATCACCAAGAACTTCCCGAGCTCGTTCCGCGACACGGAGCTCGAGGACCTGCTCGATCGAAACGGCGTCGAGGACGTGGTGGTGGTGGGCGCGATGAGCCACATGTGCATCGACGCCACCGTGCGGGCCGCGAACGACCTCGGCTACGGCACGACGACGGTTCACGACGCCTGCGCGACGATGGCGCTGGAGTTCGGCGGTGCGAGTGTCCCGGCGGGCCAGGTCCACGCCGCCATCATGGCGGCGCTCTCCGACGCCTACGGCGCGGTGGTGGACACCGAGACCGCTCTCGCCCGCTGAGGCGGACGGACGAGACGGCGGCGGGCCGAACGCGGGGGCAGGCCCGTCGCCCGGGCGCCCCGCCGCCGTCAAGTCTCAGGTGGGGACCGGGCAGCGGTCCGCCATCGCCTCGCCGAAGGTCTCGGGTCCGACGTCTCGCAGGAACGCCAGTGTCCGGGTGCGGATCTCCTCATTCTCCGCATGCCGGAGGCTGAGGCGATCGAGCTCGCCGGACGCGGACGCGTAGATCTGCCGGGCCTCGTCGGTCAGAAGATAGTCGGTGATCGCCGAGCCGGGATGGGCGGTGCGATAGGCCACCCAGCCCTTCTCGAGCCGGCGCTTCCCACCGAGCGTCCTGACCGTCGACTGCTTGAAGAGCCTCGGGAAATGGACGTGCTTCAGCCCTTCCAGGGCGTGTCCGAACTCCGGGTCAGCCTGAACGAAGACGGCACGGTCGACCTTCGTCATCGCGATCATGCCGGTGCACATCGCGCACGGTTCGAGCGTCGTGTAGATCGTGTAGCCGGACATGTACTTGTCGACGCCGGGACAGTCGAGAAAGGCCTGGATGAGCCTCACCTCGCCATGCTGGGTGGCGTTGTCGGTCACGGTGACCGAGTTGCGGGCCCAGAAGACCGGACGGTGGTTCTTGTCGACCAGGATCGACCCGATGTTGTGGCCGCGGCCACCGGGGCGCGACTGCCAGTCGCGGTAGACCATGTCGAGCACGGCGAGGCTGAAGATCGTATCGCGCTCGGTCGCCTTCGGGTCGCGCCGGGTCGCCGCCTCCACGGGGTCGCAGTGGAACCCCACGGCGGCGGGCGTCAGGAGCATCATGCCCATCAGCCCGCTGAAGCTCCGGCGATCGATGTTGGTCAAGATCTTTCCCTCCTCTGTGCGGCCGCACGCGTCGCCGACCGGTGTCGACGGGCGCGTGCGGCGCGGCCCCCGCGGGGGCGCGAGTCGATGTCAGCGGCTGAACTTCAAAAGCAGGTAGCCGCGCGTCCAGCTCACCATCGTGCGCTTCTTGCCGTTCACCTCGATCTCGCCGGCGGCCGCCTTGACGAGCCGGCGGGGGTCCTTCTGGAACAGGCCGGAGGGACCGTAGAGCAGCGCCTTCTGGTAGGTGGCGCTGGCGCAGAGCTGCACGTCGTAGCGGTTGGCGAGGTCGAAGTTCTCGACCGCGCCGGCGGGCGCGCACTTCTCCCGGATCGCCGTGTTGAGCGCCTTCGGCGAGGGCGCATCCGGCGGCACGCCGATGCCTTCCAGCGTGAAGCGGACGGCCGAGACGCCGTAGAACACGCCGGTCGAGCGCTCGACCCGCGGATTGCCGTCGCGGGCGAAGATCTCGTCGAGGATGCCGGCGAAGGTGTTGGCGCAGGCAGC
The DNA here is from genome assembly GCA_943372725.1 of Pseudoxanthobacter soli DSM 19599. Lineage (GTDB taxonomy): Bacteria > Pseudomonadota > Alphaproteobacteria > Rhizobiales > Segnochrobactraceae > CAMDHY01. Next base: position 3,758 of record CALRZT010000347.1, read on the forward strand.
CATGTTGTACTTCGCGGTCGTCGTGATCTTGACGAGCTCGCCGTCGACGAAGTCGCCGACGTCCTGTTCGGGCGTCAGGCCGGTCGGGAAGCACGAGGCGCCGCCGTTCGCCGGCGGGTTGGCGACCCGCATCTCGCGGCGGGTGTCGTCCTGGCCGAGGCCGAGGAAGGTGCGGCTGAAGACGTTGAAGGTCTTACCGTTGAGGACGACGGCATAGACGTTCTTCGCCGCATCCACCGGCTTCGTCGTCGGATAGCTCACCTGCATCGACGAGCCGCCGACCTCGACGATGCCGACCGGCGTCGTCTTCGTCGTGAACGCCTCGCGGTAGTTGTCGTTGAGGTCGACCCAGCTCCAGACGCCCTCTTCGGCGCTGCCGTCAGTGGTGCGCGCCGCCCCGGCGACGAAGCCGCGACCGGCGATGTAGGTGCGGATGCCGTCGTAGAAGGCGGCGACTTCCTTGGCCGTGTGGGTGCCGATCGGCTTCTGGACGCGGCGCATGCCGGCGGTGGCGAGCACGTCCACCGTCACATCGGCGGGCTTCACGCTGTGCTTGGCGAGTTCGGCCTTGGCCGAGTCGAGCAGCGGCTTGAACACCGTCTCGCCGACCTCGTTCGGGCCCTGGCAGCGGCACTGGCCGCCGACGCCGTTGATGAAGTCGTCGATGCCGTCCTCGGCGTCGTCGTTCTCGAAGGCGGCGATCTCCTTCACGGCCGGATAGGGCCCAGGCTTCACCTTGTAGAGGCGCAGCCGCGTGCCGCTCGAGCCGGCGTCGACGACGGCCGTGTAGACGACCGTCTGGGCCGCCTCGACCATCGGCGCCGACGCGAGGCCGAACGCCAGGAACAGGCCGAGCACGAGGCTCCGCCGCAGGCGCGTGCCCGCGGCCGTCGAAATGCGTCCGATCACGATTGTCCCCCGCTTTGGAGCGATGCCCCACGCTCATCCGCCGACGAGCCGCCGGCGCCCGGCCATGCTCGGCCGTTCACAAGACGGCAGAGTGTCGGGCGGCGGCGGGGAATGCGATCGGAAGTTGATCCAGACTGGAATAGATCCGGGCCGATATGCGCCACAAGTGGAGTGACTCTGGTGCGACCAGATGCCCGCCACGGGGGCGGAAGCCGCGGTGCAGGGGTCCTACTCGGCGCGGCCGGCCGCTTCAGTAGATCGGGTGCGCCCTGCAGAGCGCCTGCACCTCGGCCCGCACGGCGGCGATGGTGGCGGTGTCGGCCGGGTCGGCCAGCACGCGGGCGATGAAGCCGCCGATCGCGGTGAAGTCGTCGGCGTCGAAGCCGCGGGCGGTGCCGGCGTTGCTGGAGAGGCGCAGGCCCGAGGGCGCCTCCGGCGGGCGCGGGTCGAAGGGCAGCAGGTTCTTGTTGACGGCGAGGCCAGCCTTCTCGAGCGCCTTCGCGGCGACGTCGCCGGTGACGCCACGCACGGCGGTGTCGGCGAGCATCAGGCCGGTGTCGGTGCCGCCGGAGACGAGGCGGAAGCCGGCATCTTGCAGGGCCGCCGCGAGCG
>CALRZT010000348.1:0-5249 GCA_943372725.1 Pseudoxanthobacter soli DSM 19599
AGCGCCGCCGCGTAGGCGCGTGTCTCGGCGTCGTCGACGCCGTCGGCATAGTTGGTGCTCTCCGGCAGGTAGCCGGCGTGGACGATCCGCACGCCCGGCACGCCGCGCAGCGCACCAGCGGCGCGCGCGAAGCTCTCGTTCCAGCCCCAGTCGAGCCGCGGGCCGATGTAGACGAAGCCGGCCGTCAGGCGGGCGGCGGGGCCGGCGGCGCGGGCCATCGCGGACGGCAGCGCCGTCGCGGCAAGCGCCGCGGCGCCCGCCCGGCCCATCAGGGTGAGCGCGTCGCGCCGCGTCGGATCGAAGAGTGCCATGCCGCCCCCGCCGCGGCTCTCACAGGCCGCTTCGTGTAACCCCGGCAGCGATCCTACACCAAAGCGCGGCCGGCATCGCGATCTGGCGCCGGCCCGCCGGCCCGCCAGACCGTCAAGGGCTGGGGCCCCTACGTCTCTCCCGCCGCCGCATACTCCGCCATCAGCCGCTCGAAGTCCTCCATCGGCGGGAAGCCCTCGAAGCGGTGGCGCGCCGGCGTCTCGGCCCACGGAAGCTTGTCCTTCGTCATCGTCTCGATGAAGGGGACGAACCAGTCGTGGTCGTCGAGCAGCGTCGGCCGCACGTTGACGAAGCCGTCGAAGCCTTCGACGCGGGTGAACATCCACGTCATGCAGTGCGGGCAGAAGAAGTGGTGCAGCTCCGGCCCGTGCAGCCCGCCGATGACGGGGGTGCCCTCCGTCACGCGGAAGCCGTCGTCGGGCATGATCGCCGTCAGCGAGAAGGCGCTGCTGCTCATCGACTGGCAGCCGCGGCAGTGGCAGGCCGCCGTGATCAGCGGCGACGCCGAGATCTCGACGCGCACCTGGCCGCACCGGCACGCCCCCGTCAGCGGCAGCTTCGACGGCTTCATCGCCTCCTCCCGATCCCGCGGCGGCCTAGCCGCCGAGCCGCGGCGCATATTCCGCTGCCGCCACCTGCGCCGGCCGGCCCTCGATCGACAGCGTCGAAACCCGCGGCGCCGCCTCGGCGATCACCTTGCCCCGCCGCACCACGGCGAGCCGGTTCGCCTTCAGCCGGATCGCCTCGATCGGGTCGCGGGCGTCGAGCACGACGAAGTCGGCGTTGCAGCCCTTCTCCAGCCCGTAGCCCTCGAGGCCGAAGATCGTTGCCGGCGCCGTCGTGACGCTCTCGAAGCAGCCGCGCATGGCGTCGAGGCCGGTCAACTGCGCCACGTGCAGCCCCATGTGGGCGACCTCCAGCATGTCGGCGTGGCCGAGCGAGTACCAGGGGTCCATCGTGCAGTCCTGGCCGAAGGCGACGGTGAGGCCGGCCGCCTTCAGCTCCGGCACCCGCGTCATGCCGCGGCGCTTCGGATAGGCGTCGTGGCGGCCCTGGATGGTGATGTTGATCAGGGGGTTGGAGATCACCCGCATGTTCGCCTCGGCCATCAGGGCGATCAGCTTCGAGGCGTAGTAGTTGTCGAAGGAGTGCATCGAGGTGAGGTGCGAGCCGGTGACGCGGCCCTGCATCCCGAGCCGCACCGTCTCCGCCGTCAGCGCCTCGATGTGGCGCGACCACGGGTCGTCGCTCTCGTCGCAGTGCATGTCGACCAAGAGCCCGCGCTTTTCGGCGATCTCGCAGAGCGCCCGCACCGAGGCGGCGCCGTCCGCCATCGTCCGCTCGAAGTGCGGAATGCCGCCGACCACGTCGACGCCCATGTCGAGCGCCCGCTCGAGGTTCGCGACTGCCGTCGGCGAGCGGTAGTAGCCGTCCTGCGGGAAGGCGACGAGCTGCAAATCGAGATAGGGCGCAACGCGCTTCTTCGCCTCCAGCAGCGCCTCGACGGCGAGCAGCCGGTCGTCGCAGACGTCGACGTGGGTGCGCACGGCGAGCAGGCCCTGCGCCACCGCCAGGTCGCAGTAGCGCAGCGCCCGCTCCAGCACCGCCTCCTGGGTCAGGATCGGCTTCAGCTCGCCCCACAGTGCGATGCCTTCCAGCAGCGTGCCGGAGGTGTTGAGCCGCGGCAGGCCGAGCGACAGCGTCGCATCCATGTGGAAGTGGATGTCGATGAAGGGCGGCGTCACCAGCCGGCCGGTGGCGTCGATCTCGCGCGCCGCCGCCGTGCCGATCGCCGTCGCCGTCTCGACGATGCGGCCGTCCTTGACGGCGATGTCGATGCCGGTGCGCCCGTCGGGCAGGTTGGCGCGGCGGACGATCAGGTCGAGCATGGACAACTCCTCGAGGGGCGCATCACCGCTGCCCCTTCACATACGGGATCATCAGCGCCTTCGGCACCGCCGCGCGTCGCGACACCACCACCAGGGCGACGATCGACAGGACGTAGGGCAGCATCAGGAAGATCTGGTGCGGGATGGCGCCACCCATCGCCTGCTGCAGCCGCACCTGGAAGGCGTCGAAGGCGCCGAACAGGATGGCGCCGAGCACCGCCTTGCCCGGCATCCACGAGCCGAAGACGACGAGGGCGAGCGCGATCCAGCCGCGGCCGGCGATCATCTCGAAGAAGAAGGCGTTGAAGGCCGACATCGTCAGGAACGCCCCGCCGATCGCCATGATTGCCGAGCCGGCGACGACGGCGAGGATGCGCACTCGCGTCGGGTCGATGCCCTGCGCCTCCGCCGCCGCCGGGTTCTCGCCCACCGCCCGCACCGCGAGCCCCGCCGGCGTCTTCCACAGCACGAACGACACGAGGGCGGCGAGCGCCAGCGCCAGGAAGGTCAGCGCCGTCTGGCCGGCGAGGATCGGCCCGATGAACGGGATCGCCTCCAGCCACGCCCAGCCGACCGGCTGGAACGGCTCGATCCGCGGCGGCGACGACACGTCCGGCAGGATCATCCGGTAGAGGAAGTAGCTGCCCGACGAGGCGAACAGCGTGATGCCGATGCCGGTGACGTGCTGTGAGCGCCCGAGCACCACCGTCAGCAGCGCGTGCAGCAGCCCGAGCGACGCGCCGACCAGCGCCGCCACCGCGACGCCGGTCCAGAGATCGGCGCCGAAATAGACGCTCATCCAGCCGGCCATGGCGCCGGCCGTCATGATTCCCTCGATGCCGAGGTTGAGCACGCCCGCCCGCTCGCAGACGAGCTCGCCGAGGACGCCGAAGATCAGCGGCGTCGCGATGCGCAGCGCCGCGATCCAGAAGGCGACGGTCGCCAGCATGTCGTGGGCCTCGATCATGCCCGCCCTCCCGCGGCCGGCCGCCCGCGCCAGCCGACCTTCCACTGCAGGAACAGCTGGCCGACCAGCATCGTCAAAAGCGACAGCGCGACGATGAGGTTGGCGATGTAGCTCGACACGCCGAGCGTGCGGCCCATCGTGTCGGCGCCGACGAACACGCCGGCCATGAACACCGCCGCGACGACGACGCCGAGCGGGTGCAGCATGGCGAGCATGGCGACGACGATGCCGGTGTAGCCGAAGCCCGGCGACAGGTCCTGGGTGAGGTTGCCCTTCAGCCCCGCCACCTCCGACACGCCGGCGAGCCCGGCGAGCGCCCCCGACAGGATCGCCACCCGCACGAAGGTGGCGTTCACCCGGATGCCGGCGAAGCGCGCCCCGGCCGGGTTGAGGCCGACGGCGCGGGCCTCGAAGCCCCAGACGGTGAAGCGGTCGAACGCCCAGATCAGCACGGCGGCGGCCAGCGCCGCGAGCAATCCCGCATGCAGCCGCGTCTGGGCGACGAGCCGCGGCAGCTCCGCCTCCGGCAGCACCGGCGCCGATTGCGGCCAGCCGCCGCCCATCGGGTCCTTCAGCGCCCCGTCGAGCATCATCGAGACGAACAGGATGACGATGAAGTTCGACAGCAGCGTCGTCACCACCTCGTCGACGCCGAAGCGCGTCTTCAAGAGCGTCGGCACCAGCATCATCACGGCGCCCGCCGCCGCTCCGGCGATGGCGACGAGCGGGATCATGAGCGCCGGCGGCAGCGTCACGGCGCCGGCGCCGATCGCCACCGTGGCCAGCGCCCCGGCATAGAGCTGTCCCTCGGCGCCGATGTTCCAGAGCCGCGCCCGGAAGGCGACGGCGGCGGCGAGCCCGGTGAAGATCAAGGGCGTCGCCCGCGTCAGCGTCTCCGTCAGCGCATAGACCGATCCCGCCGCCCCCTGCGCCATCAACACGAAGGCCGCCCCCACCGGCACGCCGGCGAAGGCGAGCGGCACCGCGGCGAGCAGCAGCGCCACCACCACCGCCGCCACCGGCACGCCCAGCGCTAAGGCCGGCGAGATGCGGGTCCGCGGCTCGAGCCGGATCATCAGCGGCCCTGCTTAATCTTGGTGCCACCGTCCGTGCCGTCCGTCGTGATGTAGAGGCGCGGCCCGCTGTGGTGGTCAAACGTGTTCTCGCAGGCTTCGACCTCGTCGTCCGGAATCCCGGCGAAACGTATCGCAGCCAGACGATGGTCTTCAGTCAAAAGGAAATACGTGTCTCCATCGACAATGCATTCCACCGCCGGGAAATCATGGCCGAGATCGATATCAACGAAGGTATCTCCAAAATAGATACGGACATCGGAATACAGCTTGGTTCTCATCGAAGCCGGCACCTCGATCACGGGCGCGCCGCGGCGGTACTGAGTTGGAATATGCAGTGGGGTCTTGCTTTTGCGACTCATGACGACACCTCGGATGTCGGTCAGAAGACCGGACTCGGCGTCGCAGCGGATATCGAAGATACAGATCTCCGAGTCCTCCGCCTCGGTGCGGCGATAGGAGATCAGGTGATTGTAAGAGTTCTCGCGCAACTCGCAGCAAAATATCAGGTGTCTGTCACTGACAAACTCACGGCGACCGACGGCCTCGGTATCGACGCCGATGATCCGGATCATTTGCAGAGGATCCTCCGCCGGCCGGTAGATCCCTTCATCCCACATCTGCCACCTCCTGCCCGGCCATCATCAGGCCGATGCGGCGGATGTCGAGGTCGCGGTTTTCGCCGGCCTCGGTCAGCCGGCCGTGGAAGAGCACGACGACGCGGTCGGACAGCGCTAGCAACTCGTCGAGGTCTTCCGTGATCAGCAGCACCGCCGCGCCGCGGCCGCGGGCCTCGATCAGGCGGGCGTGCACGGCCTGCGTCGCGCCGACGTCGAGGCCGCGCGAGGGCTGGGCGGCGAGCACCAGCTTCGGCTCCGGAATGAGGGCACGCGCCAGCACCAGCTTCTGCATGTTGCCGCCCGAGAGCAGCCGCACCCGCGCCGTCGGGCCGGGGCAGCGCACGTCGTAGGCCTCGATTGCCGCCACGGC
>CALRZT010000349.1:0-5249 GCA_943372725.1 Pseudoxanthobacter soli DSM 19599
GAGGGGGGGAGCGGCAAACTCAGTTCCAGAGGCTCTGGCGAAGTGGAGCTCGCGGCGGGCGTCGAGAGATTGTCTGAGCACCGAGTTCGTGGCGCCCCCCCTCCCTACCCTCCCCCGCAGGGGCGGAGTGTTTGCGTCTGTGAGTTTGAACCTGCTCGAGTAACACAACCCTCGCCGCATCCCCATCGCCCCCCGCTGCGATCGCCGATCCGCCTCACTGCCCCGTCTTGATCTTGCTCCAGGCGCGGGTGCGGGTGCGGTCGGCGGCGGGGGGGAGTTCGTTGCGGGTGAACAGCCGGGCCATCGTCGCGGCGTCCGGATAGATCGCCGTGTCCTCGACGATCTCCTTGGTGACGAGCTCGGTCGCCGCCTTGTTGGCGTTGGCGTAGTAGGTGAAGTTCGTCGCGTCGGCGATCACCTGCGGGCGCAGCATGTAGTCGACGAAGATGAGCGCGTTCTCCGGATGCGGCGCATCGGCCGGGATCATCCATACGTCGAACCACGAGGGCACGCCCGACTTCGGAATGTAGTAGGCGAGCTCGATGTCGACGCCGGCTTCCGCCGCCCGCGTCGAGGCGGTGGCATAGTCGCCCGACCAGGTCATCGCCATGCACAGTTCCTTGTTCGGCAAGGCGTTGAGGTAGTTCGCCGAATCAAAGGTCTTGATGTACTGGCGGATCGGCTTGAACAGCTCGACGACGGCCTCGTAGTCGGCCGGGTTGGTCGAGTTCGGGTCCTTGCCGAGATAGGCGAGCGCCATCGGGATCACGTCGGTCGGCGATTCCAGCACCGAGATGCCGCAGTCGGCGAGCTTGGAGGCATATTCCGGCTTGAACAGGATATCGAGGCTGTCGAGGGGCGCGTCCTCGCCGAGGCGTTCCTTTACCATCGCCATGTTGTAGGTCATGCCGACGGTGCCCCACATGTACGGCACACCGTACTCGTTGCCGGGATCGGCATTGGCCAGCACCTGCATGATCTCGGGATCGAGGTTGCCATAGCCGGTGAGCTTGTCCTTCGCGATCTTCTGGAACACGCCGGACTTGATCAGGCGCTGCATGAAGTTCGAGCCGTGCAGCACGACGTCGTAGCCGGACCGGCCGGCCATCATCTTGGCGTCGACGGTCTCGGAGGCATCATAGGTGTCGTAGACAACCTTGATGCCGGTCTCCTTCTCGAAGTCGGCGATGGTCGTCTCGCCGATATAGTCGACCCAGTTGTAGACGTTGACGACCTTTTCGGCGTCCTGGGCGAAGGCGGTGGAGAGCCCGGGCACGGCCAGGGCGAGGGTACAGGCGGCGGAGAGGCGCACAATGGCGCGCCGGGTGAAGGCGGTGGGCTTCATCGTCGGTTCTCCCCTCTCGAGAGCCGTCCCGACCGTTTCGGCCGGAAGGCCGTCCGGCATCCCCTGGCGACCGTCTCCGGGCCGCGCGCGGACACCTGGTTTCCGTCTCGTCGGCACTCCCGTTCCCGTGCGAGCCTCAGCCTCCCGCCCCGATCGTGCCGGCCAGCCCGCGCTTGACGAGCCCGCCGGCGATGATGAGGCGCTGAATCTCGCTCGTTCCCTCCCAGATGCGGTCGACGCGCAGTTCGCGCAGGAAGCGCTCGGCGACGTTCTCGCGCATGTAGCCACGCCCCGCGAAGATCTGCACGGCGCGGTCGGCGACGCGGCCGGCCGCTTCAGACGCCACCAGCTTCGCAATGGAACAGCGCGCGTGCAACGACTTCAGGTCGAGGCCGCGATCGTGCGCTGCCGCCGCCTCCCACGTCACCATGCGGGACGTGTGCAGGTCGACGACGCAGTCGGCCAGCATCGCCTGCACGAGCTGGCGCTCGGCGATCGGCACGCCGCCGATGATGCGGGCCTTGGCGAAGGCCGTCGCCTCCTCGATCAGCCGCTCCATTGCCCCGCAGCAGCGGGCGGCGATCATCAGCCGCTCGCGGCGGAACCAGGCGTAGGTGAAGGCCATCCCCGCCCCCTCGCGACGGCCGATGAGGTTGTCCGCCGGCACGCGGACCCCGGTGAAGCGCAGGATCGGATGGTGGTGGCGATAGGTGTGGGTGTAGGCCGGGGTGCGCACGGTCTCGATGCCGGGCGCCCGGGCGTCGACGAAGAACAGGCCGTGGGCGCCGTCCGCCGGCCCGCCGGTGAACTTCGCCTGGACGAGCAGCACGTCCGCGAGGTTGGCACTCGTCACGTGCCACTTCTCGCCGTCGATGACGTACTCATCGCCGACGCGGCGGGCGGTCGCGACGATGTCGTCGACGTCGGAGCCCGCCCCTTCCTCGGTGATGGCGTAGGCGAAGTAGCACTCGCCGCGCATCATCGGCTTGATGAAGGCCTCGATCTGCGCCGGGCTGCACGCCTCGAACATCCAGGCCTGCGCTTCCGGATAGCACCAGCCGAGGCCGTTGGTGACGCGGCCGACCGGCTCGATCGCCGCCACCTGGTCGAGGATCGGCAGCGCCAGCCCGCCGTGCTCGGCCGGCACGTCGAAGCGCGGCAAGCCGAGGTCCTGAGCCATCGCCTTGTGGCGCTTCAGCGCCTCGGCGGGAATTTCGCCCTCGTTGAGCTCGGCCTCGATCTCCCACGGGATCAGTTCGGTGTCGACGAAGCGGCGGACCGCCGCCTGGCGGGCGAGCGCCGCGTCGGAGAGGGCGAAGCTCATGGCGTCGCCTCCGCTGCGACGGGCCCATCGACGGTGAAACGGGCCGGGAAGACGCTGACGAGGTGATAGCGGGCGGAGGCGAGCGCCTGTTCCCGCTTCAGGTCCTTCGGCGCCATCATCAGGTGCAGCCAGAGGCCCTCCAGCATGCAGACGATGACGCGGGCGAGCGCCGCGTGATCCTGGCCGGGGGCGGCAAGGTCGCGACAGAGCTCGATGACGGTCGCCTGGTAGTCCTCGTCGTTGGCGCTGCAGAGATCGCGGTAGGTCGGTCGCGACTTCGCCTCGCCCCAGAAGGCGCACCAGGCGCCGAGCTTGCGCGGCGTGCAGATGCGCCTGTCGAAGTCGGCCGAGACGAGCGCCCAGAGGCGCGCGCCGGGGTCGGTACCGGCCGCCTTCAGCGCCGCCTTCCAGTGGCCGCGATACTCGTCGGAGAGCGTCCGCAGCGTCTCGACGAGCAGCTTCTCCTTCGTATCGAAGTGGAAGTTGACGATGCCGCGCGACATGCCGGCGGCGGTGGCGACGTCGGCGAGCGTCGTGCCCTCGAAGCCGCGCTTGGCGAGCTGGTCGATCGTCGCCTCGATGAGCTCCTGCCGGCGGATCGCCTTGGTGTTCTGGCGCTGCGCGCGCGCCGGCGCCGTCACGCCCATGCGGCGGCTCCGCTGAGGGCGAGCGAGCCTCGGCGGCTCGACTGAACGCGGCGCTTCGGCGGCGCGACCATGCGGGGATGTTCCTTGCGCGAGCCCGCGGCGGCCCGGGCGGCGACCCTCGCGACGGCGGAGGCCGGCGCTATCGAGCAATGCCGCCGCATCGCGGTCAAGGGGTGGCGCCGCCACCCGCTCAGCCGGCTGTGGAGACACGGCGGCAACGCCGTCGCCGGACGCTCTGTTCCGGGCCGCGCGGCGGGCTCCGATGGACATGGACTGGGCCTCCCTGACGCGGCGAAGGATACGCCGATTTCCGCCGCCGGCAACCCTTCTTGAACGTATGTTCAGCCAGTCTCTGATTGAACGTTCGTTCATTAAGCTGGACAGCGACGGTGCCTCGTGGCATGCTGCGCCTCACAATTCGGATGTGGCGACTGCCGATCTCGAAGCCGTGGCGAAGCGATTTGCCGGGCACGGGAGCGCTCGCCCGCAAAGAAGGAGAGCCGCCATGGGACGCCAGCTCACGCAGAGCAACGCGCACTTCCAGAAGGCCCTGACCAAGCTGCCGCTCGGGGTCGCCTCGAACTTCCGCTACTGGGGCGAGGACAAGACGATCTACGTCCGCCACGGGCGCGGCGGCCGCATCACCGACATCGACGGCAACTCCTACGTCGACTACCGGCTCGGCTACGGGCCGGCGATCCTCGGCTATGCCGACAGCCGGGTCGACGACGCCGTGCGGGCGAGCCTCGAGATCGGCGGCGTCTTCGCACTGTCGACGGAGGCCGAATACCGCGTCGCCGAGCGCATCTCGCGCATGGTGCCGGCGGCCGAGCTGGTGCGCTTCTCGAACTCCGGCACCGAGGCGGTGATGGCGGCACTTCGCCTCGCCCGTGCCTATACCAAGCGCAGCAGCTACGTGCTGCTGGAGGGCGGCTACCACGGACTGTTCGACGCCGCGCTGTGGACGCTCGGCATGGACGGCTGGGACCCGGCGAAGACCGACGCCGATCCGGCGGTCGTCCCCTATTCGCAGGGCGTGCCGGAGGTCCTGCGACAGCTCCTGCACGTCGCGCCGATGAACGACGCCAACCACCTCGAGGACCTGTTCAGGCGCAAGGGCCACGAGATCGCGGCGATGCTGATGGAGCCAATCCAGGGCAACTGCTGCGGCATCACCGCCGACGTCGAGTACGTCCGCGCCGTCCGCGAGCTTTGCGACCGCTACGGCGTCGTCCTCATCATCGACGAGGTGAAGTCGGGCTTCCGGGTGGCGCGCGGCGGCATCCAGGAGGTGATGGGGGTGAAGGCCGACCTCTGCACCTTCGCCAAGGCGATGGCGAACGGCTACCCGATTTCGGCGATCGGCGGGCGCGAGGAGATCATGCGGCTGTACGGCCGCGGCGTCGCCCACGGCGGCACCTACACCGGCCACTGCGTGTCGCTCGCCGCCGCCGAGAAGACCCTCGAGATCATCGAGGAGACGCCGGCGCTGGAGACGATCGCCGCCTATGGCAGGAAGATGCAGGAGGGCATGAGCCGGGTGCTGAAGGCGCGCGGCATCGCCCACTCGTTCGCCGGCCACCCGTCGATGGGCGGCCTGTTCTTCGCCTCGAAGCCGCCCGCGACCTACCGAGACTGGAAGTCGTCGGACTACACCTTCTACGACGCGATGGCCCAGCACCTGCACGACGAGGGCGTGCTCTGCGAGCCGGACTCCCGCGAGCCCTGGTTCGTCTGCGAGGCCCACGACGACGGCTGCCTGAAGGACACGCTGAAGGGGTTCGAGATCGCCGTGGACCGGACGATCGCCGAGCTCGCAGGCAAGGACGGCAAGGCGGCGGTGAGCTGAGCCTCTCGGCGAGCACGACGCAAGCCCTGCCCTCTCATGTCGAGGAAGGGCACCACGCAAACCCTCCCCCCTCGCGGGGGAGGT
>CALRZT010000350.1:0-5245 GCA_943372725.1 Pseudoxanthobacter soli DSM 19599
GCCCTGGCGGAGCCTGCCGAAAGCTGGCTCGCCGCCTTCTCCGACGTCGTGCCGGAGCGCTTCGTGACGACCGTCGGCGAGGCCGGCCGCGCCATCCGGCTGACGCCGGCGAGCGCCGGCACCGACGGTTTCTTCGTCGCAGTGATGACCCGCCAGGCCTGACGCTGCCGCTACTGCAGCGAGCGCGTCAGGATCAGCACGTCGAGGTTCTCCGTCGGCACGTAGTCGGTCTTGCGGACCTCGAACAGCGTCGGGCCGATCTTCGTGACCCCTTCGGCGCAGAAGCTGACGAGATTGTCGGGCGCGCCCTTGTCGACGACGAGGCGGAATTCGCCGATCGGCCCGGCCCAGTTGGCACCGGTCGTCAGGATGTAGCCGACGCGCTCTTCGGCGAGATAGCCGCCCTCGACCTTCTTCGCGGCCCGCTCTGCGGCGGCGAGGAACCCCTTGTCGACGCAGTACTTGTCGATCGCCGGCCGCGTGTAAGGGTCGCTCGCGGCCCCCGGCTGGCCGATCATCGAGCCGACCGACAGGCCGACGCTCGGCACGTAGCGGTGCTCCACCAGCGTCTCGGCGCCGGCCGGGAAGCGCTGCTCCCAGTAGAACGTCGTGTGCAGCGTCCAGCGCGCCTCGAGGTGCCGCTTCATGCCGGTGCCGGTGTCGTCGTACTCGACGACCTCGGCGAGGCCGAGCCGGATGAGCTCGTCCCAGCGGTCGGCCGGCAGCGCGTCGAGCGCCATGTTGGTCGAGCGAAGGTGCGGCGCGAGCGGCAGGCCCATGCCCGTCAAAAGCGCCGTGCGGTCGAGGCCGTGGGCGGTGACGCGCTGCTCGACGGACGTCGCGACTGGGGCGCCGTCCACCTCGGTGGTGAAGTCGAAGATCCGGACCGGGTCCTCGGTCGGGAAGGAGATGTTCTCCTCGGACGAAGAGATGGTGATGTCCGGCATCGGGAAGGCGACGAGATTGGTGACGTCCTCCTCCGTGCGGTTGAAGAAGCGGTATTTGACGCGCACCAGCCGGGTCGAGACTAACAGGTCCTCCGCGCGCATCTCGATCGCGTCATTGTGGACGAAGACGAGGCCGCCGGCGGCGAGTTCGGCGGAGGAATCGTTGGCGGCGGCCGGCCCCGAAACAGCCACGGCGCAGAGCACGAGGGCGGCGGCGAGGGGTCTCGCGAACGGTGTCATCACGGCGTGCATGGATCGGCTCCCGGGCTCAAGGCCGCGATTGCGCCCGTGATCGGGCCGCAGCGCAAGCCCCTCGCGGCGGGCATTGCCGCTCCGCGGCCAACGCGGGCCGGCCTTCGTGGACAAAGGGCGCGTTAGCCCCTAGGAGAGCCTGACTTTCAAGGACAACGGCGCCCCATGACCGACACCGTCCTCATCATCGACTTCGGCAGCCAGGTGACGCAGCTGATCGCCCGCCGCGTGCGCGAGAACGGCACCTACTGCGAGATCCATCCCTTCCAGACCGCCGAGGCGGCCTTCCGGCGCCTGAAGCCGAAGGCGGTGATCCTCTCCGGCGGCCCGGCCTCGGTGCCGGACGCGGGTTCTCCACGGGCGCCCCAGGCGGTGTTCGAGGCAGGCATCCCCGTCCTCGGCATCTGCTACGGCCAGATGACGATGGCCGAGCAGCTCGGCGGCACCGTCGAGGGCGGCCACCATCGCGAGTTCGGCCGTGCCGACGTCACCGTCCGGGGGCCGAGCGCGCTGTTCGACGGCGTCTGGGAGATGGGCGGCAAGCATCCGGTGTGGATGAGCCACGGCGACCGCATCACCGAGATGCCGGCCGGCTTCGAGGTCTACGCCGCCTCGCCGAACGCGCCCTTCGCCGTCATCGCCGACGAGGACCGGCACTTCTACGGGCTGATGTTCCACCCGGAAGTGGTCCACACGCCCGACGGCGGCCGGCTCCTGTGGAACTTCGTCCACAAGATCGCCGGGCTCAAGTCCGAGTGGACGATGTCGGCCTACCGGCAGGCGATGATCGACAAGATCCGTGCCCAGGTGGGCAAGGGCCGCGTCGTCTGCGGGCTCTCGGGCGGCGTCGATTCGGCGGTCGCCGCCGTCCTCATCCACGAGGCGATCGGCGACCAGCTCACCTGCATCTTCGTCGACCACGGGCTGATGCGCCTCAACGAGGCGGAGGAGGTCGTCGGCCTGTTCCGCGGCCACTACAACATTCCGCTCGTCCACGTCGACGCGAGCGAGATGTTCCTGTCGGCGCTGGAAGGCGAGGCGGACCCCGAGACGAAGCGCAAGACCATCGGGCGCCTGTTCATCGAGGTCTTCGAGGCGGAGGCGAAGAAGCTCGGCGGCGCCGAATTCCTCGCCCAGGGCACGCTCTATCCCGACGTCATCGAGAGCGTCTCGTTCTCCGGCGGCCCGTCGGTGACGATCAAGTCGCACCACAATGTCGGCGGCCTGCCCGAGCGGATGAACATGAAACTCGTCGAGCCGCTGCGCGAGCTCTTCAAGGACGAGGTGCGGGCGCTCGGCCGCGAGCTCGGCCTGCCGGAGAGCTTCGTCGGCCGCCACCCGTTCCCGGGTCCGGGCCTCGCCATCCGCTGCCCGGGCGGCATCACCCGCGAGAAGCTCGACGTGCTCCGCCGCGCCGACGCGATCTACCTCGAGGAGATTCGCGCGGCCGGCCTCTACGACGTCATCTGGCAGGCCTTCGCGGTGCTGTTGCCGGTGCAGACGGTCGGCGTGATGGGGGACGGGCGCACCTACGAGCACGTGCTGGCGCTGCGGGCGGTGACCTCGATCGACGGCATGACGGCGGACTTCTACCCCTTCGACATGGGCTTCCTCGGCCGCACGGCGACCCGCATCATCAACGAGATCCGCGGCGTCAACCGCGTCGTCTACGACGTGACGAGCAAGCCGCCCGGCACGATCGAGTGGGAGTGAGGCTGCACCCGTCGATGACTGCCGGCGGCTACTGTCCTGAGCCCGAGGGCGGGTGCCACACGCGGTGTGGCACCCGGGCCGGTCAGTGGCCGGATTGGGCGGTCATGGCGGGATAGTCCGTGTAGCCCGCAGCGCCGCCGCCATAGATCGTGGCAGGATCGGGATGCGCGAGCGATGCGCCGGCCCGCAGTCGCTCGACCAGATCGGGATTGGCGATGAACGGACGGCCGAACGCGAACAGGTCCGCCTCGCCGGCGGCCAGGCGTGACCGTGCAAGCTCGAGATCGTAGCCGTTGTTGGCGATGTAGGTGTGCCTGAAGCGGCGGCGGAGCGATCCGAAGTCGAACGCAGCCACATCGCGCGGGCCGCCGGTGGCGCCCTCGACGATGTGGAGATAGGTGATGCCGAGCCTGTCGAGCTGCGCCACGACATGATCGAACTGCGGCTGCTCGTTGCCCGACATCACGCTGCCGCCAGCCGGCGAGACGGGTGAGAGGCGCACACCGGTGCGATCGGCGCCGATCTGCCGCGCCACCGCCTCGGTCACCTCCAGCAGCAGGCGGGCGCGGTTCTCGATCGAGCCGCCGTAGGAATCCGTCCGGACATTCGCCGTCTCGCGCAGAAACTGGTCGAGGAGATAGCCGTTGGCGCCATGCACCTCGACCCCGTCGAAGCCCGCCGCGATCGCGTTGGCGGCGGCCTGACGGAAGGTCTCGACGATGGCGGGAATCTCGCCGGCCTCGAGCGCGCGCGGTTGCGAGACGTCGGCAAAGCCATTGTTGACGAAGGTCTTCGTCTCGGCGCGGATGGCCGACGGTGCGACGGGTGCCTTGCCGCCGAGCAGATCGACATGGCTGACGCGGCCGACATGCCAGAGCTGGACGTAGATGCGTCCGCCCCTGGCGTGGACTGCGTCGGTCACCGTCCGCCAGCCGGCGATCTGTTCGGGCGTATAGAGGCCGGGCGTGTCCTGGTAGCCCTGCGCCTGCTCAGAGACCTGGGTGGCCTCCGTGATGATGAGCCCGGCACCGGCGCGCTGGGCATAGTACTCCGCCGCGTACCGGCTCGGCACGAGACCGGGACCTGCACGGTTGCGGGTCAGCGGCGCCATGACGATGCGGTTGGAGAGCGTGAGCGGGCCGAGCTCGTAGGGCGCGAAGAGGGACTTGTCGGACATGGAGCATCATCTTTCGTGCGTCTGTCGCGTTCGATCGCGCGCGTGGCTGCAAGCGTGTCAGTTGGCTGTCTGGTAGCGCGCCGCGGGGTGTCCCTGACGCATGTGTGGGAGCATCGCCTGACGCGCGGCCTGAATGGGCGCTCCACTGATGCACCTCGGGCGACGGCGGAATCGTGACGGCTTCGCGGCGATCGAAACCGACCAGCGCCGCACTGACGCGGTCGCCGACCTCCATTACCCCGGTCATGGTGGTGACGTCGGCGCTGGCGTGACCCCAGATCTCGGAGCGTGAGACGGCCGGAACTCGGCCCGGACGTGTGTGCCCTGTGGCTTCAGATCAACGCAGAGCCCCTTCGAGAGGAAAAGCACCAACGCGTTGGTCGCACCATGGACGGTCATGCTGAACCGGGCACTCAGACTGAGCGATTTTACCTCGCAGGCGCCTTGTTGGGCGTCTTCGGCTGACGTTTCCTCCCGGTCAGGCCTCCTCGCCGAAGGTCTCTTCGATTTTCGCCAGGGCGAGGCTCAATCGCGGCGCGACGAAGTCGAGGAAGGCCCGGCGCTTCAGCGGCTGCACCGGTTGCGGCTGGTGAACGAGGTTGACCGGGGCCGGACGACCATCCCACTGGCGAAGCACGGGGACGAGGCGTCCGTCGGCGATGGCCGCCGCGACCTGGTATGACATCAGGCGCGCGACACCGAGGCCGGCGGCCGCCGCCTCCACCACCGCATCGGCCGTGTTGACCGAGAAGCGCGGCCGGATCGGCACCACGCGCTCGGACGCACCCATGCCGAATGTCCAGCTACGGCGGGTCTGCGGCCCCTCGAAGGCGATGCAGTCGTGGTCGCCGAGGGCATCGGGGTCGGCGGGCTCGCCGCGTCGGGCGAGATAGTCCGGGCTCGCGCTGGCGATCCAGCGCACATGTCCGACCTGACGGCCGATCAGCCGACTGTCGGGCATGCGGCCGATGCGCACCGCCACATCGACATGGGCTTCGACGAGGTCGATCACCTGATCCGACAGGATCAGCCGTACGGTGACCGGCGGATAGGCGGCCAGGAAGGCATGGACGACCGGGGCGACGTGGAGCTTGCCGAACATCACCGGCGCCGTCACCACGAGTTCGCCGCGCGGCTCGCGATACTCGCCGCTGGC
>CALRZT010000351.1:0-5230 GCA_943372725.1 Pseudoxanthobacter soli DSM 19599
AGTCGAGGGCCGTGGCGACGCGCACGTGCGCGTCGGCCGGGCAGACGCCGAGGGAGGGATCGAAGCCGATCCAGCCGATGCCGTCGACGTGCGCCTCCGCCCAGCCGTGGCCGGCGTCGCTCTCGCGACCGCCGGCGTCACGGTAGAGGTAGCCGGCGACGTAGCGGCAGGGCACGCCGGCGGCACGGGCGGCGGCGAGGAAGACGTGGGCGAGTTCCTGCGAGGTGCCGCCGCCGTCGGCGAACGTCTCCGCGGCGGCCCGCACCGGCGTCGCCGAGGGCGGGTCGCGGCGCAGGCGCTCGTGCAGGCCGCGGTTCAGGGCATGCAGCAGGTCGAGCGGGTCGTCCGAGCCGAAGGCGGTGGCGTGGGCGAAGTCCGCCAGCGCCTCGTCGGCCGTCGTCAGCGGCGTCTGGCGCCGGTAGACCGGCATCGGCAGCCGCTCGATGGCACCCCGGACGATGCCGGCGGTGTCGTCGGACCCGACCTCGCCGGAGGCGGTGATGGTCAGTTCCTCGAGCGGGCCGTCGGCCGAGAAGGAGTGGGCACTGTTGCCGAAGGGGTCGTCGATCGGCGTCAGCCGGCCGTCGGCCGAGAGGTCGAGCCGCCAGTCGGCGACGAACTGGCCATTGTGGTTCTGCGGGGTGAGCCGCAGCACCTGGATCGCGCGCGCCACCGGCCGGGTGTAGCGGTAGGTCGTCTCGTGGGTGATCCGAAGCCGCATCGCCGCGCCGCCGCCTCCCGGTGCTCTCTCAGACGAGGTACTGCTCGGAGATCGCCTGACCGAGCCGGTTGTTTTCGCCGATGAAGTCGACGAGGAAGGCGTGCATGCCCGTGGAGAACACTGTGGTGATCTCCATGCTCTCGAGGCGCGCGTAGGAAGCGCGGGCGAGCCGCTGGCTCGGGCCCTGCCGCCCGTAGGTCCGCGCCAGGTAGTCGAGGTGGCGGGTGGCGTTCTCGTAGCAGCTCGTCAGCGAGCGCGGCATCTCGCGGCGCAGGATCAGGAGGTCGGCGACCAGGCGCGGCCGGAGGCTCTCGCGGTAGACCCAGTGGTAGGAGGTGAGCGCCGAGACCGATCTCAGGATCGCCGACCACTGGAAATAGTCGAGGCCGCCGCCGACCGACTGCCCCTCCGGCAACAGGATGTGCGACTTCACGTCGAGGATGCGCGCCGTCGAGTCCGCCCGCTCCAGGTAGACGCCGATGCGGAAGAAGTCGAAGGCGTCATTGCGCAGCATCGTGCGGTAGGCCGAGCCGTCGAAGCGCAGCGAGGCCTCCTTGACGAAGGACAGGAACTCGCCGAGGCGCGGACGCGTCATCGTCGCCCCGTCGAAGCGCTTCATCTCGAGCCAGGCGCCGTTGATCGCCTCCCACATCTCGATGGTCAGCGCCGTCCGCACGGCGCGCGCGTTGTGGCGGGCGATCTCGAGACAGTTGCGGATGCTCGACGGGTTGTCGGGCGAGAAGGCGAGGAAATCGACCACCGTCGCCTGGGTCGCCTCACCGTAGAGGCTGCGGAACAGGTCCTCGGAACCG
The DNA here is from genome assembly GCA_943372725.1 of Pseudoxanthobacter soli DSM 19599. Classification (GTDB taxonomy): domain Bacteria; phylum Pseudomonadota; class Alphaproteobacteria; order Rhizobiales; family Segnochrobactraceae; genus CAMDHY01. The sequence continues at coordinate 1,534 of CALRZT010000351.1, forward strand.
GTGGCGGCCACCGCCGATTCCCACTCGTTGGAGCTGCCGCCGTAGCCGGCCGGCAGCGTGGCGAGCCGGAGCGCGGCGTCGAGGATGCGCGCGGTGTTCTCGGCCCGCTCGACGTAGCGGGCGAGCCAGTAGAGGGTATCGGCGGTGCGGGAGAGCATCGGGGAGGCTTTCTCGGAAGGGAACGGCGCGGCGGCGGCAGGCGGGGCGAAGGCTGCCCGAGCGCCCTCTCAGTCGACGACCCAGGTGTCCTTGGTGCCGCCCCCCTGGCTCGAATTGACCACCAGCGATCCCTCCTTGAGGGCGACGCGGGTGAGGCCGCCGGGAACGATGCGGATGCGGTCCGAGCCCGTCAGCACGAACGGCCTGAGATCGACGTGGCGCGGCGCCACGCCTTCCCCGACGAAGGTCGGGCAGGTCGACAGCGCCAGCGTCGGCTGCGCGATGTAGTTCGTCGGATTGGCCTTCACCTTGTCGCGGAAGGCGGCGATGGTGGCGGCGTCCGACTTCGGGCCGACCAGCATGCCGTAGCCGCCCGAGCCCGAGACCTCCTTGACGACGAGGTCGGCCATGTTCTCGAGCACATAGGCAAGGGCGTCGGGCTCGCGGCAGCGCCAGGTCGGCACGTTCTGCAGGATCGGTTCCTCGCCGAGATAGAAGCGCACGATCTCGGGCATGTAGGTGTAGACGGCCTTGTCGTCGGCGACTCCGGTGCCGACGGCGTTGGCGAGCGCGATGTTGCCGGCCCGGTAGGCCGACAGCAGCCCGGGCACGCCGAGCACCGAATCGGGCCGGAACACCAGCGGGTCGAGGAAGTCGTCGTCGAGGCGGCGGTAGAGCACGTCGACCCGGCGCGGCCCTTGGGTCGTGCGCATGTAGACGACGTTCTCGCTGACGAAGAGGTCGCTGCCCTCGACGAGCTCGACGCCGAGCTTGTCGGCCAGGAACGAGTGCTCGTAGTAGGCGCTGTTGAAGGGGCCGGGCGTCAGGAGCGCCACCGTCGGAAAGCCGGGTGCCGACGCCGGCGCGAGCGAGCGCAGCGTCGCGAGCAGCTCGTCCGGATAGTTCTCGACGGGCGCGATGCGGTGCGTCTGGCAGAGGTCCGGCAGCAGCCGCATCATCACCTCGCGGTTCTCCAGCATGTAGGAGACGCCGGAGGGCGTGCGGGCATTGTCCTCGAGCACGTAGAAGGTGTCGGCGTCGACGCGGACGATGTCGATGCCGGCGATCGGCACATAGACGCCGTGCGGCACCGCGACGCCGGCCATCTCCGGCCGGTAGTAGGGATTGCCGTAGACGAGGTCCTCGGGGATGACGCCGGCGCGGACGACCTCGCCCTTGCCGTAGATGTCGCCGAGGAAGGCGTTGAGCGCCTTCACCCGCTGCACGAGGCCGGCGGAGAGGCGGTCCCACTCGGCGCGGGTGAGCACCCGCGGCACGATGTCGAACGGGATGATGCGCTCCTCGGCCTCCGCGTCGCCGTAGACCGAGAAGGTGATGCCGATCCGCCGGAAGAGGAGCTCGGCCTCGTGCTGGCGGGCCCGCAGTTGCTCCACGTCGGTCTCGCCGATCCAGGTCTTCACCCGCTCGTAGCCGAGGCGGACGTCAGCACCGGAACCGGTCATTTCGTCGAAGGCGCTCACCGTCATCGTCCGTCCCGTCCCCTGCCCGCGCCGGCGGCGCACGCCCGGATTTAACCGGGAAAGTGCGGCGCGCCGCAAGCGCCCCTTGCCTTGATCGTGGGCAGGCGAGCGGTGGCGGGGCGAGATGCCGCGTATTTGGGCAAGCCGAAATGGGGCCTGCTTTCCGGGCGGTCGGAGCCGGGCGTCGGCGGCGACCGCCCCGCCCCGATGCCGTCGGCGCCTTCAGATCAGTTGCAGCCCCTTCAGCGAGGCGTGGCCGTCGCGCCCGACGATGATGTGGTCGTGGAGGACGATCCCGAGGGGTTTTGCCACCTCGGCGATGTGGCGCGTCATGTCGATGTCGGCGCGCGACGGCGTCGGATCGCCGGACGGGTGGTTGTGGACGAGGATGAGCGCGGTCGCCGAGAGCTCGAGCGCCCGCTTCACCACCTCGCGGGGATAGACCGGCGTGTGGTCGACGGTGCCGGTCTGCTGTAGCTCGTCGGCGATCAGGGCGTTCTTCTTGTCGAGGAAGAGAATGCGGAACTGCTCGCGCTCGGCGAACGCCATCGCGGCACGGCAGTATTCGATCACCTGGCTCCACGACCCCAGCACCTGCTTGCCGCGCACCCGGCCACGGGTCAGGCGCTGGGCGGCGGCGAGCACCGTCTTGAGGTCGAGCGCCACTGCCGGCCCGACGCCCTCGACCTCGGCGAGATGGGCCTCCGGCGCGCCGAGCACCTCGCCGAACGAGCCGAAACGGGCGATCAGCCGCTTCGCCACCGGCTTGGTGTCGCGGCGCGGAATGGCGCGGAAGAGAATCAGTTCCAGCAGTTCGTAGTCGGCGAGCGAATCGGCGCCGGCGCTGCGGAAGCGCGCCCTGAGGCGGGCGCGGTGACCGTCCGGCCCTTCTGCGTCACCTGGCGCGGCCGCCTTCTGCCCGCGGCGGGCGGGTCGGGCATCTTCGAAACCGTCTCCGTCCGCCATTGCCGCACGCCCCCCCGAGCGCCCGTGCCGATCAGCCGGCGGATTGCGGCCGGTCGAGACCGGCCGGCGACAGGGTGAAGATCTCGTGGCCGCTCTCGGTGACCCCGACCGTGTGCTCGTACTGGGCCGACAGCGAGCGGTCGCGCGTCACCGCCGTCCAGCCGTCCGCGAGGATCTTCACGTTCGGCCGTCCGAGGTTCACCATCGGCTCGACGGTGAAGATCATGCCGGGCCGGAGCTCGATGCCCTCGCCGGGGCGGCCGTAGTGCAGGATGTTCGGCGTGTCGTGGAACAGCCGGCCGACGCCATGGCCGCAGAAGTCGCGCACCACCGAGCAGCGCTCGGCCTCCACATAGGTCTGGATCGCCGCGCCGATGTCGCCGGTGGTGGCGCCCGGCCGGATCACCGCGATGCCGCGCATCATCGATTCGTAGGTGACCTCCAGCAGCCGCTCGGCCGCGCGCCGCAGCTGGCCGACGCCGTACATGCGGCTCGAATCGCCGTGCCAGCCGTCGAGGATGAAGGTGACGTCGATGTTGACGATGTCGCCATCACGCAGCGGCTTGTCGTTGGGGATGCCGTGGCAGACGACGTGGTTGATCGAGGTGCACGTCGACTTGCGGTAGCCGCGATAATAAAGCGTCGCCGGCAGCGCGCCGCGGGAGACGCCGAAATCATAGACGAAGGCGTCGATCTCGTCGGTCGTCACGCCCGGATGGACGAGCGGCGTCAGGGCGTCGAGGCACTCGGCGGCGAGCCGCCCGGCGCGATGCATGCCGACGAACGCGTCGCGGCCGTAGAGCCGCACGTGTCCGGTATTCTTCAGCGGCGCAGTCGCCGCGTCCACGTAGGTGACCATGCCTTCGTCCTCGTCGCCGCGCGCCCGCCCCGGCGGTTCGTTCCTTCGTCATATAACCCCGATCGGCGCCGCGTGCAGCGGCGATCGCACCCCACCCGTCACAACCCCCGGGCGGCTCAGTCTGCGATCAGCACCGGTCGTTCGACGCCGATGCCCTCCGGCGTCACCCGGCAGGCGTAGGCGATCACCTCGACGCCGTCCCGCCGGGCGGCGGTGAACGCGGCCGCGTAGG
>CALRZT010000352.1:0-5222 GCA_943372725.1 Pseudoxanthobacter soli DSM 19599
GGCCCCACCCCAACGACCGTTCCTGGCCGGATTGACAGGCCCCACCCTGGCGACCTGCGGTCGCCTGTCCCTCCCCCTGGCAGGGGAGGGACGCGTCTTGGCGTGGGATTCCGGGGCTGCCCACCCTCACAGCTCTCGACCACCCCCGCGCCCCGGTCGCTCCCGCCCATCGGCGAGGCCGAGGTCTCGGCGGAGATGGGCCGACAGGCGGTCGGGGTCGAGGCGGGCGGGGCGGTACGTAGACTCGGGCTCCCGGCGGTGCGGGGCGATCAGGGCGAGCACGGCGGCGAGGATCGGGGACATCGGCTTGCCTCAGCGCTATCAATGTCTAGGCTGAGACGATGCCGGCATAAACAGCGGCGGACCAACGAAAGCTCGATCAGGGCACACAAGGTCAGCTTATGGCGAGAAGTCCTCTGCCGACGCTGCCGCCGCTCGCCGCCGTGCGCTGCTTCGATGCGGCGGCGCGCCATCTGTCGTTCACGCGGGCGGCCGAAGAGCTCGCCATGACGCAGGCGGCGGTGAGCTATCAGATCAAGATGCTGGAGGAGCGGCTCGGCGTGCCGCTGTTCCTGCGCGGCCCGCGCGGAGTGACGCTGTCGGAAGCCGGCCGGCGTCTCGAGCCGGCGGTGACCAGCGCCTTCGCCGACCTGCGCGAGGCGTTCGCGGCGATCGGCGGCGAGCGCGGCGGCACGCTGACCCTCTCCGTCGTCAACAGCTTCGCCGCCCACTGGCTGCTGCCCCGGCTCGGCGGCTTCGGCCGCGCCCACCCGGAGGTCGCGGTGCGGCTCGAGGTGTCGCCGGAGCTCGTCGACTTCGCCCGCCGTGACGTCGACGTAGCGATCCGGATGGGGCAGGGCGACTGGCCAGGGCTCGCGCGTCACCGCATCATGGACGTCGCCTTCACGCCGATCCTGTCGGCGGAGCTGCTCGCGGCGAGCCGGCCGCTGCGCACGCCGGCGGATCTCCTGGACCTGCCGCTGATCGATCCCGTCGATCCCTGGTGGGGGCAGTGGTTCGCGGCGGCGGGGGTCGAGGCTCCGGCGCTGGCGGCGCGCCGCGGCCTCTGGGTCGAATCGCAGACACTCGCCGCGCGGGCGGCGCTGTCGGGTCAGGGCGTCGCGATCCTGTCGCCGGAGTTCTTCGCCGACGAGATCGCGCGGGGCGCGCTGGTGCAACCGTTCCCGCTCCTCCACGCCCCAGGCAGCGCCTACTTCCTTGTCTATCCGCCGGCGCGCCGACGGGCGCCGCGGGTGGCGGCGTTCCGCGACTGGCTGCTGCGGGAGGCGACCGGCGGAGCGGAGTTGCCGGCTCAGGCCGTGGCGGGGCCGCCTCCGGATCGGCCGCCTTTGGATGCGCGGCACTCGGATCCGACGTCCGCCGGGCCTTCGTCCTCGGAACCGCCTTCCGCCGAGCCGCCGGCCTCGAAGCTGCCGGTCTGACGCAGTGCCTCGGCGACGGCGATGCCGCAGGCGACGGCGAGGTTGAGAGACCTTCGGCCGGGGCGCAGCGGAATGCGCACGCGGGCGTCCGCCGCAGCGTGCACGGCGGGCGGAGCGCCGGCCGATTCGCGGCCGAACAGCAGCACGTCGTCGGCGGCGAAGGCGAAGTCGCAGTGGCGCGTCTCGGCCGCCGTGGTCAACAGCACCAGTCGGCCGCCGCCCGTCGCCCCGCCGCGTCCGGCGAGGAACGCCTCCCACGAGACGTGGCGGGTCAGGGCGGCGTGCTCGGCATAGTCGAGGCCGGCGCGCCGCAACGCCCGGTCGGAGAGGTCGAAGCCGGTCGGGCCGATGACGTCGACGGCGACGCCGAAACAGGCGGCGAGCCGCAGGATCGTGCCGGTGTTCTGCGGAATGTCCGGCTGATAGAGAGCGATCCGCAAACTGTCCTCCGGCTTGACCGGCGCGGCGCCCGCAAAGCCTTGCATCAGCGACGGCAAAGCCTTGCGACATTCGGTCCGCCGCGCGGCCGCGAGGCTGGACAAGTTCCAGCGGCGATGCAAGTAAACGCGCAACAAGGGAAGCCGTGCCGAGCCGGCGACCGCCGGTGACTTTCGCGTGGCTCCAACCGCCGCGCGCCACCGTCGGACCAGCCGATCAGGGCATCGCCCGGCGCTCGCGCACAATCCGCTTTCGCGGCATCGACAGGAGCCGGCTTTGGCGACCATGGAACACTCCGAACCGACGCGGCGGGACTTTCTCTACATCGCGACCGCGGCGCTCGCCGTCGTCGGCGCGGGCTCGGTGATCTGGCCGTTCATTGACCAGATGAACCCGGACGCCACCGCGCTGGCGCTCGCCTCCACCGAGGTCGACGTTTCGGCCATCGAGGAAGGCCAGTCGATCACGGTGAAGTGGCGCGGCAAGCCGGTGTTCGTGCGTCACCGCACCGCCGAGGAGATCTCCCAGGCCGAGGCCGTGACGATGGCCGAACTGCCCGATCCCCTCGCCCGCAACGCGAACCTCGAGACCGAGGCACCGGCGACCGATCCGAACCGTGCCGCCGAGGGCAAGGAGCCCTGGCTGGTGATGATCGGCGTCTGCACTCACCTCGGCTGCGTGCCGCTCGGTCAGTCGGGCGATTTTGGCGGCTGGTTCTGCCCGTGTCACGGCTCGCACTACGATACGGCGGGACGCATCCGCAAAGGCCCGGCGCCGGAGAACCTGCACATTCCGCCATACGCGTTCACCTCCGACACCGTCATCCGGGTCGGCTGAGAAGACAGTTCAGGGAAGCGCACACATGTCCGGTCCTTCGAGCTACCAGCCGAATTCCCGCTTCGAGAAGTGGCTCGAGGCGCGTCTGCCCATCATCAGCATGGTGCACGCCCAAGCGGTTGACTTCCCGTCGCCGAAGAACCTCAACTACTTCTGGACGTTCGGCGGCATCCTCACCGTCATGCTGGTCGTGCAGATCATCACCGGCGTCGTCCTGGTGATGCACTACACCCCCAATGCCGCGATGGCCTTCGATTCCGTCGAGCACATCATGCGCGACGTGAACTACGGCTGGTTGTTGCGCTACATGCACTCGAACGGCGCGTCGATGTTCTTCATCGCCGTGTACATCCACATCTTCCGCGGCATGTATTACGGCTCCTACAAGGAGCCGCGCGAGGTGCTGTGGATCCTCGGCGTCATCATCTTCCTCCTGATGATGGCCACGGCCTTCATGGGCTACGTGCTGCCGTGGGGCCAGATGTCGTTCTGGGGCGCCACCGTCATCACCAACCTGTTCTCGGCCTTCCCGGTGGTGGGCGAGGCGATCGTCACGTGGCTGTGGGGCGGCTTCTCCGTCGACAATCCGACGCTGAACCGCTTCTTTGCCCTGCACTATCTCCTGCCGTTCATGATCGCCGGCGTCGTCTTCCTGCACATCTGGGCGCTGCACGTCGCTGGCAACAACAACCCGACCGGCATCTCCGTGAAGTCCAAGCAGGACACCGTGTCCTTCCATCCGTACTACACGATGAAGGATGCCTTCGCGCTGGTCTGCTTCTTCATCTTCTTCGGCTGGTTCCTGTTCTGGGCGCCGAACTACCTCGGCCATCCGGACAACTACATTCCGGCCAACCCGATGGTGACGCCGGCGCACATCGTGCCCGAGTGGTACTTCCTGCCCTTCTACGCCATCCTGCGCGCCATCCCCTCCAAGCTTGGCGGCGTGCTGGCGATGTTCGGCGCCATTGCGGTGCTCTTCCTGCTGCCCTGGCTCGACACCTCGAAGGTCCGCTCGGCCACCTTCCGGCCGCTCTACAAGCAGTTCTTTTGGGTGTTCGGCTTCGTCTGCGTGATGCTCGGGTGGCTCGGGGCGATGCCGGCCGAGGGCATCTACGTCATCCTGTCGCGCATCTTCACGGCCTATTACTTCCTGCACTTCCTGGTGATCCTGCCGGTGCTCGGCATGATTGAGACGCCGAAGCCGCTGCCGGCGTCGATCTCGGAGGCGGTGCTGAAGAAGGGCGGGGGAGCCGGCCGTCCGGCGGCTGCGGCCGCAGCGCCCGAGCACAGGGGTTGAGGCCGTGGTCGAGCAGTTCGCGCAAGGACGAGACGTCATGACGAAGCGCACCATCGTCACCCGCCTGCGCACGGCGATCGCCGCCGCGGTGATGCTGGCGACCGGCACCGGAGCAGCGCTAGCCGCTGGCGAGGCACCGCACGTCGTCAAGCAGAGCTGGAGCTTCGCCGGCCCGTTCGGCAGCTACGACCCGGCGCAGCTGCAGCGGGGCTTCAAGGTCTATCGGGAGGTCTGCTCGGCCTGCCACGGCATCAACCGCGTCGCCTTCCGCAACCTCGAGGAGCCGGGCGGCCCGCTGTTCTCCGAGGCGGCAGCCCGCCAGATCGCCAGCGAATACACGGTCATCGACGGCCCGAACGCCGACGGCGAGATGTTCGAGCGGCCGGCCCGGCTGTCCGACCGCTTCCCCTCGCCCTATCCGAACGAGGAGGCGGCGCGTGCCGCCCAGGGCGGCGCCTATCCGCCGGACCTGTCGCTGATGGCGAAGGCCCGCGCCGTCCACCGCGGCTTCCCCTGGTTCGTGTTCGACATCTTCACGCAGTACCAGGAAGCCGGACCCGACTACATCTACGGCCTGCTCACCGGCTACGAGGAAGAGCCGCCCGAGGGCGTCGAGGTACCGCCGGGGATGTACTACAACACGCATTTCATCGCCGGGAAGATGCTGGCGATGCCGAACCCGCTGTCGGACGACCAGGTCGAATACAACGACGGGGCGCCGCAGACGGTCGACCAGTACTCGCGCGACGTCGCCGCCTTCCTGATGTGGACGGCCGAGCCGAAGCTCGACGAGCGCAAGCAGATCGGCTTCAAGGCGATGATCTTCATGGTGATCTTCGCCGGGGCGCTGTACTTCACCAAGCGCCGGCTGTGGGACGGGGTCGCGCACTGAGCGATCCGGGCGCCGAGAGCCGCATTCCGAAGGGCGCCGCAGCGATGCGGCGCCCTTCGCATGTCCGGACCCTCGCCGGTGACGGCCGCGCCGTCGCGGAGGGGCCGCAGTGACCGCGGTGCAGCGCTCCTCCGGTGACCTCATCGCTGACCGCCGCTTCCTCTACGGCGAAGGACTGCTCGCCGATGGCGACGCGGCGGCTGCGGCGGAACTGTTCGAGCAGGCGCTGGAACGCGCGCCGGACTGGCCTGACGGCCACGCGGCGCTCGCCCGCGCCCTTGCAGCGGCAGGCGACCCCGCCGGGGCGGCTGGT
>CALRZT010000353.1:0-5220 GCA_943372725.1 Pseudoxanthobacter soli DSM 19599
GTGGCGGTTGCGGGACCGCGGTGCATAGCGCGCGGCGCCGGAGCGATCAAGCCGCCCGGCGCCACACGACGCGATGGCGCGTCAGTGCGTGCGCGACAGCGTGAAGCCGACGACGTCGGCGAGCGCCCGGCGGAAGGGGGAGGGGGCGAGCCCGTCGAGGGCTTCGATCGCCGCCGTGCCGAAGCCGCGGGCGCGCTCGAGCGTCGCCGTGATGGCGCCGTGGCGGGCGAGGTGGCCGATGGCGGTCTCGAGGTCGGCGTCGCGGACGTCGCCGTCCTCGATGCAGCGCCGCCAGAACGCCCGCTCGTCCGGCGAGCCGGCGGCATAGGCGAGGATCACCGGGAGGGTGATCTTGCCCTCGCGCAGGTCGTCGCCGACGCGCTTGCCGAGCTTCTGGCTGGAGCCGCCATAGTCCAGCGCGTCGTCGACGAGCTGGAAGGCGAGGCCGAGATTGAGGCCGTAGGCGGAGAAGGCGGCGCGCTCGGCCGCTCCGGCGCCGGCGACGACCGGGCCGACCTCGGCGGCGGCGGCGAACAGCACCGCCGTCTTCGCCCGCACGACGGCGAGGTAGGTCGCCTCGTCGGTCTTCAGGTCCTTGGCGGCGTCGAGCTGCATCACCTCGCCCTCGGCGATCACCGCCGCGGCGCTGGAGAGAATGTCGAGGGCGGTGAGCGAGCCGACCTCCACCATCATCTTGAAGGCCTGGCCGAGCAGGAAGTCGCCGACGAGCACGCTCGCCTGGTTGCCCCACACCATGCGTGCCGCCGGCTTGCCGCGGCGAAGGTCGCTCTCGTCGACGACGTCGTCGTGGAGCAGCGTGGCGGTGTGCATGAACTCCACCGAGGCGGCGAGCTTGATGTGGCCCTCGCCCGGATAGTCGAAGTGAGCGGCGCTCGCGAGCGTCAGCATCGGCCGAAGCCGCTTGCCGCCCGACGAGATCAGGTGGTTGGCCACCTCCGGGATCATCTGGACGTCGGAGCCCGTGCGCGACAGGATCATCGCGTTGACGCGCGCCATGTCGGCGGCGGTGAGCCGGACGAGATCGTCGATCCCCGTATCGTCGGCCGCGCGCTCCGCGACCGGCTGGGCCAAAGCCACGCTCAACTCTCCCGATTTGCCTTCGTCGTGCGGGAGGATAGGGAGTAGGGCGGGGCGCGACAAGGGACGCGCGGCGGCGCGCACCGCCGCATCGACACAGTGTGGCCCGGCGCGGACGGGCCCGGAGGACGGATGGAAGAGATCCTGCGGACCAACGACCCGGCGACGCTCTCCTTCGCCGAGGCGCTGCTCAAGGAGGCGTCGATCGGCTACGCCGTGCTCGACACCAACATGAGCGTGCTGGAGGGCTCGCTCGGCATCCTGCCGCGCCGGGTCGTCGTCCAGCGGGATCGGGCGGCGCAGGCACGTGCCATCCTGTCGGAGGCGGGGCTCGGCGGCGAGCTCGCGCCGGTGCGGTGACGACGGCGGTGGCGGGCGGCGCGGTGCCGGAGACGACGACGGATCTCCTGCTCGGCGGCCGCTTCGCCGTGGTGCAGCCGGCGCGCGGCCATCACCGCGCCGGCACCGACGCGCTGCTGCTCGCCGCCGCGGTGCCGACGGACGTGCGCGGCCTCGTCGTCGACCTCGGCGCCGGCTGCGGCACGGCGGGGCTGGCCGTGGCCGCGCGCTGCACGGCGGCGACGGTGGCGCTGGTGGAGCGGGAGCCGGTGCTGGCCCACCTCGCCCGCGCGGCGCTGACCTTGACGGAAAACGCCGGCTTCGCCGACCGCGTCGCCGTGGTGGAGGCCGACATCGGCGCGCCGGAGGCGGAGCGGGTGGCGGCGGGCCTCGCGCGGGGCGGGGCGAGCCATGTGATCCTCAACCCGCCGTTCCATGTCCCGGGCGCCGTGCGCGCCTCGCCGGCGGCCGGCCGCGCCGCCGCCCATGTGCTGGCGCCGGAGGGGCTGGAGCGCTGGCTCAGGACGGCGGCGTGGGCGCTGGCGCCGGGCGGCGTCGTCGCGGCGATCTTTCCCGCCGACGGGCTCGACCGGCTGCTGGCGGCTCTCGAGGGCCGCTTCGGGGCGGTGGCGATCCGGCCGGTGCACCCGCGCGCCGGGGCGCCGGCGATCCGCGTCGTCGTGCGGGCCGGCCTCGGCAGCCGCGGGCCGATGAAGCTCTGCGACCGGCTGGTGCTGCATGCCGGCACGGGATCGGCGTGGACGGCGGAGGCGGAGGCGATTTTTCGCGACGCGGCGCCGCTGGCCTTCGCCTGACGCGGGCCCGCCCTCCGGCCAGGGCTCGAGCGGCAGGCGGTGGGCAGTGCCTCAGCCGGGCGCGTCGAGCGGGGCGGCGGCGACCCACCATGGCCGGCCGAGGCCGGTGATGCGGGCTTCGACGCGGCCGGCAGACGCCGCGTCCCTGGTCAGCGCGAACACCGTCGCCCCGGAGCCGGACAGCCGCGCCAGCACCACCTCCGGGTCGGCCGACAGCGCGGCGAGCACGTCGGCGATAACCGGCGCGACGGTGATCGCCGCGGACTGGAGGTCGTTGCGGCCCCGCCGCAGCCAGGCGGCGAGGGCGGCGGCGTCCGTGAAGCCGGCGGGTAGCGGCGGCAGCGGCGGATTGTCCCGGCGCGCGAGGATCGAGAACACCGCCGGCGTCGGCACCGCGACGCCCGGGTTCACCAGCACGATGCCGGCGGCAGGCAAGGCGACGAAGCGGTCGACGACATCGCCGATGCCGATGGCGCGCAGCGGCCGGGCGTGCACGCACATGGCGACATCGGCGCCGAGCGGGCGGCCCAACTCGGCGAGGCGGTCGGGGTCGAGGCCGAGCCGCCACAGCCGGTCGAGGGCACGCAGCGTCGCGGCGGCATCCGACGACCCACCGCCGAGGCCGGCGGCGACGGGCAGCGCCTTGGTGAGCCGGATATAGGCGGCTCCGAGCCGGTTCGCGGTCGGCGCTGCACCGCCCGACGCATCCGGTCCGGTGCCGAGGGCGCTTGCTGGCGCGTCCGCGGCCTCTCCGGTGACGGCGGCGAGGCGGGCGGCGGCGCGCAGAACAAGGTTGTCGGGACCGGTCGGGACAGCGGCGGCGAATGGGCCGTCGACGGTGAGGGTCGAGCCCTCGCCATCACCGGCCGCCGTCACCACGATGGTGTCGGCGATCGGCGGGAAGGCGACGAGGGTGTCGAGGGTGTGGAAGCCGTCGGCGCGCCGGCCGGTGACGTGGAGGGCGAGGTTGACCTTGGCCCGCGCCGGTTCGTTCACCGGTGCGGGAAGGGCCACCCCGGCAGCGCCTCCGGCCGGACCCGCGGCCGGGCCGGGACCCGGATGTCGCCCGGGCGGCGGCGCGAAGCGACCCGCCCCGCCGTCCCGTGCCGGGTCGTCCACCTCAGTTCGGCGCGGCGGCGGGGGCCGGCTGCTGGCCGCCCGCATCGGCGGCGGTGGCCGGCGTCGGCGGCGGCAGGCCCTTCTCGAGCTTGGCGAGGATCTTTTCGAGCTCTGCCGGCTCGGGCTTGCTGTCGCGGGCGTGCGACCACTGGAAGCGGGCCTCGAGCTTGCGGCCGACCATCCAGTAGGCGTCGCCGAGATGGTCGTTGATGACGGGGTCGTTCGGCATCATCTCGACCGCGCGCTCGAGCTCCGCGACGGCCTCCTCGTAGCGGCCGAGGCGGAAATAGGCCCAGCCGAGGCTGTCGACGATGTAGCCGTCGGTGGGGCGCAGATCGACCGCCTTCTGCACCATCTCGAGAGCCTGGTCGAGGTTGCGGCCCATGTCGATCCAGCTGTAGCCGAGATAGTTCAGCACCAGCGGCTGGTCGGGAGAGAGCTCGAGGGCGCGCTGGAAGTCGGCCTCGGCCTTCTCCCACTGCTTCGAGCGCTCGTAGGAGATGCCGCGCTGGTAGAACAGGGTCCAGTGGCGGCGGTCCGGCGCCTTCACGCTGTCGATGCCGAGGGTGTAGGCGGCCGCCGCCTCGGCGAAGAGATCGCGCGAGCGCAGCACGCTGCCGAGCGCCACCACGGCCTCGAGATCGCTCGGGTCCTCCTTGACCAGCGCGTCGAGCACCGACCGCGCCTCGTCGGCCCGCTCCAGGGCATTGAGGTTGAGGCCGAGCTGGGTGCGGGCGTCTCGCGACAGCGGCGAGGTCGGCGGGATCGTCTCGAGGATCTCGACCGCCTCCTCCGACTGTTCGAGCCGCTCGTGCAGCCCGGCGAGCGCCATCGCGGCGAGGCCAGACTTGGGCTCGAGCAGCAGCGCCAGCTGCAGGTAGGCGGCGGCGATCTCCTCGCTGCCCTCCCGCGAGATCGCCGTGCCGAGCGCGAACAGCGCCTCGGCGACGCCGGCCTGCGGGCTTTCCACCAGCGGCGGCGGCGTCCGCCCGGCGGCGATCTCCTCCTTCAGCGTGGTGATGATCGGATGGGTGCCGACGGTCGCCGTGTAGCGGTCGAGGACGCCCGCGGCCTCCTTCGCGGCGCCGTCGCGGGCGAGGGTGCGGGCATAGGCGTCGACGATGCGCAGCATCGACGGCTCGTTGTCGTAGGCGACGGCGAGCCGGCGGCGCGCCTCGGCGTGATCGCCGAGATAGTCGGCGATGATGCCGCCGTGGAAGGTGGTGAAGGCGGTGTAGAGGTCGGGCCCGCGCAGCGTGTCGAGGCGGTTCAGCGCGGCGGCGCGGTCGCCCTCGGCGGCGTAGGTCCAGGCGCCGACGAGGGCGGCGGTGAGATCGGCGAGCGGCCCGCGGGCGTGCTCGCCGACGACCTTGCGGGCGGCGGCGGTGTCGCCGCGCTGGAGGTCGAGCACCGCCTGGGCGAGGCCGGCGAGGCGGTTGGTATCGGCGCGCGGCGGCAGCCGCTCGGCCAGCGCTGCGGCCTCCTCGATGTCGCCGCTCGCGAGCGCCAGCGTGAACGCGCGCTCGATCAGCTGCGGATTGTCGGGATCGTCCGCCAGGGCTTCCTTGTAGAACTCCGCGCCAGCGGCCATGTCGCGGGCGGAGCCCGCGAGCCGGGCGGCGAGATAGTTGCCGGACAGCGACGTCGATCCCGGCAACACGATACGGATCGCGGCCGGATCGGCCTCGGCGGTGGCCGCCGCCGGGGTGAGGGCGGCGAGCACCATCGCCAGCGCCACTCCCGGCGCGCAGGACCGGAGGACGATCCGGCGGGGAGCCGGGGCGGAGCGCGGGCCGAGGGCCCGATCGGTGCGAATGGGCGTCATCCCGGCAGGATGGCGCGCCATGCG
>CALRZT010000354.1:0-5219 GCA_943372725.1 Pseudoxanthobacter soli DSM 19599
GGCGGTGCGCGAGAACCCGACGGCCGAGGAGATCGCGGAGACGACGCGGTTCGCCGCCATCCACCAGCGCCGCTTCGGCTTCGAGCCGAAGGTGGCACTCTTGTCGCATTCGAACTTCGGCTCGCAGAAGACGGCCTCGGCCGAGAAGATGCGCCGCGCCACGGCCTTGCTGTGGGGCGAGTGCCCCGACATCGAGGTCGACGGCGAGATGCACGGCGATGCGGCGGTCTCGGCACTGGTGCGCGAGCGGGCGATGCCGAACGGGCGGCTGTCGGGACCGGCGAACCTCCTCGTCTTCCCGACGCTCGACGCCGCCTCGATCGCCATGACGCTGCTGAAGGAGGTGGCCGACGGCCTGCACGTCGGCCCGATCCTGATGGGCACGGCGAAGCCCGCCCACATCCTGCTGGCGTCCTCGACGAGCCGCGGCGTCGCCAACATGCTCGCCGTGACGAGCGTCGAGGCGCAGGCCGGGTGACGCACCTGTGACGTGCAGAACGGCGCGGTCGCGCTAGACTGCGTGTACTCGGCCGAGCCAGCCCCCGCCGAGGCGGCGTCGATCCGGCGGCAGACCGGCGGTGCCGCGAGGAGCGACCCGTCGGGGGACGCCGATGCTCACCAGTCTCGAAACGGTCGCGACCGTTCAGGGCGCCGATACCGTACGCGCACCCGAGCGGATCGCCCGCGCGCCGGTCCGCAACACCGCGCTCGAAGGTTTCCGCCAGCGCAACACCTGGCTCGATGCGGTCTTCTACGACGTCTCCGTGATCTCAGCCGAGGAGGCGGCCGGCCTCGTGCCGTGGCTCGCGGCCGAAGGCGCCGTGCTCGTCGTGCCGCCGAGCGGCGAGGGCGCCGTCGAGGTCCATGCCACCCTCGACGATTTCGCCGCACGCGCCGGCCCCCCGGTCTCGGCGCTGGCGATCGCCGGTGTCGGCAGTTCGGCGCTGGGCGGGGCCGCCCTGGCGCGCAACGTCGCCGACGCCACCGGCGCACCGGTTGCGGCGGTGGTGTCTGGCTACGGTGTCTCGGACGTGCTCACCGAGGCTCTCGGCGGCTGGTTCTGGTTCGGCACCATCAACCGGCTTCGCCACAGCCTCGAGGTCTTCGCGGGCGCTGCCTCGACGAACAACGGCTCGCAGAGCCTCGACAGGCTCTCCGAGAGCTATGCCAGCCGCGACACCCTGACGGTGGCGGCCCTGCTCTCCGATGCGCGGTTCGACTTCCGCCTTTTGGTCGCGCACTCGAAAGGCAATCTCGTCCTGGCGGAGGCCCTCTTCGCCGCCGAGCGCCTGCTGGCGTCGCGCGGCGAGGCGCTGCCGCGCGACCTCCTCGTCGTCACCCTCGGCGCCGTCATCACCATGCCGCGGTCGTGCGGACGCGTCATCGACGTGATGGGTGCGTGGGATGGCCTCGGCCGCGCCAATTCGCGACCGGACATTCCCGTCGATCTACCGGTGCCGTGGGCCGGCCACCACACCAACACGGACATCCCCGGCCACGTCTGCGTGCGCAGCGTGCTGTCGAAGATCCTTGCCGACCCGGCGTTTCAGCTCACCCCTGTGCCGTAGGGCGGGGGCGGGATGGCGATGTGGGCCTCCCGCAGGGCTGCCGACCAGCGCTGCCGCAGGTCCTGGAAGTAGCCGTCCTGCGCCTCGATGCGGTGGCGGAGTTCCGAGGCGAAGACGTCGCGGCGGATCGTGAGGACATCGATCGGTAGGCCGACCGAGAGGTTCGAGCGGATCGTCGAATCCATCGAGATCAGGCCGAGCTTCAAGGCCTCGCGCAGGCTGGTGCGGAAACCGACGGCGCGGTCGAGGATCGGCTTGCCGTACTTGTGCTCGCCGATCTGCAGATAGGGCGTGTCCTCGGTCGCCTCGATGAAGTTGCCGGCGCGGTAGACCATGAACAGGCGCAGACGCCGCCCGGCGATCTGGCCGCCGACCAGCAT
Source organism: Pseudoxanthobacter soli DSM 19599 (assembly GCA_943372725.1). Classification (GTDB taxonomy): domain Bacteria; phylum Pseudomonadota; class Alphaproteobacteria; order Rhizobiales; family Segnochrobactraceae; genus CAMDHY01. Next base: position 1,949 of record CALRZT010000354.1, read on the forward strand.
CGTCACGTCGAAGCCGGCAGCGTTCTGCTCGAGCGCCTTGCCGTCGATCCGGTAGACCTCGCGGATCGCCTCGCCGACGAGCTGTGCCGTGCGGAACATCGACGGTGTGTCGTAGATCGTCTCGAGCTCGCCGGTGGCCGGATCGCGCACCCCCTCCGACAACAGGCTCAGCACCGACTGCGTCACCGCGAGGTTGCCGGACGTCGCGATCGCCACCACCCGCTCGCCCGGCTTCTCGAAGATGTGGAGCTTGCGGTAGGTGGCGATGTTGTCGAGGCCGGCGTTGGTGCGCGTGTCGGCGATCATCACCAGACCTTCCTGGACGAAGATGCCGACGCAGTAGGTCATGGGGCGAGCCGTTCGGTTGGCGGGCGGGGGTGGAGTCGCGAGCGCGGCAGTGTCCTCGCCGGGCGCCGCCGCCGCAAGCCGGCGGGGCGGCTTATCCAAGCGTTCCGCCCGGCTGCGGCGATGTGGCAACAGGTCGGCTGAGCCGGCTTGCGCGCCACGCACCGTCTAAACCCGAACCATCGAGGCTCGGACGATGGAATTTCCGGGCGGCGGAAACGGGGTGCCAGAACACGCGACTGCGATTGGAGTGGAAGCCGGTGGCGCCCTTAGGATGGCCTCGTATTGATCCTGTCGATTTCGGAGGCGCCCCATGTCCAGACTGTATTTTAGCCGGCTTGCTTTCGCCTTATCGGTCTTCGCTTGCTGCGTGGGGCTGGTCCCCGCCTCGACGGCGCGGGCGGAAGACGTCGCCGCAAAGCCCGCCCATCCGATGGATGTGGCACCGAAGGGCGCGTGGTCGCCCACCACCACTTACGTCAAGGACGATCTCGTCACTGCTCGTGGCTCCACGTGGCGTGCAAAGAAAACGAGCAAGAACAAGGACCCGGGCCAGACCAAGCCTTCGACCGCGGAATTCTGGGAGCGCTTCGCGGCTGGTTTCAATCCGCTCGGGGAATGGTCTCAGAGCGCCCGCTACCAGCCGGACGACCTCGTCGAATATAAGGGCTCGACCTGGCGCGCCACGCGCACCAACCTCGACAAGAAGCCGTCCGCGTCCTCAAAGGACTGGGACGTGTTCGCCGCCGCTGGCAGCGACGGCGAAGTGGGGGCCGAGGGTCCGGTAGGCCCGATGGGTCCGCAAGGGCCGGCGGGGCCGGAGGGGCCGCAAGGCGCCGAAGGTCCGGCGGGGCCACAAGGCCCGCAGGGCGCCGAGGGTCCGCAAGGGGCCCAAGGACCGCAAGGCCTGCCGGGCACGGCGCGCGCCGCCGGCATTGTCTACAGCAACGGTGGCAATCCGACGTTCGGAACCCACTTCCCTGCCGGCCTGACGGTCCGTCGCCTGTCCCTCGGCGACTATTGCGTCGAACTGCCGGGTTTCGATCTCGGCAATCTGGCGGTCGCGTCCGGCGACATCGGCGCGAGCGGGGTCTCGATCGTCACGGCCCGTCAGGCGAACGGAGGCTGCGACGGGCCCGAGTTCCTGACGTACCGCTGGACGGGTGACGACTTTCAGCCGAGCGACAGCATAGTGTTCCACTTCGTCGTACCCTGACGGATGCACTCTCCGCCGGCCTCTCGCCGGCGGAGGCGACTGGACCCTTGCCGGCGGGGCGCGCGCGGAGGCATGACGGTGAGAGGCCGTCCGGCTGCGCGGCTGTGTAAGGGGGGATGCTTCATGCGTTGGATAATGCCGGCGGTTGCGGCCGCGCTGTTGGTCGGCCTCGCGACGTCGGCTGAAGCCGACGTGCTCGCCCGCTGGACGCAGTACGTGGCGAGCGGCGGTGCCGAGGCACGCGCCGTGGTGACGGACCCGGCCTGTCCGGAGGCGACGGTCGACGGTGTCGCGATCGCCATGACGGAGCGCGCGGCGCCGGCCGACGGCTTCCCGGAGCGCGTCTGTGCGCTGGCGCTCGGGGCAGGGGCCACCAGCGTCACGGTCGCCGGCGTCACGGTGCCGGCACCCGCGAAACGCCTCGGGCGCGTCGCCGTCGTCGGCGACACCGGCTGCCGCGTCGTGCCGAACTGGGCGCAGGCGTGCGACGATCCGACGAAGTGGGTGTTCGCCACGGTGGCGTCGGCGACGGCCGCCGCGAAGCCGGATCTGATCATCCATGTCGGCGACTACATCTACCGCGAGAAGCCATGCCCGGTGATCCTGCAGCCGGGCTGCGCCGGCACGCCGTCCGGCGACAACTTCCCCACCTGGGCGGCGGACTTCTTCACGCCGGCCGCACCGATGCTCGCCGCCGCGCCGATGATCGTCGTGCGCGGCAACCACGAGATCTGCAGTCGCGCCGGCGTCGGCTACAGCCGCCACCTGTCGCCCGACGCCTACGACCCGGCGATGCCGTGCCCGCAGAAGGATCCCACCTACACGGTCTCGATCGACGGCCAGAGCTTCGCGGTGCTGGACACCTCGTTCCCGCCGGACCCGCGCGTCGACCCGGCGATGGCGGCGATTCTGCGCCAGGAACTCGAGGCGATCGGTGCCGCAGCCGCGACCGCGCCGACGATGCTGCTCACCCACAAGCCGGCCTGGGCAATCACCCGCGGCGCGCACGATCACATCTACGGCTCCAGCCAGACCTATGCGGCGGCGGCCGGCGACAGCCTGCCGCGGGCGCTGCAGGTGGCGATCTCCGGCCACATCCACCTGTTCGAGAGCCTGACCTTCACCAATGGCGGGCCGGGCCAGCTCGTCGTCGGCAACAGCGGCACGATGCTGGAGCGCCCGTTGCCGCGCGATCTCTCCGGCATGCAGGCGGCTGACCGCACCATCGCCGACGGGCTGGAGATCCACGACTTCGGCTTCATGGTGCTCGACCGCACGCCGGACGGGTGGACGGGCCGGGTGCTCGACGAGACGTCCGCGACGCTCGCCACCTGCGCCGTGGTGCCCGGGCCGCTCGCCTGCCGCCTGTCGCCGTGATTCCGTTCGCCGGACCGCTGCGCGAGGGGCGCCTCGTCCGCCGCTACAAGCGCTTCCTCGCCGACGTCGCCTTCCCCGACGGCAGCGTCGAGGTCGTGCACTGCCCGAACCCCGGGGCGATGCTCGGGCTCGACACGGCGGGGGCCAGGGCCTTCGTCTCCGTCTCCGACAGCCGCACCCGCAAGCTGCCGATGACGCTCGAGATCGTCGAGGCCGACGGCACGCTCGTCGGCATCAACACCAACCGGCCGAACGCGCTGTTCGCCGCGGCGATCCTCGCCGGCACGGTGCCGGAACTCGCCGGCTACGCGCGGCTGCGGCGCGAGGTGCCCT
>CALRZT010000355.1:0-5174 GCA_943372725.1 Pseudoxanthobacter soli DSM 19599
CGCGTCGAGGCCTTGGCGCGGCGGCGGCGGCCGAGCGACGTCGAGACGCTCTACCGGGTCGGCGACCTCGAGCTCGACCGGCTCTCCCATTCCGTCACCCGTGCGGGCAAGGACGTGCCGTTGCAGCCGCGCGAGTTCCGCCTGCTCGAGTACCTGATGAAGAACGCCGGGCAGGTGGTGACGCGGACGATGCTGCTCGAGAACGTCTGGGACTACCACTTCGACCCGCAGACGAACGTCATCGACGTGCACATTTCCAGGCTCCGCTCGAAGATCGACAAGGGCTTCGACCCGCCGCTGCTGCACACCGTGCGCGGCGCCGGCTACATGATCCGTGCCGGCCAGCCGCGGCCGACGTGAGGGTGCCGGTCATGGTGACGCGGTGAGGGGGCTCGCGTGAGGGGGCTTGGGCGCTTCGTCCGCACGACGGCGTTCAAGCTGTCGCTGATCTACCTCGCCGTGTTCGCGGCGCTGTCGCTGTTCCTCATCGTCTCGATCGCCGACACGACCAACGACCTCCTGTCGCGGCAGCTGCAGGACACCATCGACGCCGAGATCCAGGGTCTCGCCGAGCAGTACCGGACGGGCGGTGTCAGCCGGCTGATCCGCATCGTCGAGGCGCGCAGCAAGATGCCCGGCGCGAGCCTCTACCTGCTCACCGACTTCTCCGGCAACGTCATCGCCGGCAACGTCTCGGACGTGCCGTCGGCCGTGCTGAGCTCGGCCGATGGCATCGCCCGGCCGGTGCCCTACCGCCGGCTCGCCACCGACCTCGGCGACGAACAGCCGGCGGTGGCGAGCCACAAGGCGCTGGTCAGGGTGTTCGTTCTGCCCGGCGGCTTCCGGCTGCTGGTCGGCCGCGACCTCGCCGAGCGGGAGCAGTTCCGCGACGTCGTCTGGCGGGCGGTGAAGCTGTCGATCGGGGCGGTGCTGCTGCTCGGGCTCGTCACCTGGCTGTTCGTCAGCCGGCGGGTGCTGAAGCGCATCGACGCGGTGAGCGCGACGACCAAGCAGATCATGGGTGGCGATCTCGGCGGGCGGCTGAAGGTGGACGGCTCCGGCGACGAGTTCGACCGTCTGGCGGAAAGCCTCAACGCCATGCTCGACCGCATCGAGCAACTGATGCACGGGCTGAAGGAGGTCTCCGACAACATCGCCCACGACCTGAAGACGCCGCTGACGCGCATGCGCATGCGCGTCGAGCAGGCGCTGGGCGACCCGGCCGTCGGCGAGGCGTCGCGGGAGGCGCTCGGAGCGACGCTCGAGGACTGCGACGGGCTCATCCGCACCTTCGAGGCGCTGCTGCGCATCGCCCGCGTCGAGGCCGGGTCGGCGGGCGTGCGGACGCAGCCGGTCGACGTGGCGGAGATCGCGCGGGAAGTCGCCGAGCTCTACGAGCCGGTCGCCGAGGAGCAGGAGGCGGCGCTGACGGTGACGGTGCCGGAGGCGGTGGTGGTGTCGGGCGACCGCGACCTGGTCGCCCAGGCGATCGCCAACCTCGTCGACAACGCGCTGAAATACGGGCGCCCGGCCGAGGGGCAGCAGCAGGTGTCGCTCGTCGTACGACAGGACGGCGAGGAGGCGGTCGTCGCCGTCGCCGACAACGGCCCGGGCGTGCCCGAAGTCGATCGCGGACGCGTCACCCACCGCTTCGTGCGCCTGGAGGGCAGCCGGACGGCGCCGGGCTCCGGGCTCGGCCTCAGCCTTGTGCAGGCGGTCGCCAGCCTGCACAAGGGAGCGCTGATGCTCGGCGACGCGGCGCCGGGGCTCGTCGCCGAGCTCCGCCTGCCACGCAGCGCCGCCGGGGCGAAATAGCCGGTCAACGGCACGCGGCGAGGGCGGAATGCAGGACGAGGCCAGCGGAACCGGCGACGGCAAGCCCGATGCCGGCGCGCTGCACGGTGCGGTGAGGCTGGGCGCAGGGAGCCTCGCCGATCGCCTCGCCGCGCTTCCGGCCGCCGATGCGGCTGCGGCGGAGGCGGCGGGCGCCGATCTCGCCGCCGCCGCCGGGACGGCGGGTGCGGACGCCCTCGCGGCGGCCCTGTCGCAGCCCGGCACCCCCCCGGCGTTCCTCGGTGCGGTGCTGTCGCAGGCGCCCTTCCTGCGCGACCTCGCGGTGCTCGATCCGCTCCGCCTCCAGGCGATCCTCGCCGACGAGCCGGAACATCGCGTGGCCGGGCTCGTCGCGGCGGCCGGCGAGAGGCAGGCGGACGAGGCGGCACTGATGCGCCACCTGCGTCGCCTCAAGCAGGACCTCGCCCTCACCGTCGGCCTCGCCGACCTCGGTGGCGCCTGGGACGTCGACACGGTGACGGCGGCGCTTACCGATTTCGCCGATGCGGCGATCGCGGCTGCGGTGGACCACCTGCTGCGCGAGGCCGACCGGACCGGCAAGCTGAAGCTCGCCGATCCGGACGCACCGTCGGAGCGCTCGGGCTGGATCCTCCTGTCGATGGGCAAGGGCGGGGCGCGCGAGCTCAACTATTCGAGCGACGTCGACCTCATCGTGCTGTTCGACCCCGAGCGGCCGGCGCTCGCCGACCCGGACGAGGCGGCGCGGCTGTTCGTGCGGATGACGCAGCGCCTCGTGAAGATCCTGCAGGAGCGCACGCCGGACGGCTACGTCTTCCGCCTCGACCTCCGCCTCCGCCCCGATCCCGGGGCCACCGCCGTGGCTCTGTCGGTGCCGGCAGCCCTCGTCTACTACGAGAGCATGGGGCAGAACTGGGAGCGGGCGGCGCTGATCAAGGCGCGCGCCTGCGCCGGCGACATTCCGGCGGGCGAGGCGTTCCTCGCCGAGATCGCCCCGTTCATCTGGCGCAAGTCGTTCGACTATGCGGCGATCGCCGACGTCCACTCGATCAAGCGGCAGATCCATGCGGTGAAGGGGCACGGCACGATCGCGGTCGCCGGCCACAACATCAAGCTCGGCCGCGGCGGCATCCGCGAGATCGAGTTCTTCGTGCAGACGCAGCAGCTGATCGCCGGCGGGCGCGAGCCGCGGCTGCGCGGACGCTCGACGCGCGCGATGCTGCAGGTGCTCCACGACCTCGGCTGGATCGAGGAGCGGGTGCGCGACCAGCTCGATGCCGCCTACGTGTTCCTGCGCGCCGTGGAGCACCGCCTGCAGGTGCGGCGGGACGAGCAGACCCACGTGCTGCCCGCCGACAGGGCGGGCCTCGAGACGATCGCCCGGCTCATGGCCTTTCCGGATCTGCCGGCCTTCGAGGCGGTGCTCAGGCAGCATCTCGAGCGCGTTCAGAAGCACTATGCGCGGCTGTTCGAGGACGCGCCGGCGCTCGGCTCCGACACCGGCAATCTCGTCTTCACCGGTGGCGATGACGATCCGGACACGCTCGACACCCTGTCGCGGCTCGGCTTCAAGGCACCGCAGGAAGTGACGCGGGCGATCCGCGCCTGGCACTTCGGCCGCTATGCGGCGACGCGCTCAACGAAGGCGCGCGAACGCCTGACGGAGATCACGCCAGGGCTGCTCGCGACCCTCGGCCGGCTCGACAACGCCGACGCGGCGTTCGCCGCCTTCGACCGCTTCGTCGCGCAGTTGCCGGCGGGCGTGCAGATCTTCTCTCTATTGCGCTCCAATCCGGGCCTGCTCGATCTCATCGCCCTCGTCATGGGGGCGGCGCCGCGGCTTACAGTCATCATGACGCGGCGGCCGCGCGTGCTCGACGCCCTGCTCGACCCGCTGTTCTTCGGGGCGCTGCCGAAGCGCAAGGAACTCGCCGCCCGCCTCGACGTCTTCCTCGCCGAGGCACGTTCCTACGAGGAGGCGCTCGATCGCGCCCGCATCTTCGGCCAGGAACAGGCGTTCCTGATCGGCGTGCGGGTGCTGACCGGCACGGTCGAGTGCGGCCAGGCCGGGGCGGGCTTCGCGACGCTCGCGGACGCTGTGGTGCAGCGGCTGTTCCGTTGCGTGGAGGCGGAGTTTGCCACGCGCCACGGCAAGGTGCCTGGTGGGGCTGCGGCGGTGCTGGCGCTCGGCAAGCTCGGCGGCCGTGAAATGACGGCCGCATCCGACCTCGACCTCATCCTGCTCTACGACCATCCCGCCGACATCGAGGCGTCGGACGGGGCAAAGCCGCTGGCACCGACCCAGTACTATGCGCGGCTGACGCAGCGGCTGGTGGCGGCCCTGTCGGCGCCGACCGGGGAGGGCACGCTCTACGAGGTCGATTTCCGCCTGCGCCCCTCCGGCAATGCCGGGCCGCTGGCGACGCGGCTCGATGCCTTCGAAAGCTACCAGGCGAAGGACGCCTGGACGTGGGAGCACATGGCGCTGACGCGGGCGCGGGCGATCGCCGGCGATCCCGCACTCGGCGAGCGGGCAGAGGCGATGATCCGTGCCGTGTTGACGAAGCCGCGTGACCGGGCGGCGCTGTTCGCCGACGTGGCTTCGATGCGTGGCCGCATCGAGCGCGACAAGGGGACGAAGGACCCCTTCGACCTCAAGCAGGTGGCGGGCGGGCTGATCGACGTCGAGTTCGTCGCGCAGGCCTTGATGCTGGCGCACGGGGCCGATCGGGAGGACGTGCTGTCGACGACGACGGAGACGGCGCTCGCCCGCCTCGCCGAGGCCGGGCTGCTGCCGGCTGAGGAGGCGGCGGTGCTGCGTCCGGCGATCCGGCTCTACCAGGCGCTGACGCAGGTGATGCGGCTCGCCGTCGACGGGCGTTTCGCGGCCGCGGAGGCGCCCGGCGGAGTGCTGGCGGCGATGGCGCGGGCGGCGGAGATGCCGGACTTCGGCGGGCTCGAGGCGCACCTCGTGGAGATGCAGGCGGCGGTCCGGGGAAGTTTCGAGCGGGTCGTGGGGCCGGTGGCGGGGGACCTCAGCCCGCCCACTTGATCGTGACGACGGCGGGGCCGGCTTTGCGCCGGCGCATGCTTGTCACGCCGTCCGCCACCGCTGCGTCGGGCTGGGGAAAGCCAGGTGCTGGCGAAGTGGAAATCCTCACCCTTACGGGGGAGGGTAGGGAGCGGGGCCGCGAGCGCAAGGGTGGCCGTGCCCGCCGCGTCACCTCGGGAGCCCGCGTCATTGCGTCAGCCGATGCTCCAGAGATTCGAGCGTCTGCTCGGCCGCTTCCCGACCGATCCAGATGTCCCGCCATTCACTGCGGGCTCGATCAGACGGCGATTGAATGACGAGGACGCCGTCC
>CALRZT010000356.1:0-5166 GCA_943372725.1 Pseudoxanthobacter soli DSM 19599
CCGGACGCGGCCGCCTTCGCTGCCTGCTCGCCCGCCGCGTAGCCCTCGGCCAGCACGTCCGCGAGCCCGAACGTGCCCCGGCACGCCCCGGCCGAGCGTTCGTGGGCAAAGCTCTGCCCCGGCAGGAAGGTCTTCGTCGCCGCGTCGAAGGCGAGCTTGCCGCGCGATTGCGAGAAAAGGTGCACCGACGGCGTGAAGCCGCCGGACATCAGGACCACGTCGCACGGCACGATCACCGGCCGGGCGACGCTGCCATCGGCGGCGACGGTGGCGAGGTGCGCCTCGCGCACCCTGAGCCGCCCGCGCGTGCCGACGACGCTGGTCGACGTCTGCACCGGCAGGCCGGCCGCGCGCGCCTTCTCCGGCAGTTCGCCGTCCGCCACCGGCCGGAGGTCGGCGATCGCGGCGATCTGGACGCCGGCGGCGTGGAGGTCGAGCGCCGCCTGGTAGGCGGCGTCGTGGGCGGTGAAGACGACGGCGCGCCGGCCGACCACCGCGCCGTATCGGTTGAGGAACGTGCGGGCGGCGTCCGCCAGCATGACGCCCGGCCGGTCGTTCTCCGGGAACACCATCGGCCGCTCGATGGCGCCGGCGGCGATCACCACCTCCTTCGCCCTGACCTGCCACATCCGCTCGCGCGGCAGGTCGCGGTGCGGGGCGGCGAGATGGTCGGTGATCCGCTCGCTGAGGCCGATGAGGTTGTGCGGGTACCAGCCGAAGGCAGTGGTGCGGGAGAGCAGTGTGACGCGCTCATTCACCGCGAGCTCGGCGACGACGGCCTCGGCCCACGCCGCGGCAGGCAGGCCTTCGATCGTGGCCTGCGTCTCGGCGAGCAGCGAGCCGCCCATCTCGGCCTGCTCGTCGCAGAGGATGACGGTGGCGCCACTCGCCGCCGCCGCCCGCGCCGCCGCGAGCCCGGCCGGGCCGGAGCCGACGACGAGGACGTCGCAATGGGCGTAGCGCTGGGTGTAGCGGTCGGCGTCTGGCGCCCGCGGCGCGCGGCCGAGGCCGGCGGCGGCGCGGATGACCGGCTCGTAGACCGACTTCCAGAACGCCTGCGGCCACATGAAGGTCTTGTAGTAGAAGCCCGCCGGCAGCAGCGGCGCGACGAGGTCGTTGACCGCGCCGATGTCGAATTTCAGCGACGGCGCGCGGTTCTGGCTCACGGCGACGAGGCCGTCCTTCAGCTCGACCTGGGTGGCGCGCAGGTTCGGCGTGTAGTGCGCCTCGTCGGCCCCGACGCCGACGAGGGCGTTGGGCTCGTCGGAGCCGGATGCCAGGATGCCGCGCGGCCGGTGATACTTGAACGAGCGGCCGACGAGATGCACGCCGTTGGCGATCAGCGCCGAGGCGAGCGTGTCGCCCTTCAGCCCGCGATAGAGCGTCCCGTCGAAGGTGAAGCGAACCGTGCGGTCACGGTCGACGCGCCCGCCGGCGACGGCCCGGAACGGCTGCGAGGGAGGGAGCACGGTCATCGCGACGCCTCCGCGACCTTGGCGGCGAGCTCCGTCGCCGTCAGGTCCGGCTTGCCCTCCCCCGCCGGGTAGGTCGTCACGAACTTGTCCGTCACCGTGTGGCGGACCGCGTTGAAGAAGCGGCCGCAGCCGTGGATGTGGCGCCAGCGCTCGAAGTGGAGGCCCTTCGGATTGCCGCGGGCGTAGAGGAAGCCCGTCCAGCCGTCGTCGTCAAGGCTGTCGGGGGTGCGCGCCAAGTGGGCCTCGCCGGCATAGCGGAACTCCGCCTCCGGCCGGTCTTCGCCGCAATAGGGGCAGGCGATCAGGAGCATCGGTCTGGCCTCAGTGCGCGACGGCGGCGGCGGCCGCCTCGTCGATCAGCCGGCCCGCCTTGAAGCGGTCGAGGGCGAACGGCGCGGCGATCTCGTGCGGCGTGCCGCGGGCGATGGTGTGGGCGAAGACGTGGCCGGAGCCAGGCGTCGCCTTGAAGCCGCCGGTGCCCCAGCCGCAGTTGACGAAGAGCCCCGGCACCGGCGTCAGCCCGATGATCGGCGAGCGGTCCGGCGTCACGTCGACGATGCCGCCCCAGTTCCGGAGCATCCGCATGCGCCGGACGGTGGGCACCAACTCGCAGATGGCGTCTAGGGTGTGGGTGGTGATGTGCAGGCCGCCGGTCTGCGAATAGGAGGTGTATGCGTCGGTGCCGGCGCCGATGACGAGCTCGCCCTTGTCAGACTGGCTGATGTAGGCGTGGATGGTGTTCGACATCACCACGCACGGGAACATCGGCTTGATCGGTTCCGACACCAGCGCCTGCAGCGGGTAGCTCTCGAGCGGCATGCGGACGTCGGCCATGCCCATCACCACCGAGGTGTTGCCGGCCGCCACGACGCCGATCTTCTTCCCCTTGATGGTGCCGCGCGTCGTCTCGACCGCCTCGACCGCGCCGTCGGCGCCGCGGCGGATGGCGGTGACCTCGCAGTTCTGGATGATGTCGACGCCGAGCGCATCGGCGGCCCGCGCGTAGCCCCAGGCGACCGCATCGTGGCGGGCGGTGCCGCCGCGCCGCTGCAGGGCGCCGCCGAGGATCGGGTAGCGCACCTTGCCGAAGACGTTGAGCGCCGGCACGAAGGCCTGGATCTGCTCAGGCGTCAGCCACTCGTTGTCGACGCCGTTCAGGCGGTTGGCGTGGACGTGGCGCTTGAACGACTGGATGTCGTGGATGTTGTGGGCGAGCATCAGCACGCCACGCGGCGAGTACATGACGTTGTAGTTGAGCGCCTGCGAAAGGCCCTCCCACAGCTTCACGGCGTGGTCGTAGAGGGCGGCCGATTCGTCGAAGAGATAGTTCGAGCGGATGATCGTGGTGTTGCGACCGGTGTTGCCGCCGCCGAGCCAGCCCTTCTCGAGGACGGCGATGTTGCGGATGCCGTGCTCGCTCGCGAGATAGAAGGCGGTCGCGAGCCCATGGCCGCCGGCGCCGATGATGACGACGTCGTAGGCGGGCTTGGGCTCCGGCGAGCGCCACTGCGGCTGCCAGCCCTGGTGGCCACCGAACGCCTTCGCCAACAGCGAGAGGGCGGAGAACTTCTGCATCGGCGTGCTGACCCCATCCCGGACGAACGCTGATCATGCGGCCGCCCGCCCCGTCGCGCGAGCATTGTTTCGGCGACGGCCTTGAACGGATGCGACATCGGGGGGCACCGTCCCTCCCCTGCCAGGGGGAGGGACAGGCGGCCGCAGGTCGCCAGGGTGGGGGCCGTCAATCCGGCAGGCGACGCCAATCGAGGTCGAGCCTCAGATTCACGGGCCCCACCCTGACCGCTTCGCGGTCTGTCCCTCCCCCTGGCAGGGGACGGACGCACCGTCGTCAACTCGCCCACAGCCTTTCCGCCCGCGCCCCCTTCCCGTCCGCCGGCGCGCCCCCTATATTCCCCTCGCCGGCTTCGGCCGGCTATGGCGATACAGCGGCGTCGTAATAAGCCTATCGGACCCGGGGGCGGTACCCGGCGCCTCCACCCAAGTCCATGGTCTCGTGTGGATTTCGGTGGGGGCGAAATAGGATCGACGAGGGTGTAAAGGTCGTTCGTTCGCCCGGCATGGTACCGCCGTTATCGGACCTTTCTATAGTTGCCAATGACAACTATGCCGAGGCCCGTCTGGCCGCGTAATGCGGTCCGATAACCTCATCTAAGTCCTCCCGGGTCGCACCGGAAAGGCGGGGTCCGAGGGCACCTGGCAACAGAAGCCCTCACTTCCCTTCTCATCCCTGTCCGTCTCTGCCGTCGCATCCGCAGGGCGGTGCACGTCGTCGCAGCCGCATTTTCATCGCCTTCCGGGCGCCGCTGCGGTTCCGGTGTGCGGTGCCCTGTGGTATCGCGCGGGTAGGGGCGACAGGTTCGACAACCGGGCGAGACGCGATGGCTGAAGACATCATCCGCTACGACGTGCTGGTGCAGGAAGCGCTGCGCTCCGTCGTGCGCAAGGTGCTGGCGGAGGCGGCGCGGGCCGGCCTGCCGGGCGAGCACCACTTCTACATCGCCTTCGACACCGCGGCGCCGGGCGTGCGCCTCTCCTCGCGCATCCGCCAGAAATATCCCGAGGAGATGACCGTCGTCCTGCAGCACCAGTTCTGGGACTTCGTCGTCACCGACACGCAGTTCGAGGTGACGCTGTCGTTCGGCGGCATCGCCGAGCGGCTCGTGGTGCCGTTCACCGCCGTGAAGGGCTTCTTCGACCCCTCGGTGCAGTTCGGCCTGCAGTTCGATCCCGCGCGCAACCCGGATGTGACCGAGGACGGCGACGCGACCCCGGCCGAGACCGGCCCGAAGCCGGCGCTCGCCAGCAGCGAGGGGCGCACCGTCGCGCCCGCCGAAAAGCCGGGGCAGCCCGCCAAGGCGCCCGCGCGCGCCTCCGTGCCGACCACGGCCGCGCCGAAGCCGGCGCCCGAAGCCGCGCCCGCTGCGGCAGAGGGCGTCGAGGCGACCGATGTCCCCGCCGACGCCCCGGCCCCCACCGCCGCCGTCGTTTCCCTGGACGCCTTCCGCAAGAAGACGTGAGGGGGCGCTTGACGCTCCCGTTCGACGGTCCACACTCTTGTCCGTCGTCGACGCGGGGTCACCTATGACGAGGAAGCGGGCTGTGCAGCTGTCGCTCGATGCAACGCTCGTCTCCCGGGCGGAGCAGCTGGGTGTCGATCTCGGCGAGGCGGCCGCCCGCGGCATCGCCCGACAGCTGAAGATCGCCGAGCAGGCCGGCTGGGCCGACCGCAATCGCGCGGCGATCGAGTCATTCAACCGCCACCTCGGCGATCGGGGAACGATCGGCGACGACGAGCGTCGCTACGGCTGATGCAGTTCGACGTTCATCGCAATGTCGGGCGCGGCGCGACCCATGCACCCTTTCTGATGGACATCCAGCACGACGCAGTGGAGCAACTGCGTCTGCGCATCGTGGCACCATTGCTCAAGTCCGGTACCGTCGAACGTCTGGAGGTCCTGATGCCGGAGGTGACCGTGGCCGGCGATGCCTTCGTCGTTTCGATGCCGGAACTGTTCGCCATCGATCAGCATCGGCTCGGTCGGGTGGAGGCGAACCTAGCCCACCACCGCGACGCCATCGTGCGGACGCTCGACCTCCTCTTCACCGGCTTCTGACCACCGGAAGGACCGCCCCGATGGCCGAGATCGTCAACCTCCGCCTCGCCCGCAAG
>CALRZT010000357.1:0-5152 GCA_943372725.1 Pseudoxanthobacter soli DSM 19599
GGAAGGCGTGGCGGTAGTTCATGGCGCGCCTCGTCGCACGCGGCCACCGCCGCGGCAAGCGGCGCGGCGGCGCGGCGCGCGGACGGCGTGCGAGCGGGCGGATGGTCCGCCGGCGGCACCGCGACGTATCTGCATCACCGGTGCGAGCCGCCACCGCCCGCATCCCCTGCGCGCGCCGCCCTCGCACACGCTCCGGAGGTTCCCCCATGCGGTCGTTTTCGCGATCGTCGTCGCCCGTCGCCCGCCTCGCGCTCGCGCTGGCGACGCTCCTCGTGCTGGCCGGCTGCGCCACGGTGCCGGCGATCCCGCCGGGCACCGAGGGTCCGCCCCTGCAGCTCGAGCGCTTCTTCGTCGGGCGCACCAGCGGCGAGGGCCGCTTCGTCAGCGGCATCGGCGGCGCCGACCGTGCCTTCACGGTGACGACGCGCGGCCGCTTCGACGGCAAGACGCTGACGCTGCGGGAGGACTTCGTCTTCGCCGACGGCGAGAAGGACACCAAGACCTGGGTCTTCGAGAAGGCCGGCGAGGGCCGCTGGATCGGCCGGCGCGAGGACGTCATCGGCACAGCCGACGTGCGCCCCGACGGCAACACCATCCGCCTCAGCTACGATGCCGACGTGAAGGGCAAGGACGGCAACGTCACCCGCGTGCACTTCGAGGACGTGCTGGTGGCGGAAGGCCCGCGACGGGTGCGCAACATCGCGGTGGTGTCGAAGTTCGGCGTGCCGGTCGGCCGCGTCGACGTCTTTTTCGACCGGCGCTGACGGGCGCCGACACGCACGGCCCCCCGAACGCAACACGGGCCGCGAGGGCGGCCCGTGGGAGAAGCAAAGTCTGGTTGCCGGCCCCAGAGGATCGCAGCGGCGCTCTCGGGGAGACGAGCCCCCCGATCCGCTCAGGCGTCCTCGTCGTCGTCCGGCGTCTCGCGCTTCATCGCCTTTAGCTTGGCGAAGACGGCCTCGGCGTCGAGCTCGTCCTCCTCCTCGCGGCGCACCGGCTCGGCGCGGAACGCCTCCATCGCGTCCGGTGCCGTGGTCTCCTGCACCGGCAGCAGCGTGGCGGCGCCCGGCGCGCCCTCCTCGCGCTTCGGCGCGGAGCGGGCGGCACGCTCGACCTCGATGTCGAGCTCGATCTGGCTGCACAGGCCGAGCGTCACCGGGTCCATCGGCTGCAGGTTCTGGGCGTTCCAGTGGTTGCGGCTGCGGATCGATTCGATCGTCGTCTTCGTCGTGCCGACGAGGCGCATGATCTGCGCGTCCTTCAGCTCGCCGTGATTGCGCAGGAGCCAGAGGATGGCGTTCGGCCGGTCCTGGCGCTTCGACACCGGGGTGTAGCGCGGGCCGCGGCGCTTGCTCTCCGGCACCTTCACCTTCGGGTCGGCGATCTTCAGGCGGACGCTCGGATCGGCCTGGGCGCGATCGATGTCCTGGCGCGACAGCTGGCCGGTCAGCACCGGATCGAGGCCCTTGATGCCCTGGGCGGAATCACCGTCGGCGATCGCCTTCACTTCCAGCGGATGCATGCGGCAGAAAGCGGCGATCTGTTCGAAGCTCAGCGCCGTGTTCTCGACCAGCCACACGGCGGTGGCCTTCGGCATCAGCGGTCCGTTCATCATCGGGGTCGTCCTCAAAGGCTATGACGTTCCCGTCCGCGTCCAGCGGCTTCGGCCGCGGGAGCCCGGTGTCGACTTCGTCGGCTTTCGGGATTGTCTCCCATATACGGCGCAGCGGGGCGCGATGCAAATTGGACGGGTTCTCGCTGCGCCCGCGTCGGCGCGGGCGTGCGGAGGCTCGTCCCCCAACCTGTCACCCCTCCTCCGCTACCGTCAGCACGATCTTGCCGATGTGGGCCGAGCTCTCCATGCGGGCGTGGGCGGCGGCGGCATCAGTGAGGGGGAAGGTCGAGTCGATCACCGGGCGGATGGTGCCCGCGGCGATCAGCGGCCAGACCTTCTCCTCGAGCTCGCGGGCGATCGCCGCCTTGAAGGCGACGTCGCGGATGCGCAGCGTCGAGCCGGTGTGGGTGAGGCGTTTCATCATCAGGCGGCGGAAGTCGACGGTGGCCGGTCCCTCCAGCACCGAGACCTGCAGGATGCGCCCCTCGACGGCGGCGGCCTGCCAGTTGCGCTCCACATAGGAGCCGGCGACGATGTCGAGGATCACGTCGGCGCCGTGGCCGTCGGTGGCGGACTTCACCGCCTCGACGAAGTCGGTGGTGCGGTAGTTGACGGCGAAGTCGGCGCCGAGGCCGCGGCAGGCGTCGCACTTCTCGTCGCTGCCGGCGGTGGCGATCACCTTCGCGCCGAAGGCCTTGGCGAGCATGATCGCGGTGGTCCCGATGCCCGACGTGCCGCCGTGCACGAGGATCCACTCGCCCGCCTTCAGGCCGCCGCGCCAGAAGACGTTGTTCCAGACGGTGAAGAAGGTCTCCGGCAGCGCCGCCGCCTCCACCATCGACAGCCCGGCGGGGATCGGCAGGGCGTTCTCGGCGTGGACCGGACAGTATTCGGCGTAGCCGCCACCGGGGACGAGGGCGGTGACGCGGTCGCCGATGGCGTAGCGCGCGACGCCCTCGCCGACGGCCACGACCGTACCGGCGATCTCCAGGCCCGGCACGTCGGTGACGCCTTTCGGCGGCGGATAGTGGCCCTGGCGCTGCACCACGTCCGGCCGGTTGACGCCGGCGGCGACGACGCGCACGAGGATCTCGCCGTCGGCGGGACCGCGCAGTTCGCGCGTCTCCGGCTTCAGCACCTCCGGTCCGCCCGGGGTGCGGCAGGCGACGACGGTCATCGTCGGCGGCAGGGTCGTGGTCGACGCAGCGGCGCTCATCGGCGGCCTCCCGGGTTCGTACCCCGGCGGTGTAGCCGCTGCGACGGGGCACTGGCAACGCGCGTGGCGTTGACTTGGACTTGGCCCGGCTGGACTTGGCCCGGCTGGCAAGCGAACGCGGGCTAGGGCAGGATCGTGCGAGGTGTCGTGGCGATGAGCCCGACCAGACGAGACGAGGGAGGACGCGATGGCGTTCG
The DNA here is from genome assembly GCA_943372725.1 of Pseudoxanthobacter soli DSM 19599. Classification (GTDB taxonomy): domain Bacteria; phylum Pseudomonadota; class Alphaproteobacteria; order Rhizobiales; family Segnochrobactraceae; genus CAMDHY01. Next base: position 3,029 of record CALRZT010000357.1, read on the forward strand.
AAGAGGAGCGGCCACGGCCGAAGCCGGCGGCCCACGTGATCGGCCAGGATCTGTCGACGTTGTCGCTCGACGAGTTGGCGGAGCGGACGGTGATGCTGCGCGAGGAGATCGCCCGCATCGAGGCGGCGATGGCGAAGAAGCGCGCGAGCGCCGCGGCGGCCGACGCCATCTTCCGGCTCTGAGCGGAGGGGCAAAGGAACGGCGAGCCCAGGGCACGGGGCACGCGTGGCGCCCGTTAACCCGGCATTAGCCTTTCCGATTTATCAACGGGGGTGTCCGCATGCGGACGCGAGGTGGTTCCCCTTCCACCCCGAGCCTCCCTGTCGACTTCTCGAGCCGCGCCCCGCGCGGCTCTTTTTTGTCGTCGACCCGAGGCCCGAGGCCGCTCGAGCCGCGCCTGCGCGGCTGTTTCGGTCGTCGACGCGGGTCCGGCGGTCGCGCGGCGGTGCCGCCGCGCAGCCGGATCAGCCGAGGAAGCCGCCGTACTTGTTCTTGAAGCGCGACAGACGGCCGCCACGGTCGAGCAGCTGCTGCTGGCCGCCGGTCCAGGCCGGATGGGTGCGCGGGTCGATGTCGAGGGTCAGCGTGTCGCCTTCGGCGCCGTAGGTGGAGCGCGTCCAGTACTCGGTGCCATCGGTCATCACGACCTTGACCTTGTGGTAGTCGGGGTGGATGTCTTTCTTCATCGCCGGTCGTCCGCTGGCTGAGCGCAGCCGCTGCCGGCCGCTGAGGTCTTCGGTTCCGCACTCGCGCACGGCAAATACGCCGGTCCGTGCCGCCAAAGCGGCCCGGCCGGTCGATCGGGGCGACGATATATCCCACAGTGCCCGCCCCCACAAGGCCGACCCCCGCTTGTGCCCCCGCCCCGCGACGTGATTTCACTTCGCCCGAAGAAAACACCAGACGAGGGAGGACCGCGGGTGGCGCGACGCCGGCGTACGACGAGCGAGACCGAGGGCACGGGAACGGCACGGCCCCGCCTCGGCACGCTGAAGATGCTCACGCCCTACGTCGCCCGCCACCGCGGCCGCCTGGCTCTCGCCGCAGGCGCCCTCACCGTCGCGGCGGCGGCGACGCTGACGATCCCGCTCGCGGTGCGGCGGATGATCGACCTCGGCTTCGGCGCCGACGACGCGAGCTTCATCGACCGCTACTTCGGCATGCTGGTAGTGATCGTCGGCGTGCTCGCGCTCGCCAGCGCGGCCCGCTACTACCTCGTCACATGGCTTGGCGAGCGCGTCGTCGCCGATCTGCGCGCCGACGTCTTCGCCCACGTCGCCCGCCTCGACGCCGGCTTCTTCGACCGCACCCATTCCGGCGAGATCGTCTCGCGGCTCACCGCCGACGCGACGCAGATCAAGAGCGCCGTCGGCACGACGATCTTCTCGGCCCTGCGCAACTTCGTGCTCTGCGTCGGCGCCATCGCCATGATGGTGGTGACGAGCCCGGGGCTGTCGCTGCTCGTCATCGTGGCGATCCCGGTGATCGTGCTGCCGCTCTACGGCTTCGCCCGCACCGTGCGTCGCCGCTCGCGCCTCGCCCAGGACCTGATCGCCGAGGCGTCGTCCGACGCCACCGAGGCGATCGGGGCGATGCGGGCCCTGCAGGCCTTCCGCGGCGAGACCGACGCGACGGTGCGCTATCGCCGGCGGCTCGAGGCGGCCTTCGAGGCGCTGCGCGGGGCGACGGTGGCGCGCGCGGCATTGACCGCCGTCGGCGTCTTCCTGGTGTTCTCGAGTGTCGTGGCGGTCCTGTGGATGGGCGCCACCGACGTCCTCACCGGCGAGATGAGTGCCGGCACGCTCGGCCAGTTCGTGCTCTACGCCGTGTTCGCCGCCGGAACCCTCGGAGAGCTGTCGCAGGTCGGCGGCGAACTCGCCCAGACCGCCGGCGCGGCCGAGCGGCTCGGCGAGCTGCTCGCGACCGTTCCGGCCGTCGCCGATCCGCCCGCGCCGCGGGCGCTGCCGCAGCCGCCGCAGGGCCGGCTCGCCTTCGAGGGCGTGGCGTTCTCCTATCCGACCGGCGACGGCCCGACGCTGCACCACATCGACCTCGCCGTCGCCCCCGGCGAGACGGTGGCGATCGTCGGACCGTCCGGCGCCGGCAAGTCGACGCTGTTCGCGC
>CALRZT010000358.1:0-5151 GCA_943372725.1 Pseudoxanthobacter soli DSM 19599
CCCCCCCCACGACACGAAGGTCGGCGGCGGCGGCCCGTCGAGGGCGCCGGCAATCAGCGTGCCGCGCTTCATCAGCACGCCGGCGTCGGCTCCGAAGCGCGCGGCGAGGATGGTGCCGGCGATCATCCGCGAGCCCGCCTCCGGCCCGCAGTCGCCGGCGACGATCAGGCCGCGGCGCATGCGGTCGCCGCAGCGCGGCCCCGCCGTGCCGGCGATGGTGAGGATGCCGCCGGCCATCCCGGCCATGCGGCCGGGCAGCGCCCCGCCGGCGCGCTCGCCGGCATCGCCCGCGACCGATACCCGCCCCTCCGCGAGCCCGGCTGCGAGCCAGGGTCCGGCCGAGCCCTCGATGTCGAGACGGCCACCGCGCATGCCGGCGCCGGCGCGGGCGCCGACGTCGCCGGTGACGCGGATCGTCCCGCCACCCATGCCGGCGCCGACCGAGTCGAACAGCAGCGAGCCGCCGTCGATGACGACGGTCTCCGTATCGCCGGCGCGCACGGTGAACAGGTCGCCAACCGTAAGGTCGTCGCGACCGGCGACGAGCGGCAGCGCCGCGATCGCGCGCGGCTTCAAGCCGGCGAGCTTCTCCGGCGTCAGCGGCGCGAGGTCAACCCGGACCGTGGGGGGCGCCTTCAGGGTGAAGGTGAGCGCGCCCATCAGACAAGGTCCTTCAGGTGGAAGTGGTGGCGGCCGAGCTTGCCGCCATAGTTGCCGGCGGCGATGCGGCGCAGGCCCGATTCGCGGCCCAGCGCCGCAGCGGCATGCAGGCCGGCGCGCATCGCCTCCTGCACGGCGGCGAACGACAGCCCGTCGATGACGATCTCCAGCACCGCCTCGATCTCCGGATCGAGCGCGCTTTTGACGCCACCCTTCAGCGTCGGGCAGTAGGCGTCGTTGGTAGAGGCGGGCTGGCCCTTGTACTTCGAACCGACCTTCGAGCCCGAGCGCACGACGCCGCCGGGAAACGGCAGGATGACGTCCGGCACCGCACGCATCGCCGCAACGGCCGCCTCGGCGGCGGCGCGGGCGGCGGCGCGGGAGGTGGCGAGGAACAGGAGGTTGCCGCCGCCCACCGCCCCTTCGACCGCGAAGGTGTGGTGCTCGACGAGGAACTCGCCGTCCATCACCGGCACGCGCCAATAGCGGCGGCCGGCGATCTGCTTGGCGATCTGGTGGCCGTCGCCGAAGTAGCGCAGGCTCGCCCCGAGCTTGATCGGCGTGCCGTCGGGCAAGCCGGCGAAGCAGGCGGTGCCGGCGCAGGTGAGCACGCACTGGCCGACGCGGGTGACGATCTGCGTCTCGCATATCTGCGGCGAGAAGCCGAACAACAGCACCCGCACGCCGGGCCGTCCGTCCGGTGTCTCGTCGGGCGAAAGCTCGCGCTCGATGCCGGCCTCGCAGCCGCAGGCGATGACGGAGGTGGCGAAGCCCGTCATGGACGTGGCCGCCACACGCGCCCACTCGATGGTGTCGGCAGTGATGACGACGCCGGTCGCCGCCATGTCGAAGGCCTCGGCGAAGCCCTCGTCGATGCCGATGCCGTTGACCTTCAGCTTCGGCATGGATGCACCCGGAACGGTTCGTCGCGGCCGATCGCGCCGGCCGGCACCGTGAACTGCCGCGTGTCGGTGCCGTAGAGGTCGCCGAGCCGGCCGTCGACCGTGCGCACGATCGCCTTGTCGAAGCCGGGCTCGACCGTCTCAGCGCGGCCGAAGCGGTACTCGGTCACCTCGCCATCGCGCACGACGAGGTTGCCGTCCTTGAAGACCAGCGCCGCCCGCTCGAACATCGCGGTGCGGTCGGCGGTGTCGGTGTAGACCGAGACGTCGGCGATCGAGCCGGGCGAAAGGTGGCCGCGGTCGGTCAGCCCGAGCAGGCGCGCCGGTGCCGCCCGCGTCATGATAGCGACCTCCTGAAGCGTGAACTCGCGGGTGATCGAGGGCAACGCCGACAGCGCCATCGCCGCCTTCGGCAGGCCGGCGATGTAGCGGGCGCGCTCGTCGCGGTCCATCAGCAGGTGCAGGATCTTCGGATAGGTGGTGAACGGCGCCCCGTTCGGATGATCGGTGGTGAAGAACACCTGCCAGGGATCGTGCGCCGACAGGAAGATCTCGAGCCCGATCGCCCACTGCAGGGCGTTGATGACGTTCGAGGCCTTGTAGTGGAACGGCACGATCCCGCCGCCGTTGCCCTCGCCGTCCCAGACGATCCACTTGTTCGGGCTCGCCAGCGCATGGGCCGAGTACTGCCGCAGCGAGTCCGACGAGATCGTCACCGTCTGGCCGAACATCACCTGGCCGACGTCGACGGTGACGTTCGGGTTGAGGTTGAGGGCGCGGATCAGCTGCTGGGCGCCGGAGGAGAAGCCGCGCTTGCCCTCGCTGCCGTAGGCGTAGAACTGCACGTGGGCGAGGTGCAGCGGCAGGCCGTCGGCCGCCTCGATCGTCTCGGTCAGCGTTTCGATGGCGCCTGCGACCCCGAGATTGTTGCAGTGCAGGTGCAGCGGATGGCGGATGCGCAGGTCGACGACGGCCTGCTGCAGCGCCTTGAAGATCTGCCGCGACGACAGCCCGTAGGACGGGATGACGTCGTCGAGCCCGAAGGTGCGGGCGTTCTCCTTGAAGGCGGCCGAGCCGCCGGCGTTGATGCACTTGACGCCGATTGCCCGGCTCTTCGCCACCACCAGCCCGACATAGTCGGCGATGGCGTCGCGCCCGGTCTTGTCGCGCATCAGCCCGAGCAGCACCTCGTCGTTGCCGAGCACCGACAGGGTCGCCTTGTCGAGGATCGGCAGGTCGGCGAGCTCGAGATGGGCCTGCAGCGCCTGGCTCGGCGCCACCGCCGGCTCGACGACGGTGGTGAAGCCCATGCGGGCATAGAGCCGGCCGGTCTCGTAGCTCGACCAGCGGGCGGTGCCGAAGGGCTGGCCCTCGGGCGGCGCCTCGGTGCCCTCGTGCAGTTCCGGCAGCAGCAGCCGCGACAGCGTGACGTTGCCGCCGGCGACGTGGCTGTGGATGTCGATGCCGCCGGCCATGACGATCTTGCCGGAGACGTCGTGGACGGCATCCGGCTCGGTGCCACGCGGCGGGCGGGCGACGATGCGGCCGTCCTGCATCCAGACGTCGTCGATCTCGTCGCGGTCGTGCGCCGGATCGATGACGCGGCCGCCCTTCAGTCGGATCAGCATGGCGCGCCATCCTTGCCGGAGAGCCGCAGATGGATCGCCTCGATCACCGCCGCGACCGTCGGCAGCGCATCGGCGGCGGCCTTGCCGCGCGGCGCCGCCACCGGCGTGAGCGTGTTGGTGCGGGCGTCGTGCAGCACTGCATCGACCGTGCGATCGGGCCGCCGCACCTCGATGACGACGGCCGGCGGCGAGGCGAAGCGGGTACCGGCGGCAACCAGCGCCACCGTCGGCGGCGCCTCGGTCCAGGCCGGTGCGGCGGGCGTCAGGGCGGAAATCCACAGGGCCGCGTCGGCCTCTCCCGCCGCCACCATGCGGTCGACGTCGAAGCGCCACGGATCATGGGTGGCGATACCGCCGGGAAAGCCGAGCGGCGGCGGGAAGCCGGTCGTCCAGGCGCAGGCGAGCACGGCGCCGGCGGCGTTGTCGTCGCCGGGAAACGGCACGGCGGCGTAGCGGGTGGCGGCGTTGAGGTCGCGCCCGAGGCCGGCGGCGGCCTCCACGGCGAGACCGTCGAGATCGGCCGCGTCCCAGACGACGACGCCGTACTTGGCGGCGGCGAGCGCCTTCGCCGCCTTGTCGAGATCGCGCAGGCCAGTGCGGCCAAGGCGCTTTTCGTCCACCGGCCGGCCGCCGACGCGCGCCTTCAGCGCCAACAGCATGTCGCGCACGGCGAGACCCGTCACGGCGAGCGACAGCGGCGCGCCCTCTGTCGCCATCGCAGCCGCCGCCTTCGCCGAGGCGCCGAGGCTCACGACCGTCCGCGCCGGCGCGCCGTCGCGGCCAAACACCCCGGCGAGCCAGCCGGCGCGGGCGGCGAGATCGCCGACGAGCAGCACGGTGTCGGCCCGCCGCCCAGCCTCGGTCGGCGTGGCGAACACCAGCCCCGTCTCCGACAGCACGGCGAGGTCGCGCGACAGCGCCGGCGCCGAACGGTGACCGACGGCGGCGCGCAGGTGCTCGGCGAGCTTCAGCGCCGCCCGCACGCCGGCAATGTCGGTGCCGAGGCCAGCGACGACGGGTGCGCGACCGGCCGACAGCACCGCCGCCGCCCGCTCGACCGCGTCCTCGAAGCTCGCCGCCTCGCCGTCGATGCGCACGCTCATGGCCGGCAGCGGCTCCTCGCGGCAGGCGCAGAGCGGTGCGGAGCCCGCGTCCGCGCACCCTCGCCCGCGTCTCGGCGGCTGGTCATTTGTCGTACTTGACGTAGGCGAAGCGGAGGTCGCCCTGGGGCGTGCCCTCGAGCCCGGATCCCTCGGTTCCGGGCTGCCACTGCACCACCTCCTCGATCTTCTTCGCGAGAGCGAAGTCCTTGTCGGTGATGCCCTTGGCCGAGTGGGTCTGCAGCCGCACCTCCACCCACGCATAGGAGGCGGTGAGGTCGGGGTGGTGCCAGGCGGCTTCGGCGAGGTGGCCGACGGTGTTGATCACCATCAGCGTCCCCTTCCACGAGGCGGTCTTGTAGGTGCGGCGGATCCAGCCGTCCTCGAACCGCCACTGCGGCAGCTCGGCGGCGAGCTTCGCGGTCACCTCCTCCGGTGCATAGACGCGTTCTTTCCTCGCGTCGGACATCGCGATCCATCCTCCCTCGGCCTGGCGCCGGCTGCACGGACGACGGACGCTCCCAAACGCCCACCGGCCGCGATTTGCCACTCGCCCGCGGCTTTGCCACACTCGTGGCGCCCGCGGACGGGCATTGTTGCCGGCCGATCTTAGTCGTTCGTCGCAAGCCGTCTAGGGTGATCCCGGGCCGCGACATCGGGTCGAGGCGAGCGCCGACGGCGGAGCGAGGTCGACGACACCCATGGACGACATCGCCGCGCTGCCGGCCGACGCCGCGCCGGAGGCCACCGAATCCGACCCGATGGCGCTGCTCCGGCGGCTCGCGCGCGGCTTCGTGCCGGACCTCACCGACCGCGCCGCCCGCCGCGCCGTGACGGCCCGCGTCAGCGCGCCGGCGCGCC
>CALRZT010000359.1:0-5124 GCA_943372725.1 Pseudoxanthobacter soli DSM 19599
GCCTGCTCGCCTCCTACCACGCCCACCTCGCCGCCTCCCCGGCGATCGTGCTGTCGGCGGGCCTCCTCGCCGTCGTCTCCCTCCTCGTCGGCCCCCACGGCGGGCTGCTGCGCCGCCCGGCGCCGCGTCCGCGCGCGCAGCCACTCTCCTAGAAGGACGTTCCCCATGATGATCCGCAGGCACCTCCTCGCGGCCGCCGCCACTCTCGGCCTCATCGCCGGCGCCACGATGCCGAACGCCGCCTTCGCCCATGAGGACCTGAAGGTCGTCGCGAGCTTCTCGATCCTCGGCGACATGGTGCGCGAGGTCGCCGGCAACGACGTGGCGGTGACCACCCTCGTCGGCCCGGATGGCGACGCCCACGTCTACGAGCCGACGCCCGCCGACGTGAAGGCGGTGGCCGCCGCCGACATCGTCTTCGTCAACGGCCTCGCCTTCGAGGGCTGGATGCCGCGCCTGCTCGAGGCCGCCGGCTTCAAGGGCGAGATGGTCGTCGTCTCCGACGGCATCACGCCGCGCGAATGGGACGGCGAGGCGGAGGAGGCCCACGCGACGCCCGAGGCCGGCCCGGACCACGCGGCCGTAGAGGCCGGCCACGACCATGCCCACGAAAGCGGTGATGCCCACGCCCACGATCACGGCGGCGAGTTCGACCCGCACGCCTGGCAGAACCTCGGCAACGGCATCGTCTACGTCGGCAACATCGCCCGTGCCCTCGGCGAGGCCGATCCCGACCACGCCGCCGAGTACCAGGCCGCCGGCGACGCCTATGCGGCGACGCTGAAGAGCCTCGATGAGCGCATCCGCGCCGAGATCGCCGCCATCCCCGAGGCGCGCCGCAAGGTCGTCACCTCGCACGACGCCTTCGGCTACTTCGGCGCCGCCTACGGCATCGCCTTCATCGCCCCGCAGGGAGTGAGCACCGAAGCCGAGGCCTCTGCCGGCGACGTCGCCGCCATCATCGAGCAGATCCGCGCCGAGAAGATCCCGGCGGTGTTCGTCGAGAACATCACCGACCCGCGTCTCGTCGAGCAGATCGCCCGCGAGACCGGCGCGGTGGTGGGTGGCGAGCTCTATTCCGACGCGCTGTCCGGCCCCGACGGTCCGGCGCCGACCTACGTGAAGATGTTCGAGTTCAACGCCGCCGCCCTGACAAAGGCGCTCGCCGGCAGCTGAACGCCAACCCCGCCGCTGTGCTGCATCCCCCTGCCGCAGCGGCGCGCCCGCGACCGACCCCCCGGTCGCGGGCACCCTCTTTCCAACCCGATGGGCCATCCGACGCCAGCCTCACGGGGCGAGCGTCACCGTGCCGTCGAGGCGGAGCGTCTCGAAGTCGCTGACGAGCACGTCGAGGCGCACCGTCCAGACGCCCGCCACCGGCAGCGTGAGGCCGTCGATCCGCCAGACGCCGTCGGTCTCGGTGGCCGGCCGCCGGATCGGCTCGATGCCGGCAGCCTGGTTGGCGAACGTCGCCCGCACCTCTTTTGCCGGCAGGGCGCCGAAATCGGTGGTGGCGAGCGCGATCTCCACCGCGAGCGGTCCCGCCCGGCCTGGCGTCAGCGTCAGCGTCGCCATGCCGGCGTCGGTGTGGATGTGCACCTCCACCGGTGCCGCGGCGGCGGCGGCGAGCGCCCGTGGCGGCGGCGTGAACCGCCACAGCGCCAGCGTGCCGACGACGGCGACCGCCAGCACTGCCTCGACCGCGATCACCCGCACCAGCCGCCGCCGCGCCGCCGCGTCGCCGGCGAGCGCCGGCTTCGTCAGCCGCCAGCGGTTGAGGGCGGCGAGCGCCAGCATCGCCGCCACCAGCGCGAGCTTGGCGAGCAGCACGCGGCCGTAGGCGGTCTCCCACAGGGCGGCGGGGGTGCGCACCTGCACGGCGGCGAGGAAGCCGCCCGTCAGCGCCAGGGCCACCACGGCCCAGGGCACGATCCGGGAAAAGCTCGCGAGCGCCCGGGTCGCCGCCTCGCTCGTGCCGGCCGACAGCAGCAGCGCCAGCGGCACCAGCGCGCCGACCCAGACGGCGGCGGCTGCCACGTGCACCGACACCGCCCGGTGGGTGATCGCCGCCGGCGGTGCCGTCGAGGCGTGGCCGCTCAGCGACACCGCAAAGGCCAGCACGGCGAGCGCGATCAGGCCGGCGAGGCGCCGCATCACCAGCGACGGCGCCGCGAGCGACACAACGGCGCCGCCGGCGGCGAGCACGGCACCGGCGACGGTGAGCGTGTAGGGCGAGGCGAGGCCGGCGGACAGCGTCGCGCCCCCGAAGAGCGCCGACAGCGGCAGGCCGAGCGCATCGAGCCCCTGCAGGGCGACGGCGAACGGGGCCGCGACGGCGGCGAGGCCGAGGGCGCCGCCGACGATGCGGCGGGCAGATGGCAGCGGCGGCCCGCCGGCGAAGGCGAGGAACAGCGCGCCGCCGATGCCGAACAGCACGCCAGCCGTCAGCGCCGCGCGGCTCGCCCAGACGGCGGCCTCGCGCGCCGGATCGGACGGCGGTGGCACCGGCACGGCGTCCCGGTCGGGCGGCGCATCGCCGACGGCATAGACCAGCGCGCCGCCGACGGGGTGGCCGTCCTGCGAGGCGACGCGGTAGCTCAGGACATAGGTGCCCTCGGCGGTCGAAGGCGGCAGCGGCACGACGAGGGTGTCGCCTTCGAGGCTGGCGCCGGAAAGCTCCTGCGTCGCTCCGTCGGGGCCGAGCAGGCGCAGTACCAGCGGCGCCACCGGCTCGCTGAAGGTCAGACGCGCCGTGGTGGGCGCGGTGGCGACCATGCCGCCGTCGACCGGCTCGCTCAGCGACAAGGCGGCATGGGCCTCGGCGGGCGGTGCGGGGGCAAGGGCGAGCCCGATCACGGCCAGGATGACGGCGAGGAGCACGCTCAGGACCGTGGCGGCCGGAAGACGAGCCGCGGTCATGCGCGCGTCGGCTCCGTCGGGACACTCATCGGCGTGAACTCCATCGTGGGGATGTCGCCGGTCGGCGTCACCGGGGCCGACGGGGAGCCTCGGCAGGGCGGCACGGGGTCGGGCGGGGGCGGGGAGGCGCCGTGGCGCCTCCCCGGCGTGTGTGGCGAGGGCCTCAGCTCTTCGGCTTCAGCATCACGCCCGGCGCCGGCGACTCGTAGTCGTCGGCGCTCTTGCCGGCCTCGGGGATCTCGATCCAGCGGTCGGCCTTGGTGGCGCATTCCTGCACCGTCGGGAAGTAGAGCACCTGGTCGACCGGCAGGTCGTCGGTCAGCCGGCCACGGAAGACGAACTCGTCATAGTGCTCGTCGAGGAGCTCGCCCGTCCAGACGATCTCGGTGACGCCCTCGCTCATCGGGGTGCCGTAGTAGTCGTAGGTCTTGGCATAGGGGCCCTTCACCGTCTCGAGCGTCCAGCCGGCCTTCGGCATCGGCTTCACGGCGATGACGCCCTCGGGAATCTTGATGCGCACCTTCAGCGTCGCCTCGCCTTCGCAGCCGTGGCCGATGCGCATGACGGCCTTGTAGGTCGAGCCGACCTTGGCCTCCTGCACCTCGAGGGTGGCATGGGCGAAGGCGGTGGCGGTGCCGGCGGCGAGGAGGGCGGCGGCGAGGATGGTCGTCTTCATGGCGGGTTCCTTCGGACAAGCGCCGTCCGTGGCGCGGACGAGGCGCACGTTGGGGTCGGCCGGCGCGGGGACGCCGGTCGGGCTTTGTGGTGGGTGCGACGGCGCGCGACGGCGCCGCCGGTTACTGCGGGGTGTGGGCCGCCGGCGCCTTGGCGCCGATCGGGGCGACGACGAACGTCACCGGCACCGTGCCCGCCTTCTCGAAGGTGAGTGTGCCGGTGACGTGTTCGCCGTCCTTGAGCGGTCCGGCGAGGTCCATCAGCATCAGGTGATAGGACCCCGGCTTCAGCTCGACCGAGCCGTCAGCCGGTACGGGAAGCCCGTCCGGCAGCGGCCGCATCGTCATGACACCGTCGGTCACCGCCATCTCGTGGATCTCGACCCGGCCGGCGACCGCGGCGGTGGCCGAGACCAGCCGGTCGGGCGTCGAGCCGTGGTTTTCGATCGTGGCGAACGCGCCGGCGACCTTCGCCCCCGGCGGCGTCGCCCGCGCCCACGGCTGCTCGACGTGCATCGGGCCCGCGTCGTGCGCGAACACCGGCTGCAGCGCGGTCAGCGTGAAGGCGACGGCGAGCGCCGTCAGGGCGAGCTTCGCCTCGACGTCGTGGAACAGGGAGGCGAGGCGTGCCGTGCGGGCGACGCCCGCCGGACGGTGGGTGTTGTTCATGGGATGCTGGCTCCGCTGGGACCCGCGCCGCGGTCTGTGCCGGTTCGGCGGGGTCCGGACCTTCGAGGATGCCGCTGCCGCCGCGATGGCGGGGGCTGGCGTCGACGTCAGGTCAGGCGGGTGGGCCGCGTGGCCCGAGCGGGCCGATGGCGGGCGCACCGGGAGCGGCGGCGAAGCGTGGCCGCTGCGGTGCAGCCGAGCGCCAGCCGACGGGGGCGTCGAGGCTCGGGGCGGTCGCCGCCGGCACCGCCGCGTGCAGGGACAGCGCGCAGTGGGCGAGGCAGTCGAGGTCGCGGTGATGGGCCGGCGTCTCGTCGGAGGTGCCGTGGCCGGCGCCGTCGAAGGAGCAGATAACGCCACCGAAGGCGTCGAGGAGAGGGGCGGGCGCCGCCGCGGCGGTGCCGGCGCCGAAGCCGGCGACGAGCGCCTGCAGCACGAGCGCATAGGCGGCGAGGATCGCCACCCACCGTCGCCGCTCGCGCCGCCAACCGCTCATCAAGGGCTCCGATCCGTTCTTCGATCCGTCTCCTAGCATGGCACCCCGGACGATGAAACGCGACGCCGCGTCTCCCCCGCCCCGCGAGCCCGGCCGGCATCCGGAGCGGCCGGCCGCGACGGCGCGGCGACTGCGGCTCAAGCCGGCCCGGCGCCTCAGGGTGTCGTCTCTTCGCCCTGTCCCGGCTCCCCGGCCTGCTCGACGCGGTCGCCGCCGGCCCGCTTGGCGACGTACATGGCGCGGTCGGCCTGGGACAGCAGCGCGTCGAGGGTGGCGCCGCGGCCCTGCGCCAGACCAAAGCTCGCGGTCGTCTGGACCCTCTGCCCGCCCTCGCCGGCGACGATCGCGACGTCGTGGACCGCCGCC
>CALRZT010000360.1:0-5072 GCA_943372725.1 Pseudoxanthobacter soli DSM 19599
CCGGCCAGTCGACGCCGGCACCCTGGATCAACGTCATCGCAAACCCCGCCTTCGGCTTCCAGGTGGCGACCGAGGGCAGCGGCTACACGTGGTCCGTCAACAGCCGCGAGAACCAGCTGACGCCGTGGTCGAACGATCCCGTCGCCGATCGCCCCGGTGAGGTCATCTACCTGCACGACGACGAGACCGGCGACCTGTGGGGCCCGACGGCGCTGCCGATCCGCGACGAGCGAGCGACCTACGTCGCCCGCCACGGGCGCGGCTACAGCCGCTTCGAGCACACCCGGCACGGCATCGCGGCCAACCTCCTGCAGTTCGTGCCGCTCGACGCGCCGGTGAAGATCTCTCGGCTGACGCTGCGCAACCAGTCGGCCAGGCCGCGGCGCATCTCGGTGACGGCCTATGTCGAGTGGGTGCTCGGCGCCTCGCGCTCGGCGACGCTGCCGTTCGTCACGACCGAGATCGACCCCGCCACCGGCGCGATCTTCGCCCGCAATCCGTGGAGCGCCGCCTTCGGATCGCGCGTCGCCTTCGTCGATCTCGGCGGCCGCCAGGAAGACTGCACCGGCGACCGCCGCGCCTTCGTCGGCCGCAACGGCACGCTGGCGGCGCCGGCGGCACTCGCGAGCGGTGCGCGCCTCTCTGGCACCGTCGGCGCGGGCCTCGATCCCTGCGGCGCCCTGCGCACGACGGTGGAGATTCCCGCCCACGGCCGTGTCGAGATCGTCGTGCTGCTCGGCGAGGCCGCCGATGCCGACGAGGCACGCACCCTCATCGCGCGCTACCGGACAGCCAGTCTGGACGGCGTGCTCGCCGAGGTCGGCCGCCACTGGGACGATGTCCTCGGCGCTGTGCAGGTGAAGACGCCGGACCGGCCGATGGACATCATGCTGAACGGCTGGCTGCTCTACCAGACGATCGCCTGCCGCGTCTGGGCGCGATCGGCCTTCTACCAGGCGAGCGGCGCATACGGCTTCCGTGACCAGCTGCAGGACGGCATGGCCATCGCCGGCACCGGCCCGGCGATGGCGCGCGCCCACCTCCTGCGCGCCGCGGCCCGCCAGTTCGTCGAGGGCGACGTGCAGCATTGGTGGCTGCCGCACTCCGGACAGGGCGTGCGCACGTGCATCTCCGACGACCGCGCCTGGCTTGCCTTCACCGTCGCCCACCACGTCGTCGCCACCGGTGACGCCGCTGTCCTCGACGAGGTAGTCCCGTTCCTCGAGGGCCAGCAGCTCGAGGCCGGCGAGCACGACGCCTTCTTCCAGCCGACCATCGCGGACGAGACCGCCTCGCTCTACGAGCACTGCGCGCGCGCCCTCGACCACAGCCTCGCGGTCGGCGCACACGGACTGCCGCTGATCGGCACCGGCGACTGGAACGACGGCATGAACCGCGTCGGCGAGGCGGGTCGCGGCGAGAGCGTCTGGCTCGGCTGGTTCCTCTACACGGCGCTGGAGGCATTCGCCCCGTTCGCCGAGGCCCGCGGCGAGCCGGAGCGCGCCGCCGTCTGGCGCTCGCATATGGTCGCCCTGAGCAGCGCAATCGAGCGGGAGGCGTGGGACGGCGACTGGTACCGGCGTGGCTTCTTCGACGACGGCACGCCGCTCGGCTCGGTGGCGAGCGAAGAGTGCCGGATCGATTCGATCGCGCAGTCGTGGGCGGTGCTGTCGGGCGCGGCGGACCCGGCCCGGGCCACCGTCGCGATCGCCTCACTCGACCGCGAGTTGATCCGCCACCAGGACGGCCTCGCCCTCCTGTTCACGCCGCCCTTCGACAAGACGGCGCTCGATCCCGGCTACATCAAGGGCTATCCGCCCGGAGTCCGAGAGAACGGCGGGCAGTACACCCACGCCGCCACCTGGTCGGTGATGGCGTTCGCCGCACTCGGCGACGGCGACCGGGCAGCCGGGCTGTTCTCGCTCCTGAACCCGATCAATCACGCCCGAAGGCGGTCCGACGTCCTGCGCTACAAGGTCGAGCCCTACGTCGTCGCCGCCGACGTCTATTCCGCCGGCCCGCACGTCGGGCGCGGCGGCTGGACCTGGTACACCGGCTCGGCGGGCTGGATGCAGCGGGCGGGTGTCGAGGCGATCCTCGGCCTGCGCATCGAGGGCGATATGCTGCACCTCGACCCGTGCATCCCTAAGACCTGGCCGGGCTTCGAGATGTGGGTCCGGCACGGCACGGCGCGCTACCACATCGTCGTCGAGAACCCGGACGCGACCGGCCGGGGCATTCGCGCCGCCTCGCTCGACGGCACCCCCGTCGACGAGCGGCCGCTGCGTCTGCGCCTCGTCGACGACGGAGCTGCGCACGACATCCATGTGGCGCTCGGCTGACGCTGCGGGATTGCCCCAACCGGTATCGCCAAGACGCCGTGGGACGGCGCAAGTCCCGCCGCAGGGGCAGGGGACTTGCAACCTCTTGCACCGGCCCGCGCCCGCCGGGCCTCGACCGTCGGTCGAGCGGGGCTGCGGCACTCGACACCGCCGATGGTGACGGCAGGCCCCGAGCGCCAGACCGCGGCCGCGTCGCTTTCGCCGGGGACGACTTCGGCATTCCCGCCTGACGGTCTTTACTTCGGTCCCGTTACCCCAAAAGGCAGGGCTAGACGGCCCCCGATGGATTGAACTGCGCCTGTGGACGGCTTTGCTACCGGGCTGCTGCACAATCGAGCGGCATGCAAACACTGTAAACACTAAAATGGTGTTCCTTCCCTGAGCTGACCTTGCGTGAAAGCAGCACACCGAAAGTTCACTTTACGTGCCAAGCCGTTCTCTATCCAGTCGGAAGGAACTGTCGCGGGGACCATGCAGAGGCAATGGCGCAGATAATTCCTTTGATCCGGGCGGCGGCGATGGTGCCGTTCGTGCGCTGGATGTTCGAGAACGGCCGCCCGGTCGACCAGCGCCTGGACGCTGCGGGCCTCGGGTCACTCCCGCTGCAGGATCCCGACCAGCCGATCCCGGTCTTCAGCGCCGCGGCCTTGCTCCGTGACATGGCGCGACAAGAGGGCCCCGACATCGGCTGCCGCGTCGTGTCTTCGGCCAGCATCCTGGAACTGGCGACGCTCGGTCGTGTGGCGCTCGGCGCCCGCACGCCCCGTGAGGCACTGTCGAGGATCGCCGCCGTGCTCCCGCACCACTGTACGCACGAGCACATCACCCTGACCCGCACGCCTGGCGGGACGGTCGTGCGAGAACTCCTCGCACTGCCGCTCGATGCAGAGACGCTGCACGTTAGCCAGCAATACATTGCGGCCTTGATCCGGACGATCTGCCACATGGCGGACGCGCAGGGTCCCGCGCCGATACGGATCGAGATCGTCGAGCACCCCCAAGCCGGGCTCGCGCACCTCGGGCGATGGCTAGGCCCAAACGTGGTCGCGGCGACGACCCCCGCGCTGATCGTCACGGTCCGCGACGCCGTCCTCGACAAGCCCTTTCCCGTCAGGGCCCGGGATCATGCGGCGGGTCTTGCCCCACCCGGCTGGCAGCAGCTTCGCGGCGACGGCAGCCTCGCGGGTTCGGCACGGGTGATCCTGACGACCATGCTGGGCGAGGGCGCGCCGAGTGTCGATCAGCTGGCGGCGGCTGCGGGCACCAGCGTGCGGACGCTGCAGCGACGGCTCGGGCAGGAGGGGACGAGTTTTTCCGCCCTGCTGGAGGACGTCCGGCGAACTGTGGCGCTGCAGGAGTTGTCCGCCCGAGGACCGTCGGTCGGCGAGATCGCAGCAATGCTGGGCTACGCGCGCCAGGCCTCGCTGACCCGCGCTGTCCGCCGGTGGACCGGCAAGCCGCCGCGAGAGCAGCGGCCCCGCGCGCGCCGGACGAGCCGAACCTAGCCGGAAGCTGCTGTCGATCCGGCTGCAGTGAGGCGGAAATGCTCCATCGACGTCGCATCAGTTCGGTGTCGCAGCAGCCTGCGATGTGGCGCGTACGGAGAAAAAACGGCTGCGGGTGATCGCTATATTGCGTCTGCGGAGTCGCAACCGATTGGGGAATCGGGCCTGGGGTGGACGCTCCGCTGCCCTGTGAACAGACGGGGTGCGGATATAGTCTTCGCGACTAAGATAAATGGGGGGATGCGGTGGTAACCTTCGAGAGGTTCGCCCGAAGGGGCAGGCAAAGAGGATCGCTGAGCGGTCCTCGGCCATGAGGGTTCGGACCTGATGCCTGATCCGCAGCGCGGACATCGGGATGCAGGTTCACTCCAGCAACGACGAAAAACCAGATGATGCCCTGGCTGGCCTCTAGAACGGGGCCGATGTCTGCGTCGTGCGTGGCACAGACGGCAGCCGCCTTCGACGCGGACAGCAGGATGTCGCGCAGGTGAGGTTCCATGGAGGCGTTCTGGATAGACCTCAGAGCGCGTCCGAGGAGGCTCCGGCCTGGTTGACCATGACGTCGTCGTCCTCGATCTCGGCAGCCGGGATGTGATTGCGGTCGGCGTGGGCGCGCGGATCGGCGTCATCCGCGTGGACACGGACACCGTCATCCAGACGATGAGGGGCCGCGCCGCCAACAGCCGAGCCTTTTGGCCGCTACTTGCAGACGGCAGCCGACTTAGAGTGGGCGCCCTTCGCACGGCCGAGCCCGGCTCTGTCCGGAACAGGTGCTGACCGCCGCTTAAGCAGGACGCGTTACAAGGAGACTTCTTTGAAAAGCTCACACTCTCTGTCGGCTCTTCTGTCCGGCGCGGCCCTTTGGCTGCTTGCTCTGTCACCTGTTGCGGCCCAGCAGTCCGATGCGCCGCAGGGCTCGCCGGCGGCGACGCGGGTGATCGACGGGCTGCAACTTCCAGCACCAGGCATACCGTTCGGCGGCACGATCGAACCCAACGCCCTCGACTCGACGCCCTTCTGGACGCCGCGCATCGCCCCGCCCGAAGGGGCGCCCAACGTGCTCCTGATCATGACCGACGATGTCGGCTTCGGCGCGCCCTCGACCTTCGGCGGCGTCATTCCCACGCCGGCGCTCGACCGCATCGCCGAGATGGGCCTGCGCTACACCAATGTGCACTCGACCGCGCTCTGCTCGCCCACGCGCGCGGCCTTGCTGACGGGCCGC
>CALRZT010000361.1:0-4869 GCA_943372725.1 Pseudoxanthobacter soli DSM 19599
GCGCGTCGAGCGAGGCGCCTGCCATGCGGTCGAGCTCGATCTGGCGCGCCGACAGCGCCGCGACGAACCCGCCCGCGCCGAACGGGATCTCGAGGAGGCCGGTGAGGCCGAGGGCGCGGTCGGGCGGGCCATAGGAGACGGCCAGTTCCTGCATGGAGAAGCCACGGGCGTCGAGCCGGAAGCGACCCTCGCCGCGCGCCGGCGCCTCGGCAGGCGCCGGCTCGCCCTCCACCTGTGGCGGCAGCACGCGGACGGCGGCGAGCGTACCCTCGTAGACCGGCACACCGTCCGGGGTGGTGACGAGGCCGTCCGCCGTCACCGCCGCCGGCCACAGCGCCGGCCAGAGCTCGGTCGTCACCTTCAGCGCGCCGGAGCCGTCGGCGGCGCCGGTAGCGATGCGGAAGCGCGACTGCAGGCCGGAGACATTGGCCGAACCATCGGCCTTGAAGGGGCCGAGCAGGCTGCGCGCCTCGAGCGTCATGTCGATGTCGCCGACCGTCAGCGGACCGCCGCTGCGCCCGTCATCGAGCTCGATGGTGCCGTCGGTGATGGTCACCCGGTCGAGCTTCACGTCGGCCGGATCGAGCGCCGCCGGATCGGTCGAGAGGCCGAGATCGCCGACGCGGCCGTCGGCGTCGAGCGCCAGACGCAGCACCGGCGAGCCGATCTCGAGCGCCGTCACCTCGACCTCGCCACTCAAGAGCGGCGCGAGCTCGATCTCGACATAGACGCGCTGGGCGGAGGCGACCGGGTCGCCCTCCGGGCCGAGCCGAACGTCGGCGAGCACGATCGTCGGTGTCGGCAAAAGCTTCAGGTCGGCGTCGCCGAGCACGCGCACCCGCGCGCCGAGGAGGCGCGTCGCCTGCCCCTCGATCTCGGCGCGATAGGCCGACCAGTCGACGAAGTAGGGGCCGATCAGCGCCGCCACCAGCGCCAGGATGGCCGCCACCGCGATCGACATCAGGAACGCGTTCAGCAGGTCTCTCCGTCGCTGCCGGCAGGGGCGCGCGTCGTCACGACAGCGCCACCACCTTGCCCGGATTGAGGATGCCGTCGGGATCGAGGGCGCGCTTGATCGACCGCATCACCTCGAGCCCGGCGCCGAGCTCGCGAGCGAGATACTTCATCTTGCCCTGGCCGATGCCGTGCTCGCCGGTGCAGGTTCCGTCCATGTCGATCGCGCGGATCGCCAGCCGTTCGAGGAAGGTCTCGGTCGCGGCCATCTCCGACACGCTGTTGCGGTCGACCAGCACCAGAACATGGAAGTTGCCATCGCCGGCGTGGCCGACGATGGTCGTCACGAGCCCGAGCGACCTGATGTCGGCCTGCGTCTCGGCCACGCAGTCGGCGAGCCTGGAGATCGGCACGCAGACGTCGGTCGACAGGCCCTCCGCCCCCGGTCGAAGCCCCCTGCCCGCCCAGTAGGCGTCGTGGCGGGCCTGCCAGAGGCGGGTGCGATCCTCGGCCCGCGTCGCCGAGGCGAACGGTCCGCCGCCGAACTCGGCGGCGATCTCGCCGAACAGCGACACCTGCTCGGCGACGCCCGCCTCGGTGCCATGGAACTCGACGAACAGCGTCGGCCGCTCCGGCAGGTCCATCTTTGAATAGAGGTTGGTGGCGCGGATGGCGTCCTCGTCGAGGAGCTCGATGCGGGCGACCGGGATGCCCGATTGGATGGTGGCGATGACGGTCTGGCAGGCCTCGTCCACCGTGCCGAACGGGCAGACGCCGGCAGCGACCGCCGGCGGGATGCCCTGCAGCTTCAAGGTCAGTTCGGTGATGATGCCGAGCGTGCCTTCCGAGCCCACCAGCAGCCGCGTCAGGTCGTAGCCGGCCGAGGTCTTGCGGGCGCGCCGGGTGGTGCGCACCACCGTGCCGTCGGCCATCACCGCGGTGAGCGAGATGACGTTGTCGCGCATCGTGCCGTAGCGCACGGCGTTGGTACCGGAGGCGCGCGTCGCCGCCATGCCGCCGAGGCTCGCGTCGGCGCCGGGGTCGATCGGGAAGAACAGGCCGCTGTCGCGCAGGTGCTCGTTCAGGCGCTTGCGCGTCACGCCCGGCTGCACGGTGCAGTCGAGGTCCTCCGGGTGGACGGCGATGACGGCGTCCATGCGCGACAGGTCGATGCAGACGCCGCCGTGGGGCGCATTGACGTGGCCCTCGAGCGAGGTGCCGGTGCCGAACGGGATCACCGGCACGCGGTGCTCGGCGCAGATGCGGACGATCTCTGACACTTCCTCGGTGGAAAGTGCGAAGGCGACCGCATCCGGCGGCTGGTTCGGCAGCCATGTCAGCACGTTGGCGTGCTGCTCGCGCACTGTCGCGTTGACCGTCAGCCGGTCGCCCAGCCGCTGGCCGATCGACGCGATCGCCCGTGCGACCGCCTCGTCGCCGGCCTTGTTCCTCGCCTGCACCACCGCCGCGATCATTCCCGAGACCTCGTGCCCGTCGTTGACGGCACCCTAGCAAAATGCATCGCTGCGGCCAAAGCCGGGCCGTCCGCCCGCTCCCGACGCCGCGAGCCGAAACCTTGATGTCCGCAGCCGAATCCGTCAGCCCCTTCCGGCCACCGCCGCAGACGGTGGAGGATCAGTGGCTGGACTTCAACGGCCACATGAACATGGCCTTCTACAACGTGGCGTTCGACCGCAACCTCGACGCCTTCTTCCGCCACCTCGGCGTCGGCGAGCACTATGGCGAGGCGCGGCGGCTGTCGTTCTTCACCGCCGAGGTGCACGTCGTCTACAAGCGCGAGCTGCCGCCCCGAGCCCCGATCGCCAGTGCCATCCGCCTCGCCGGTCTCGACGCCAAGCGCATCGTCATGTTCGGCGAGCTCTACCACGGGACGGAGGGCTATCTGTCGGCGACGTCGGAGCAGTTGCTCCTCCACGTTCACCTGGACGAGCGGCGCGTCGTGCCGATCCCGGACGATGTCTACGCGGTCCTCAAGGCCGAGTACGCCCGCACCGCCGTTCTCGGCCGCCCGGATGCCCTCGGCCGTTCGGTGATGCGGCTCGATCCGGGTTAGGGCCGCGACGGTGGGAATCGTCACGCAGCCGCAGGCGCTCGCAGAGGCGCCGCTCGGCCGGGGCGACTGCGCCCGCTTCTTCCGGGCGCCGCGCCAGCGCGACCTCGAGTGCCTGACGGCGCGCTTCCGCAGCCACGTCTACGCGCCGCACAGCCACGACACCTTCGTCGTCGGCATCATCGAGGCGGGCTGCGAGACCTACCGGTTGCGCGGCGAGCGCCACTATGCCGGGCCGGGGGATCTGTGCTTCGTCAATCCCGGCGACGTCCACGACGGCGAGCCGTTCGGCGACGCCTATGCCTACCGCATGACCTATCCGACGGTGGGGTTGCTGGAGGCGTTGGCCGAGGACGCCGGCGAGAAGCGGTCGTCCGGCGCGCTGCACTTTCCGGTGGGACGGGTGCGAGACCCCGAACTGTCAGCGGCCTTCGCGGCCGCCCACCGCAGCGCCGAGGGACGCACCGATGCGCTCGAAAGCGACGAGCGGCTGCACCGCGTCTTCACGGCGCTGATCCGCCGTCACGCCACTGGGGCTCCGACGCAGGCGACCATCGGCGACGAGCGCGGCCCGATCCGCCGCGCCATCGCCTATCTCGACGCGCACTTCAGCGAAGACGTCGATCTCGAGACACTCGCCGCCGCCGCCGGCGTGCCGCGCACCCGGCTGATCCGCGCCATGAAGCGGCAGACCGGCCTGACGCCGCACGCCTTCCTGACCGACCGGCGCGTGCGTGCTGCCCGGGCCCTGCTGGCGGGCGGGGAGACCCCCGCCGCCGCAGCCGCGGCCTGCGGCTTCTATGACCAGAGCCACCTCAACCGCGCCTTCAAGGCGCGCATCGGCGTCACCCCCGGTGCGTTCCGCCGCCCGTCGTGAGGCGGCGAACCGTCGAGGAAGACGGGCTCAGCCGTTGGCGATGTACTGGGCGCCGTTCACCGTCATCACCGAGCCAGTGACGAAGGCCGCCTGTTCGGAGGCGAGGTAGACGACCATCGAGGCGATCTCCTCGGCCTTGCCGAGGCGGCCGACCGGGATCGTGGCGATGATCGATTCCAGCACTTTCGGCGGCACCGCCTGCACCATCTCGGTGTCGATGTAGCCCGGGCAGATGCAGTTCACCGTGATGCCCTTGCGCGCGTTCTCCTGCGCGAGTGCCTTGGTGAAGCCGATGATGCCGGCCTTCGCCGCCGAATAGTTGGTCTGGCCGGCCTGGCCCTTCTGGCCGTTGATCGACGAGATGTTGATGATGCGGCCGTAGTTGCGGTCGCGCATGCCCTCGATCAGCGGCCGCGTCATGCAGAACATCGAATCGAGGTTGGTACGGATGACGGCCGACCACTGGTCGAACGTCATCTTGTGGAGCGTGCCGTCGCGGGTGATGCCGGCATTGTTGACGAGCACGTCGACCGGGCCGAGCTCGGCCTCCACCGCCTTCACACCCGCCGCGGACGCCTCCGGGTCCGACACGTCGAAGCGGAACACGGAGATCCCCGTCTCCGCCTTGAAGGCCTCCGCCTTCTCGACGTTGCCGGCATAGTTCGCGGCGACCGTGAAGCCCGCCGCCTTGAGACCGGTGGAGATCGCCGCGCCGATGCCGCGCGTGCCGCCGGTGACAAGTGCAACCCTCGCCATATCCTCTTCCCTCTCTGGCGGTTTTCCGCCTTTTGATGCGACGCGACGGTGCCCCCGCCGCTCCGCCCGAACGACTTCCTCCGAGCCTGCCTTCCGCCCTAGCGCGGATCGGCGGCGACGTCCTTGGGATGGATCAACCGGGCCGCGCGCCGATGGCGGCGCGGCCCGGCGGAACGGTCAGTCCCGCGCCACGCACATCGCCACACCCATG
>CALRZT010000362.1:0-4860 GCA_943372725.1 Pseudoxanthobacter soli DSM 19599
CGGCCCTCCGACCGAGCCGGCGCAAGAACATCCAGCTCGTGACGCCGACGCACAGGATCATCGTACCGACGACCCAGACATAGACCGCGATATTGATCGAGAACCAGTTGGCTGACACCAGCCTTGCGTTGGAGATCGAGAAGGGCTGCGTCGCCACGTCGACCACAGCGGCCGGTGGGAACGTCGCGACGGCACCAGTCGCCTCGTCGTAGACGGCGGTGGCACCGGCGAGACGCAGCCAGCCCTGCGGTGCCGTCACCATGGCGGTCGCGGTGGCGAGTGCGGCGTCATTCGCACCGACCAGCAGCGTCCAAGGCGCCGGGGCGGCACCGGGCCAGAAGGCCGAGCGCCACGTCGGCGCCGACGCCGGCGCTTGCGCCAGGGCGAGCGAACTGCGCGGTGACAGCCGCACCGGCCCGCCGCCGCGGCCGGCGCTGCCGAACATCGCCGTCGCCTCGTTCAGCCACTGCCGCAGCCACTGCAGCACGTCGCTAGTGGCGTCGTCGCCCACCTGCCGCCGCCACTGGTCGTAGAGCGCGCGGGTGCGCTCGGGATTGCCGATGTCGATCGGCGGCCCGGCGGGCGCGGCGGTCTGCGCGGTCGGCTGCAACTGCTCGAGGCGCCGCATCGCCTCGGCGAAGGCGCCCGTCGCGGCCGGGGAGGCTCCCGGCTGCGGCAGGCGAACGCCGGCCGTCCGCCAGGCTTCGATCGGCAGCGACAGGCCGGTCGCCGTCACCACCGAGGCGGGGACGTCGGCCGCGGTGGTGACGATCAGGGCCGGCCGCCCGGCGAGGCCGGCCTCGTCTGGCACGACCTCCGCGAAGATGGGCGTGCCGGTATCGACCGACAGCCGCGCCAGAAGTGTCGCCGCCGCCGGCGCCACGGCGATGCCGCCGCCGAGATAGACGGCGAGCGGGCGATCCGTCCGCACCGCGTAGGGGAAGGCGTCGGCGGAGAAGGCGGCGAGGTTCGGCCAGGAGCCGAAGCGTGCGAAGTCCGGCATCTCGAAGACGCTCGAGTCGAACAGCACGAAGCGATCTTCGCCGGTCCCGGACATTCCGGGCGGGCATTCGATGTCCGACTGCGTCACCAGCACCGTCTCGAGTTCGATGCGGTTGTAGCCCGGCCGGAAGAACTGCATCGGCACGTTGATGCGCCGCTTGTCGAACAGGCCGCCGCGCGTCGTCGCCAGCCTGAGGCTGAGCGTCACCTGGCCGTTGACGCGGATGTTGATGACGCTGCCGGGCCCCACCTCCTCAGTGAAGGCGGCATCGAGGCGCAGCCGCGCCGTGCCGCTGCTCGCCCCGTAGAAGTCGGCGGGCAGCAGGAAGCCGAAGCTCTCGGCGAAGCGCCGCCCCGAGACCTCCTGCGTGCGCAGACCGAGTTCGGCGAACGTGCGCGCCTCGCCGCCGTCGAACTCGACGACGTCGGGGAAGCGCCAACGCCCCGCACCCTCGCCGGGATAGGCGGCCTCCGCCGCGACGGTGCGCAGGCGCTGCACCGCCGTCTGGACATCGGCCGGGGTCGGCCCGCTGACGACGAGCGTCGGCACACCCGTGGCGGGGTCGGTGGCGAAGGCGACCGTCGGGCCCTGCTCGGCCTCGCCGGCGCCGACGGCGGTGACCGGCAGCACCGCGATCGCCGTGCCGACGACGACGGCGAGCCGGCCCGGCGACCGGGGGCCCGGCCGGTCGCCGACCGCGGGCTCGACGACCGGGTGGGCGAAGCGCCCGAGCACGGCGGCGGCGCTCGTCACGGCGGACACGGTGGAGAAGCGCGCGCCGAGCGGCCCATCCCGGAACGGTCCGAAGACCACCAGACTGGTCGATCCGGTGTCACCGAGGCCGACGGCGGGCAGATCGGCGAGCCCGGAGAGGGCGACCGGCCCCCCCTCGAAGCTGAGGCCGGTCGTCGCCGGCTGCAGGAGCGACCAGAGTTCGAACGTCGCCTGCACCGAACAGTCGACGCGGTGCCGCTGCTCGACGGCGATGCGGACCCGGTTGGCGCCCGCCAGCAGCACGCCCGCCGGCAGCCGGGCCTGATAGCGCCGCACGCGGCCGGCGGAGGTGATCGGCTCGGCCATCACCGGCTCGCCGTTGATCGTCACCGTCAGCCGCGAGGCTTCCGGCATCACCACCACCGCCGACAGCATCCCGACCGACAGCGTCGCCGGCCGCGCCGCTTCGGTGGCGCTGAGATAGACCGTCTCCGTGACGGACGCCTTCTCCCCCGCGAGGCTGATGTCGGGCGCGGAGAGGATCGGCCGGTCGACGGCGACGGTCGACGGCGCGGCGGGTGCCGGGGCCGCGGGACCGGTTCGCACCGCCGGCGGGGCGGTGGTGACGGCGGGAGGGGCCGGTGGCTGCTGGGGCGCTGGCTCGCCCGAGCGCATCTGAAAGGGCGCGACCCGGTTGGCCGAAGGGGCGGCCGGGGCGGCGGCGGGCGGCGCGCCCACAGGAGGGGCGAGCGAGGGAGGAGCAAGGGAAGGAGGAGCGCCGGCGGCAGGGGCGCGGCCGGTCTCGCCGTCGCGCGGCGGCCACGGCATCTGCGCGCCGGCGGCCACCGTCGCCGCCAACAGCACCGCCGCGGCGAGCGCGGCGCGCAGCCGGCGTCCCCCGCCCGTCATGCCACCCGCCTCCTCTGGGCTCGGCGGGAGGCGCGGGTGCGGTAGATGTAGCTGATGCCGCGGATGGCGTGCACGGCCGAGGTGATGATGACGAACAGCGTGCCGCGGATCACGCCGACCTCGACGCGGCGCTTGATCAGAAGCGTCTGCCAGCGGGCCGAGTCAGAGAAGACGAGGTCGGCGAGCAGCCGGTCGTGCACCGGCTCGGTCGGATCGGAACTGCAGCCGAGCTGAACGTCGCCGCTGCTCATGACGCCAACGTCGCGCACGACGATCGGCATGCGGTCGGACGGCAGCGGCTTCGACGGCGTGAACCGCAGTTCGCAGCGCGAACCGGAGGTGATCGCGCCGACCCCGCCGCGCTTCACCAGAAGCCGCACGCCGGACATCGAGCCGTCCTCGATCATCACCGGCACGGTGGTGTCGCCGACGATCAGTTCGCCCGGCCGGGAGACGTCGACCCGCGGTGCCTGCCTGAGGTTGCGGCGCTCGGCGACGACGCCGAGGGCAGAGCCGGCGAGCAAGAGGTTGAACAGGTTCCAGCCGCCGACGACGAGGGTGACGTCGTTGGAGAGCGGCTCGGTGACGACCCGCCAGACCGTCGCGACCAGACCGGCGACGAGCAGCGCGAAGATGCCGTAGAACGGCCAGCCGAGCGACGAGATCTGGTCCTGGTCGGTGGTCTGGCCCTTGTCCGTGACCTTGAAGACCGGCCGGCGCGGGCTGCCGAGCACCGACAGCACCGCCCGGCCGAGATAGACCGATTGCAGGTACTCGTAGATCTCCGACATCCACGGCCAGCGGAACTTGCCGTAGAGGGCGTTCTGCATCAGCAGGTTGATGACGATGTAGACCAGCGTGTAGGCGAAGAACTCATATCCGCTCGTGTCGAAAATCTGCAGACCGAAGAAAAGGTACAGCAGCGGCGAGAACAAGAACGCCAGTCTCGAGAACGGAAACAGCCAATAGAGCAGACTGGACATGTAGCAGATGCGCTGCGGGAAAGAGAGGCCGCGCTTGAGCATCGGATTCTTCAGGATCATGACCTGCATCATGCCCTGCGCCCAGCGGGAGCGCTGGGTGATGAAGCTGGTGTAGGTCTCGGGCTGGAGGCCGGCGACGAGCGGCTTCTCCACATAGACGCTGGTCCAGCCGCGCGAATGCAGTTCCAGCGCGGTCTCGCAGTCCTCGGTGATCGACAGGCCCGAGAAGCCGTTGCTCTCCCGCAAGGCCTCGCGCCGCAGCACCGCCGCCGAGCCGCAGAAGAATGAGGCGTTCCACTTGTCGAGCCCGCGCTGGACCATGCCGTAGAACTGGTCGTTCTCGGACGCCATGCGGTTGAAGGTGTTGAGGTTGTACTCGACGGGGTCGGGATTGATGAAGAAGTGCGGCGTCTGCACGAGAAAGAGCTTCTTCTCGCGATTGAAGAAGCCCACCGTCTCGGTGAGGAAGTCGCTGGTCGGCGCATGGTCGGCGTCGAAGACGGCGACGAGCTCGCCCTTCGTGACGGCGAGGGCGGCGTTGAGGTTGCCGGCCTTGGCGTGCTCGTTGCGGGCGCGCGTCAGATAGACGGCGCCGAGGCCGGTGGCGAGGGCTGTGAGTTCCTCGCGCCGCTCCCGCGCGGCCTCCGCCTCGAAGCGGTTGGTCGAGTTGCACTTCTGGTCGGTGCCGCCGTCGTCGAGCAGATAGACGGTCAGCTTGCCGTCCGGGTAGTCCATGCCCTTGGCGGCGGCGACGGTCATCGCCAGGAGCGCCTTCTCCTCGTTGTAGGTCGGGATGAAGACGTCGACCGTCGGCAGGTCTTCATCCGGCAGCCGCGGCGCCGGCGGACGCTTCAGCGGGTCGGAGACGACGAAGAGCGAGATCGCGAGGATGCCGACGCTGTACATCTCCGCGACGTAGAGGATCATGCCCGGAATGAAGTTCGCAAGCGGCTCGACGGGTGGCAGCGACGAGGTGGTGCGCCAGTAGACGTAGCGCAGCACGACGGCGGTGCCGAAGGCGAGGAAGATCGACCGCCACAGCCCCATCGGGCGGAACATCTTGATGACCGCGATGGCGGCAATCGCCACCAGGCCGACCGCCAGATGGGTGGCCATGCTGATCGGCTGCGCCAGCAGCCCGATCAGCAGCACCGAACTGGTGATCCACAAAAGCGCCCAGACGACCGTCATCGCGCCCTCCCCACCAGGTGCCGGCGGCCGCTGCCGGAGACGAGCGGCGGCCTCACGGCG
>CALRZT010000363.1:0-4849 GCA_943372725.1 Pseudoxanthobacter soli DSM 19599
GATCGAGGTGGCGTTTGCCTATTCGAAGATGCGCCAGCGCAAGACGCCGGGAAACCAGGCGCACGTGACGAACGCCAAGGACGATCCGCTGCAGCTCGCCGCCGATGCCGCCACCGCCGTCGCCTTCGGCTTCGACGAGATCGAGACGACGATGCGGGTGGCCGAGAACTCCTGGTCGAACGCGCTTGCCTGCCTCGTCGGCGGCGCCGTCGGCCGGCCGGGCGTGCTCTTCCAGTGCTCGATCGAGGAGGCGGAGGAGCTCCGCATCGGGCTCGCCGGCCTCTCCTCCTATGCCGAAACGGTGTCGGTCTACGGCACCGAGCGCACCTTCATCGACGGCGACGACACGCCGTGGTCGAAGGCCTTCCTCACCGCCGCCTATGCCTCGCGCGGCATCAAGGCGCGCTGCACCTCGGGCGCCGGCGCCGAGCTTCTGATGGGCGTCCACGAGAAGAAGTCGATGCTCTATCTCGAGGCCCGCTGCCTCTGCCTGCAGCGCGGCATGGGCGTGCAGGGCACCCAGAACGGCGGCATCGACGGCGCCCCGATCGCCGCCTCCGTCCCCGGCGGCATGTACGAGATGATGGCGGAGAACCTCGTCGCCGTCTGGCTCGGCCTCGAGTGCGCCTCCGGCAACGACGCCCGGCCGACCGAATCGGAGATCCGCGTCGGCGCCAAGATCGCGCCCTATCTGCTCGCCGGCTCCGACCTGGTCTGTTCCGGCCTCGGCTCGATCCGCAAGTACGACAACTCCTTCAACGCCTCGCTGTTCAATGGCGAGGAGATGGAGGACTTCCTCGTGCTGCAGCGCGATTTCGAGGCCGACGGCGGCCTGGTGCCGGCCGGCGAGGACAGGGTGCTCGACGTTCGCCGCCGCGCGGTCGAGGCGCTCGCCGCCGTGCTGGAGGAGCTCGGCCTCGGCCAGCCCACCCGTGCCATGCTGTCGTCGGTCATCGTCGCCTCCGGCTCCGACGACACCGAGAGCTACACCGCCGGTGACGCCACCCGCATCTCCGAGGCGATCCGCGCCCGCGGCCTCACCGCGCTCGACGTGGTCGCGGCGCTGTCGAAGCGCGGCTTCGCGGAGGAGGCGGAGAACATCCTGTTCATGCTGCGCCAGCGCGTCGCCGGCGACTACCTGCAGACCTCGGCGGTGATCCGCGACGGCCACGTGCTGTCGGCCGTCAACGACCCGAACGACTACATGGGCCCCGGCACCGGCTACCGCATGAGCGCGGCGCGCTGGGCGGCGGTGAAGGACATCCGCGGCCAGCTCGACGAGCGCGAGGTGCTCGCCGCCCAGGCCGTGCACGCCCCCGACGAGGCCGCCGCATGGCGTCTCGCCGAGCGCGGCCTGGCGCGCCAGGGCGGCCCGGCGAACGAGGTGGTGATCGGCGTCAGCCCGGCCTTCGGGCTGAAGCTGCACGTCACCACCGCCGGCCACAAGCTGTCGGCGCTGATCGCCGCGCTGATCGACGGCGTCGCGGAGGGCGGCGGCGTCGCCCGCGTCGTGCGCTGCCGCCACACCGCCGACACCTCCTTCCTCGGGCTGACGGCGGCGAAGCTCTCCGGCTCCGGCATCGGCATCGGCGTGCAGTCGAAGGGCACGCTAGTGCTGCACCGCGCCGACCGGCTGCCGCACATGAACCTCGAGATCTTTTCGAACGCCCCGCTCGCCACCCTCGCCCACTACCGTGCCATCGGCCGCAACGCCGCGGCCCACGCCCGCGGCGAGAAGCCGGAGCCGGTGCTGGTGCCGTTCCGCGGCGAAGCGCTCGGCGCCCGCTTCCACGTCCCCGTCGCGCTCGTCTACGCGGTGGAGACCGGCCTGATCGAGCCCGGCGCCGACCCGGTCGAGCTGTCGATCGAGTACCTGAAGGAGCAGGCGGCGTGAGCGCGACTTCCCCCACCAGCGGCGGCGCGACCAGCGACGGACCGGGTACCCCGGCGGGCGGCATGGCCGCCGATGGCGATCTCCCCTACCCGATCGCCGACAAGCGCCCTGACCTCGTCCGCACGGCGAACGGCCTCGGCCTCGACGCGCTCACCGTCGAGGCGGTGGTGGCGGGCAAAATCGTCCGCGAGGACATCGCCATCACGCCGGAGGCGCTGCGCCTGCAGGCCGACATCGCGCGGCGCGTCGGCCGCGACCGGCTGGCGGAGAACTTCGAGCGCGCCGCCGAACTCGCCCGCGTGCCCGAGGACGAGCTGATGGCCGTCTACGAACTCCTCCGCCCCGGCCGCGCCACCGGCCCCGAGCCGTTGCGGGAAGCCGCCGCCAAGCTCCGCCGCGACTACGGCGCCGACCGGGTCGCGGCGCTCGTCGAGGAGGCGGCGGACGTCTACGTCCGACGCGGGCTGTTCACACGGCGGTTCTGAACGGCGGTTCCGCGTCGCGATCGCGATGCGGCCCTCATCCGCCCTGCGGGCACCTTCTCCCGCGTGCGGGAGAAGGACTCGGGGCAGCCGCTCGCCCTGCAGTCGCGCACCGCCTGCTGCGATCATCCCTTCTCCCGCAACACGGGAGAAGGTGGCCGAAGGCCGGATGAGGGCGGCGCACGAAGGGCGCCGGGCCGCGGTCTCCGCCCCGGCGACAACCCCACCCTTGAGGCCTCCCGCGTTTCCGCCGACACTCGCCGCAAGCCCCGCACCGCGACACACGGGGCGCCGACGGGGGAACGTCACCATGGCCGACCGCATCGCGCTCGAGGAGCACTTCATCTGCGAATGTCTGCTTCCCTATCTGGAGGCCGACATGCCGCACGTCTCCGCGGACGCCCGCGCCCGTCTCCTCTCCGATCTCTCCGATCTCGGCGAGCGTAGGCTCGCCGCGATGGCGGCGGCCGGGGTCTCCCGGGCGGTGCTGTCGATCTCCGGCCCAGGCGTGCAGGCCGAGCCCGACGCCGCGAAGGCGACCCGTCTCGCGCGTGAGGCGAACGACGTGCTGGCGGCGGAGGTGCAGCGCCGGCCCGGCTCCTATTCCGGCTTCGCCCACCTCGCCATGCAGGACCCGGCCGGTGCGGCAGACGAGCTCGAGCGCTGCGTGCGCGACCTCGGCTTCGTCGGCGCGATGGTGAACGGCCACACCAACGGCGTCTATCTCGACGATCCCCGCCACGACCCGGTTTGGGAGAGACTGCAGGCGCTGGACCTTCCTCTCTACCTCCACCCAGGCAACGCCTACCGCCTGCCGCACGTGCTGGAGGGCTGCCCGGAGCTGCGCCAGCCGGTTTGGGAGTGGACGACAGAGACCGCCTCGCACTTCCTCCGCCTCGTCTACGCCGGCGTCTTCGACCGCTTCCCGAAGCTGAAGATCGTCCTCGGCCACATGGGCGAGACGCTGCCGTTCATGCTCTGGCGGCTCGACAGCCGCACGAAGTTCCTCGCCGACAAGCGCCCGCTGGCGCTGCCGCCCTCGGCGTATCTCAAGCGCAATCTCTTCGTCACCACCGCCGGCCAGTGCTCGGACGTGCCGCTCGCGGCGGCGCTTTCGGCGCTCGGGGCCGGCCACGTGATGTTCTCGGTCGACTACCCCTACGAGGACAGCGCCGAGGCCGGCCGCTTCCTCGACCGTGCCGCGATCGATGCCAAGACGCGCGACACGATCGGCCGCCGGACCGCCGCGACGCTGATGCGGCTTGCCGCCTGAAGCGCCCGCTCAGGCGATGCACTCGCCCCCGTCGATGACGAGGGCGTGGCCGGTCATGAACGACGATCGGTCGGAGGCGAGGAAGAGGATCGCCTCGGCGATCTCGTCCACCGACGCCCAGCGCCCCATCGGGATTTTCTCGCGGATATAGGCCTCGATGGCGTCGCGCCCGCCCATCTGAATCTGGCGGATGAACGGGTCGTTGAAGGGGGTGTCGACCCAGCCCGGGCAGAGCGCGTTCACGCGCACGCCGTAGCGGCCGTAGTCGATGGCGATCTGCTTCACCATCGCCACCACCGCGTGCTTGGTGGTGGCGTAGGCGACCATCTCGCGGTCGTAGAAGACGCCCGAGTTCGACGCCGTGACGAGGATCGAGCCGCGGCCGGCCGCCCGCATCACCGGCATGGCGAGCTTCGCCAGCATGAAGTGCGCGCGGACGTTGAGCCGCCAGGACGCATCCATGCCCTCCGCAGAGACCGCCTCGAGCGGCCCTTCCACCTGCACGCCGGCGTGGCTGTGGACGATGTCGAGGCGGCCGTAGGCCTCGAGCGCCGCCGCCACCAGCCGCTCCAGCGCCGCATCGTCGGTGACGTCGGTCGCCACTGCCAGCGCCCGCCCGCCTGCCTGCGCAATCGCCTCGGCCGCCGCCGCGCCCGCCGCGGCGTCACGGTCGGCGACCACCACCGCCGCCCCCTCGCGCGCCATGGCGACGGCCCCCGCCCGCCCGATCCCGGACCCCGCCCCCGTCACGATCGCCACGCGGTCGTTGAGACTCATTTTGCGTGCTCCGTTGTCGTTTGGCGGGAGCGGCGTGCGCCCCAACCCTCCACTTCACATTCCATTCATCTCGGATTTTTTGCGCCCGCAGAGGCCGCAACTTTTGCTAGAATTACTACTGATGATTGTGAGCCGTCGAAGTGTGGGGGGTGAACATGAATCTCAAGCGATTGGTTATCGGAAGCTTCAATCTCTACAATCTCAACGAGCCTGGCAAAGCGATCTACACCGATGCAGACGGTTGGTCGCAGGCCGAATATGATCTCAAGATCGAATGGACTGCCCGCGCAATCCGCATCTTGCGTCCCGATATCTTCGGCTTCCAGGAATTGTGGCACTCGGAGTCGCTGAAGCGCGCCCTCGCCGCATCTGGCCTCTCGCAAGATTATGACCTGGTCGTGCCCGCGGACGCGAACGGCTCAC
>CALRZT010000364.1:0-4845 GCA_943372725.1 Pseudoxanthobacter soli DSM 19599
CGACGAGCGGGCGCAGCGCCTCGCGGTCGGTCGAGAATGCGCTGGCGAGATAGGCGTCGCCGGCATAGAGCGCGAGCGCCGCCTGCCGTCCCGCAGCGGCGTCGAGCACCTGCAAGGCGGCGAAGCGCGCCTCGTCGAAGGCGCCGCCCTCGCTCATGGACCGCGACACGTCGAGGGCGACGACAAGGGCGTCGAGGTTGCGCCAGCCGGCGGCGTCGCGGCGCTCGATCGCCGGACCGGCGAGGGCCAAGCCGATCAGCGCGGCGGCGACGAGCCAGGCCGGCAGCCCGAGGGCCCGCCTGCTGGCGGAGACGACGGCGCCGCGGGCGGTGAGGGCGGCGAGCAATGGCGCGTCGACGGCCCGCCGCCAGTCGCCGAGGTCGCCGCGGCGGCGCGCGAGGATCGCGAGTGCCAGGATCAAGGGCGGCGCGAGCAGCCACCAAGGTCGCAGCAGGGTGAAGGCGTCGAGGCTCATGCTGCCCTCCGGGTGGAGGGGGGCGCGGCCGGAGGGGTCGAAGAACCCGGACGTTGCGGAGAGGCTGACCGCGACGGCGAGCCCGGTGGGGGCGGCGAGCCATCCCCTCGCGGCGCTGCGGAGCGGGTCCGGACGGGCCGCAGGCCAGCGGCGACGGCGGCGAGGCGGGCGGGCATCAGCCGGGCACCGCCGTCGCCAAGCGCGAAGCCGGCGAGGCAGAGGAGGAGGGCCGCCACCGCCGGCCACGGCCAGAGCTCGCGGACGGCGACGACGGGGGCAGCGGGGAAGGCGATCGGCTCGAGTGCGTCGATCGCCGCCGTCACCTGGCGGAGGTCGTCGGTCGATGTCACCTGGAAGGCGCTGCCGCCGCTGGCCTTCGCGATGTCGGAGAGCGCCGCCTCGTCGACGCGGATGGAGGCGCCCTGGAGCTCGCCCTCCAGCGTCGTGTCGCTGCCGAGGGCGATGGTGTGGACGCGCACGCCCATCGTCTCGGCGAGCTTCGCCGCCGCCTCGGCGCCGACGGCGCCGGCGGTGTTGGTGCCGTCCGACAGGAGCACGACGACGCGCGACGGCGAGGTCGAGTCCTTCAGCCGCTTCAGGGACAGGCCGAGGCCGTCGCCGATGGCGGTGGAGCGGCCGAGCGCGCCGATTTCGATCTCGCCGAGGATCTCCGCCACGGCGGCGAGGTCGAAGGTCGGCACGGCGGCGAGCTGGGCCTCCTCGGCGAAGGCGACGAGGCCGACGCGGTCGCCGGCGCGCCGCTGCAGGAATTCGGACGCCACCGCCTTCACCGCATCGATGCGGCGGACCGGCGTGCCGTCGAGGACGAAGTCCTTCGCCTCCATCGAGCCGGAAAAATCGAGCGCCAGCATGATCTCGCGGCCGCTCATCGGCTGCAGAGCGTCCGGCAGCACGCTCTGCGGTCCGGCGGCGGCGACGACGAGGCAGACCCAGGCGAGCCAGGCGAGCGCCAGCCGCGCTGCCCCGCCGCCGGCAGTGGCGGGCTTGGCGCCGTCGCCGAGGCCGACGAGCGAAGCCGGCACCCGCAGCGCCGCCGCCTCGCCGGCACGGCGCGCCAGCAGCCGGCGGGCCAGCAGCGGCAGCGGCAAAGCGAGGAGGACGAGGGGCGTCGCGAGGCTCAGCACGGCGCGACCCTCCGGCCGGCGACCAGCGCCGAGAGCGCCGTCTCCGCCGCGCCCACCTCCGCCGCCTCGACCGGCCGGTAGAGCGTCTCGCCATAGAGGCGGCCGGGACCGGCGGTGAAGGCGGTGGTGGCGAAGGCGGCGTCGAGGCGGGCGAGCCACGCGTCGCCCTGGGCTCGGGCGGCGTCCTCGCCGGCTGTGGCGGCGACGTAGGCGCGGAGTGCCGCGGCCTGGGCGGCGAGGCGCTCGTCGGCCGGCAGCGTTCGGGCGGCGGCAAGGGATGCGGCGAAACGCCGGCGCGGCGAGCGGCGGCGGGAAAGCGCAGCGGCGATCCGCGGCGCGAGCAGGATCGCGAGCGCAACGAGAATGCCGGCGGCGACCGAAAGCGCCAGAAGGTCGAGGAGCGGCGCCGGCGCCTCGGCGGGCAGCCGGATCGGCCGGAGGGCTGCGAGCGGATCAGCGTCGGTCGCCATGCAGCTCCCCGATCGCCCGCATCTGCGTTTGCGGCGGCTGCTCGGCCGGAAACAGCACCGCGCGGGAGCCGAGCCGCGTCAGGCGGCCGATCCACTCGGCCGCCGCGGCATCGCCGGCCTCGCGCCCGCCGCGGTGGACGCCGCGGGCGCCAGACGTGGTGAGGAAGGGGTAGACGCCGACGGGCGCCGCGCGCGGGAAGGCGTCGCCGACCACCGCGACGGCGAGGTCGATGCGCCGGCGCAGCGCCGCGGCGGTGTCGTCGAACGCATTCCCGGGCGTGTCGAGCGCGCTCGCCAGCACCACCGTACCACCGCGCGGCAGCGAGCGGGCGGCGAGCGACAGGGCGTCCTCGAGCGGCGGATCGGCGGCGTCACCGGCCGAAAGCGCGGCGGCGTGGGCGCGGCGGAGGCCGCCGATCGCCGCCGTCATCGCCCGGTCGCCGGTGGCGGCGCGCACGAACACCGGCTCGAAGGCGCCGACGGCGATGAGCGCGACGCGGGCACCGAGCCCGACGGCGCGCCAGCCGGCGAGCGCCAGGATCTCGGCGGCGGCAACCGAGCGGAAGGCGCGGCGGGTGCCGAACAGCATCGACGGGCGGAAGTCGGCGAGAAGCAGCGTCGTCTGCTCGCGCTCGTCGCGGAAGGTGCGCACGTGCGGCACGCCGGTGCGGGCGGTGGTGTTGCGGTCGATGTGGCGGATGTCGTCGCCGTGCGTCCACGGGCGGATCTCGTCGGGCTCGGAGCCGCGGCCGCGCCGCTTCGTCGTGATCGGCCCCGGCAGCGCCGCGGTACGCTCGACGCCGGCGCGGCGGGCGGCAGCGACGACGTGGCGGAGCCCGAGCAGCGCCTCGGTGTCGACGTCGGTGCCGGCGGCGGCGGTCATCGCCTGGGCCATCGCTCTCGCGTCCTCACAGCGGCACGACGCGCTCGACCAGGCGGGCGACGACGCCGCGCGGCGTCTCGCCCTCGGCGGTCGCCCGCCAGGTGAGGCCGAGGCGGTGGGCGAGGGCGTCGCCGGCGAGCAATGCCACGTCCTCCGGCACGGCATAGGCGCGACCCGAAAGATAGGCGCGCGCCTTGGCGGAGGCGGCGAGCGCCAGCGAGCCGCGCGGCGACACCGGATGCTCGATGGCGGCGCGCACGTCCTCGCCGGCCGAGCCGTCGCGCGTCGCCATGACCAGGCGGACGATGTAGTCCTTCAGGGCCGGCGCCAGATGCACCGACGCCACCTCGGCACGGGCGGCGCGGATCTCGGCCACCGTGAGCCGGCGGATTGGGGTGGGTGCCGGCCCGGCGGCTTCGACCTGCTCGCGCTCGACGAGGTCGAGGATGCCGCGCTCGGCCACAGCGTCGGGGAAGCCGACGGCGACGTGGAAGAGGAAGCGGTCGAGCTGTGCCTCCGGCAGCGGGAACGTGCCCTCGTGCTCGATCGGGTTCTGGGTGGCGACCACCATGAACGGGTCGGGCAGGGGGTGGGTGGTGCCGGCCGACGTCACCTGCTGCTCGGCCATCGCCTCGAGCAGCGCCGACTGCACCTTCGGCGGCGCCCGGTTGATCTCATCGACGAGCAGCAGCGAGTGGAAGACGGGACCCGCGACGAACTCGAAGACGCCGCGGTCGGGCCGCCAGACCGGCGTTCCGGTGAGGTCGGCCGGCATCAGGTCCGGCGTGCACTGGATGCGGGAGAACGAGGCCTCCAGCCCATCGGCGAGGCGCTTCACCGCCCGCGTCTTCGCAAGCCCTGGCGCGCCCTCCACGAGCAGGTGGCCGCCGGCCAAGAGCGCGATCATCAGCCGCTCGACCAGCGCCGCGTGGCCGACGAGGCCGGCCTGCAGGGCATCGGCCAGCGCCGCGACGCGCTCGCGCGGGGTTCCCGGCGGGTCGGTGGCTTCCGCGGGTTCGACAGTGCGGGGATGGTCCATGCGGCGTCTCCCGGGGCGTTCCTCGAGGCAGTCTCGCGGGGTGGGCCCCGTCTTTTCGTCCGGCCTTGGTCGACCGGCTTCACCGACCGCGGCCGGCGCGGCGAGGAGGGCATTCTTCCACTGCCGACGGGCGCGGGACAGGGGCCTTCGCCCCTTCTCGGCTGGGCATATTGCCCGATCGCCGTGCGAGAGTTGTCCCCGGCCGCGCGGATCGTGAGACAGTGACCGCGTGAGGTGCCGGCAGAAGGCGCCGGAACGGGAGGCGAGCATGAGCCTGTTGGCCGGGCTGACGCTGAGGATCGTGGCGGTGGCGCTCGCCTGCCTCGTCGCGGCGGGGCTATGGGTGCTCGCTGACACCAACCGGCTGGTCGACAGCGAGACTGCCGCCACCGCCGGCCGCGTCGCCCGCACGCTCGAGCGGATGTACATGCTCGGCAGCAGCGGCATGACGCCCGGCTCCGGCTACGGCCGCCCGCTGGCGGCGCGACAGGCGGTCGCCGTCGTCTCGGTGATGGCACCCGGGCAGTGCGTCGTGTTCACGGTGAGCGGCGACACCGATCGGCGCGTGTGCAGCGGCTGGAACGAGTTCGGCCCGACGGCGCCGGCGTGGTTCCGGGCCGCCTTCGGCACGGTGTTCGATACGGCGGTGCCGGTGGAGCGGGCGGTGCCGGTCCACAACGGCACGCCCGGCCGCGTCGTCGCCACCGCCGACCGCGTCGCCGTGACGGCGCGGGCCTGGCACCAGATGCGCGTCGTCGCCGGCATGGCGGCGGCGATGGCGGCCGGCATGGCGGTGCTGGCGGCCCTCGTCGTCGGCCACGCCCTGCAGCCGC
>CALRZT010000365.1:0-4839 GCA_943372725.1 Pseudoxanthobacter soli DSM 19599
CGGGTGCCGTCATCGCGGCGACGCGCGTCGCCGCCCGACACCTGGGCGAGAAAATTGGACAGGACTATGCCCGGCAGATCCGGGCGGCGTTGTTCGAACATGCCGCCCGGATGCCCGCTCGGGCCGTTGCCGCGCGACGGGCAGGCTACGTATCGCTGCGCTTCGTCGGCGACATGACGGCGTTCCGGAACTGGCTCGGGCTCGGCATTCCCCGGCTGATCGCGGCGACGGTGCTGATCCCGGCCACGCTCGGGGTGCTGTGGCTGCTCGATCCGGTGTTTGCGCTGGTCGTGCTGCCGGTCGTCGCGGTGACCTTGCTGCTCATCACCCTGGGGGGTGTTCGCCTCGTCGCGCTGCACCGGCGTCTGCGTGTGTGCCGGGCACGGATCGCGGCCGAGATGGCCGAGCGGATGCCGCTCGCACCCCGTCTCGACCGGCTCGGGCGACGCGGCAAGGAACTCGGGCTCCTCGACAAGCGCACCGATGCGATGGTCGCGGCGGCGCTCCGCCATCGCCTCGGCTACGAAAGCCTGAAGGCACTCCCGGACCTCGCCGCCGGCGTCGCGGCGGCGCTCGTCATCCTTGCCGGCGCTGGGGCGGGGCTCGGCACCGGCAGCATCGCGGCGGCGCTGGCGGCGCTCGGGTTGTTGCTGTCGCCGCTGCACGATCTCGGCGGAATCTGGAACCACCGCGCCGCCTTCCGCGCGGCGGCGATCAAGGCCGGTGCCGCCTTGTCGCGGGCGCAGCGTGACGTCTACCGTTCGGGCAAATCCCTGCCCAGGCGTGCAGTTGAGGTCGTCTTCGAGGCGGTGGTGCTGCCATCGGGCAGCGTGCTGTCCTTCCGCGTGGCGGGCGGCGCGGACACCAAGCTGATCGTCAGCGAACTGGACGTCGATGCCGTCATCGACCTGCTGCTCGGGCTCGATGCGCCCTCGACCGGCCGGATCACCCTGTCGGGCGTCGACCTCTGCGATCTCAGCCGGGGCAGCCTGCGGCGGGGCGTGCAGCGCATCGGCGCGAAGCCGGAAATCCTCCAGGGCTCGCTCCGCCGCGTGCTGGTGATGGGCTGCGACGAGCGCCCGGACGACGCGACGCTCGAACGGCTGGTGCAGGAGGTCGGGCAGGGCGCCCTCCTGCGCCGGCTCGGCGGATTGAACGGCACTGTGCTGGAAGGCGGCAAGAATCTCACCCGAACCGAACGCCTGGCGATCGACCTCGTCCGCATCCGACTGATGCCCCCTCGCCTGGTGCTGCTGGACCCCGGCATCGACGAACTCCTGGGTACGCGCCTCAAGGCGCACCTGCCGAGGAAGTCCGTGACCGTGATCCGGCTGCTCGCAACGCCGCAACAGTCGGCGTCGGCAGCCTGATGCTGTCCGAGGGGTGCGGAGGTGTTCGGTGGAGACGCCCGATGGCGGCGCGATGCGGGGCCCGACGGTCTGCTAAACTGACCGGAGAGGCGCGGTGCCGGGGGACGTCACCGGACCGGCGGCGGCCGTGGCGTGGAGGGGTCTGCATGCGATGGGCGCTTCGTCACGTGTCGTGGGTCACGCTCCTGCTGCTGGGTGTGGGGACGGCCGGCACCGCGGGGGCTGCCTGCCCGCCGGGCGCCGAGCCGCTCCGCCCCGGTGACGACGTCGCCGCCCGCGCCCGCGCGGCGCCGGCCGGCACCGCCTTCTGTCTTGCCGCCGGCGCGTACCGGATGCAGGCGGTCCGCCCGAAGCGCGGCCAGCAGTTCTACGGCGAGCTCGGCGCCGTGCTGAACGGCTCCCGGCGGCTGACGCGCTTCCGTCGCGAGGCGGGCGTCTGGATCGCCGGCGGCCAGACCCAGCAGGGCTTCCGCCACGCCGCCGAGGAATGCCTGCCCGACCGGCCCCGCTGCTCGCACCCGGAAGCCGTCTTCATCGACGACCGGCCGCTGATCGCGGTGGCGAAGCGGTCGGAGCTCCGCCGCGGCACGTTCTACTTCGACTATCCCGCCGACGAGATCGTCTTCTTCGACGACCCACGCGGCCGCACGGTGGAGGCGAGCGTCAGCCCCTACGCCTTCCTCGGCGGCGCCGCCGACGTCGTCATCGACGGTCTGACCATCGAGAAGTACTCCTCGCCGATCCAGGCCGGCGCCGTCGGCGGCAACATCGCCTCGCGCGGCTGGCTCGTCCGCGACAACGACATCCGCCTCAACTACGGCCTCGGCGTCACCGTCGGCACCGACAGCCGCGTCGTCGGCAACCGCATCCGCGACAATGGCGAGATGGGCATCGGCTGCGTCGGCGACGACATCCTGATCGAGGGCAACGAGATTTCCGGCAACGGCTTCTTTGCCGGCCTCGACCCGTTCTGGGAGGGTGGCGGTGGCAAGTGCGCGCTGACGCGCCGCCTCGTCGTGCGCGGCAACCACACCCACCACAACAACGCCTACGGCTTCTGGACCGACATCGACAACATCGACACCCTCTACGAGGGCAACCGCGTCGAGTGGAACGAAAACGGCGGCCTCTCCCACGAAATCAGCTATGCCGCCGTCATCCGTGACAACACCTTCAAGGGCAACGGCCGCGCCTTCGACATCTGGCTGTGGGGTGGCGCCATCCAGATCCAGAACTCGCAAGGGGTCGAGGTCACCGGCAACACGATCGAGGTCGTCGGCGGCGGCAACGGCATCACCCTGATCCAGCAGGACCGCGGCGACGGCGCCTTCGGGCCCTACGACACCGTCGACAACAACGTCCACGGCAACCGCATCGTCGTCCGCGGCAAGGCCGGCGGCGCCTCCGGCGCCATCGCCGATCACGCGCCGGGCGTCCTGCGCAAGGGTCGCAACCGCTTCGACGACAACGTCTACGTCGTCACCGACGCCACCGAGGACCGCTTCGCCTGGGTCGACGGCTTCTATGATTTCGAGACATACCGCAAGACGAGCGGGCAGGATGAGGGAAGCCGGCTGGTCGTTCGCCCGTAGCGCAGCAGTGCCCCTACATCACCGCCCCGATCTGCCACGGCACGAACTCCGCGTCGCCGTAACCGAGTTCCTCCGACTTCGTCCGCTCGCCGGACGCCACCCGCAGCATCGCCGCGAAGATCTCCTCGCCCTTCGCCGCGATCGACACGCCGTCGAGGATGTCGCCGCAGTCGATGTCCATGTCGTCGATCATGCGGCGGTAGATGTCGGAATTGGTGGCGAGCTTGATCGACGGCGTCGGCTTGCAGCCATAGGCGGAGCCGCGGCCGGTGGTGAAGCAGAGCAGGTTGGCGCCGCCGGCCACCTGGCCGGTCGCCGCCACCGGGTCGTAGCCCGGCGTGTCCATGAACACGAAGCCCTTCGCCGTCACTTGCTCGGCGTAGTGGTAGACGGCCTGCAGCGTCGTCGAGCCGCCCTTGGCGGCGGCGCCGAGCGACTTTTCCAGGATGGTGGTGAGGCCGCCGGCCTTGTTGCCGGGGGAGGGGTTGTTGTCCATCGAGCCGCGATTGCGCGCCGTGTACTCCTCCCACCAGCGGATGATCGAGACGAGCTTCTCGCCGACTTCGCGGGTGGCGGCGCGGCGCGTCAGCAGGTGCTCGGCGCCGTAGATCTCCGGCGTCTCCGACAGGATCGCCGTGCCGCCGTGGTGGACGAGCCGGTCGACGGCGGCGCCCAGCGCCGGGTTGGCGGTGATGCCGGAATAGCCGTCCGAGCCGCCGCACTGCAGGGCGACGAGCAATTCCGACGCCGGCGCCGTCTCGCGGCGGGCGCGGTCGACCACCGGCAGCATCTCCGCGATTGCCGCGACGCCGGCGGCCACCGTCTTCTTGGTGCCGCCGACCTCCTGGATGGTGAAGGTGCGGAAGGTGTCGCTGTGCTTGAGCCCGTAGGCCTCCATGAAGCGGTCGATCTGGAAGGCCTCGCAGCCGAGCCCGACCATGACGATGCCGCCCATGTTGGGGTTCGCCGCATAGCCCCACTGGGTGCGCTTCAGCACCTCGTAGCCCTCGCCGTGCAGGTCCATGGCGCAGCCGGTGCCGTGCACCAGCGGGATGACGCCGTCGATGTGCGGGTAGGCGTCGAGCATCCCCGAGCGCTCCACCTCCGCCGCGATGAAGCGGGCGACGGTGGCCGAACAGTTCACCGAGGTGAGCACGCCGATGTAGTTGCGCGTGCCGACCTTGCCGCTGGCGCGCCGGAAGCCCTCGAACGTCGCCTGCTCGCCGACCGGCAGGACGGGCTCCTCCTTCGCCTCGCTCGCATAGGCGTAATCGCGGGCGAAGGCGGCGAAGGCGCAGTTGTGGGTGTGGACGTGGTCGCCCGGCGCGATCGCCTCGGTGGCGAAGCCGATCACCTGGCCGTACTTGCGCACCGGCTCGCCGCCGGCGATCGGCGCCACCGCCATCTTGTGGCCGCGCATGACGCGGACCCGCGCCGTCACGCCGGCCGCCACGGCGCCTGCGGCGATGGCGTCGACGGCGACGACGACGTTGTCGGTCTCGGCGAGGCGCAGCGTGCGCGGGCCGGCGGGGAGGGTGGCTGAGGTTGGGGTGTCCATGATCAGGCCGCCCAGTCCGGAGCGCGACCGGCCGGGCTCACCAGCCGGCCGTCGGGCCGGGCGAGGGCGGCGATGCGGGCCATCTCCTCCTCGCTCAGCGTGAACGTCGCGGCGGCGAGGTTCTCGGCGATCCGCTCCGGGTTGCCGGAGCCGGGGATGGCCGCCACGCCCTCGTGCTGGATGAGGAACCGTAGCGCCACCTGCGACGGCGTCCGGCCGTGCACCTCGGCGATCTCCGTCAGCACCGGATTGTCGAGCACGCGGCCGCGGGCGAGCGGGCAGTACGAGACGAAGACGAGGCCCAGTTTCCGGCAGAGCG
>CALRZT010000366.1:0-4822 GCA_943372725.1 Pseudoxanthobacter soli DSM 19599
CGACGAAGTCGTCATGACGGTCGCCGACGGCAAGCTGATCGCCGCCAAGGCGCAGGCGGGCGAGGTCGACCTGCAGGCGCGCAACCTCGGCTTCTCCGACATCACCGTCCTGAAGAAGGGCCAGGCCAACGCCAAGTACCACACGCTGCTGTGGCCGAGCGCCAAGGCCAACCAGATCGCGATCTATCCGAACCTGACGGTGAAGGATCCGACCTGGCGGACGCTCCTGCGCGACGTTCGCTTCCGCCGTGCGCTGTCGCTCGGCATCGACCGCGACATGATCAACCGCACGCTGTTCTTCGGCTTCGGCGTGCCGAGCAACAACGCCGTGCTCGCGCAGAGCGAGCTCTTCAAGGAAGACTATCGCACCAAGTGGGCGGGCTACGACGTCGCCCAGGCGAACGCCCTCCTCGACGAGATCGGCCTGACGCAGCGGCGCAGCGACGGCATCCGCATGCTGCCGGACGGCCGCCCGCTCGAGATCATTGTCGAGACCTCGGGCGAGAGCCAGGAGGAGAGCGACGCCCTGCAGCTGGTCGCGGAGACGTGGCGCGAGATCGGCGTCGCCGCCTTCGAGAAGGCGTCGGATCGCGACAACGTCCGCAACCGCGCCCTCGGCGGTGACCTCGTGATGACGGTGTTCTCGGGCTACGACAACGGCGTCGCCACCGCGGACATGTCACCGGCCGAGCGGGTGCCGTCGGATTCGGCCTTCCTGATCGGCATGGCGTGGGGCGCCTACGTCGACAGCAAGGGGACGAACGGCGAGAAGATCGACTACGCCCCGGCGCAGAAGCTGATGGACGCCTACAAGTCCTGGCTCGGCGCCGTCGCCGAGGCGGACCGGGCGGCCGCCTGGCACGCGATCCTCGACACCCACGTCGACGAGGTGCTGACCATCGGTCTCGTCGCCGAGGTGCGCCAGCCGATCGTCGTCAAGGACAAGCTGCAGAACGTGCCGAAGGACGGCGTCTGGGGCTGGGACCCCGGCGCGAACTTCGGCGTCTACGGCATGGACACGTTCTTCTTCGATGCAGCCGGCACCGGCCGGAGCTGAGAGGGATGTTCTTTTTCATCGTGCGGCGCGTGCTCGGGATGATCCCGACCCTGTTCGTCATCGCCTTCCTGACATTCTTCATCATCGAGCTGCCGCCGGGCGACTACCTGACCAACCAGATCGCGCAGCTGAAGGCCTCGGGCGAGGCCTCGGCTGCCGCGAAGATCGAGTTCCTGCGCTCGCAGTTCGCCCTCGACCGGCCGTTCCTGGAGCGCTTCGGCATCTGGGTCGGCATCTGGCCGGGGCCGGACGGCTTCAACGGCCTCATCCAGGGCTACTGGGGCTGGTCGTTCGAATATGAGAAGCCGGTGGCCGAAGTGGTCGGCCCGACGCTGCCACTGACGATCGTGCTGAACGTTGCCACCGTGATCTTCGTCTACGTCGTGTCGTTCCCGATCGGCATCTATTCGGCGACGCGGCAGTACAGCTGGGGCGACTACGGCTTCACCATCCTCGGCTATCTCGGCCTGGCGATCCCGAACTTCCTGCTCGGGCTGATCCTGCTCTATCTCGCAAACCGCTGGTTCGGGCTGTCGATCGGCGGCCTGATGGACCCGAAGTACATCGACGCGCCGTGGTCCCTCGACAAGCTCGGGTCGATCCTCGCCCACCTGGTCGTGCCGACCATCGTCATCGGCACGGCCGGCACGGCGGGGATGATCCGGCGGCTCAGGGCGAACCTCCTCGATGAACTGCACAAGCAGTACGTCGTGACCGGGCGCGCCAAGGGCATGACGGAGCGCAGCCTACTCTTGAAGTACCCGCTGA
The DNA here is from genome assembly GCA_943372725.1 of Pseudoxanthobacter soli DSM 19599. GTDB lineage: Bacteria > Pseudomonadota > Alphaproteobacteria > Rhizobiales > Segnochrobactraceae > CAMDHY01. The sequence goes on from CALRZT010000366.1 coordinate 1,826, forward strand.
GGATGGCGCTGAACCCGTTCATCGCCGACATCGGCAACCTGATCCCGTCGCTCGTCTCCGGCTCGGTGATCGTCTCGGTGGTCCTGAACCTGCCGACGGTCGGCCCGGTGCTGCTCGACGCGCTGCGCTCGCAGGACCAGTTCCTGTCGGGCTTCATCCTTCTGTTCGTGGCGGTGCTGACGCTCGTGGGCATGCTGGTTTCCGATCTCCTCCTCGCCGTCGTCGACCCGCGCATCCGCTTCGGGCGGCGGGGGACGGCGTGAGCGCCGAGGCGCCCCGCTCGGGGCACTACGTCGACAAGGAGCCGTTCGACGCCTACGAGGCGGAGGCGCTGACGGCCGAGCAGGAGCGCTACTTCCAGGCGTCGCAGTGGCGCATCATCTGGATGCGCTTCCGCCGGCACAAGCTGGCGGTGATCTCGCTGTTCGTGCTCGGGCTGTTCTACCTGACGGTGCCGTTCGCCGAGATCATCGCGCCCTACGATCCGAACACCCGCTCCAACCAGCACCTGCACGCCCCGCCGCAGTTCATCCACCTCTTCCACGAGGGCGAGTTCATCGGGCCCTTCGTCTACGGCATGAAGGCCGAGGTGAACCTCGAGGACATGCGCTGGGTCTACGAGGACGACACGGCCAAGATCGAGCGCCTGCGCTTCTTCTGCCTCGGCGACAACTACGATTTCTGGGGGCTCATCCCCGGCCGCTTCCACCTCGTTTGCCCGGCCGAAGGCGGCACCTTCTTCCTTTTCGGCACCGACCGGCTGGGCCGCGACGTGCTGTCGGGCATCATCTACGGCTCGCGCATCTCCCTCACCGTGGGCCTGATCGGCGTCGCCATCTCGATCATCCTCGGCATGGTGCTTGGCGGCCTCGCCGGCTATTTCGGCGGCTTCATCGACACGATCGTGCAGCGGACGATCGAAATCCTGCGCTCGCTGCCGGAACTGCCCTTGTGGATGGCGCTGTCGGCGGCCCTGCCGGTGACGTGGAGCCCGGTGCTGATCTATCTCGGCATCACCGTGATCCTCGGCCTGCTCGACTGGCCGGGCCTCGCCCGTGCCGTGCGCTCGAAGCTGCTCGCCCTGCGCGAGGAGGACTATGCGCGGGCGGCGGTGCTGATGGGGGCGTCGCCCGGGCGCATCATCGGCAAGCACCTGCTGCCGGGCTTCACCAGCCACATCATCGCCAGCGCCACCCTGTCGATCCCGGGCATGATCCTCGGCGAGACGGCGCTCTCCTTCCTCGGGCTCGGCATGCGGCGGCCGGCGGTGAGTTGGGGCGTGCTGCTCAACGAGGCGCAGAACATCACGGTGGTGACGGTCTATCCGTGGCTGATGGCGCCGGTGATCCCGGTGATCATCGTCATCCTCGCCTTCAACTTCCTCGGCGACGGCCTGCGCGACGCGGCCGACCCCTACAAGTAGGCGCCGCCTAGACGCCCTCGGCCCGGCCGGGGGCGTCGAAGCCGAACAGCGCCGGCGGCGACGGCCAGCGCACGGCCGGGTGATCCGCCGTCGTCGCGAGGAACGCCTCCAGGAAGGCCCACACCGGCTCGTCGTGCGAGAGATGGTGGCTGAGGATGCCGATCGGCACGTCGGCGGCCTCGCCTGTGCGGGCGGCGGTCTGCTCGTCGAAGAGCATCAGCATCCGCTCGTCGCCCATGTAGCTGCGCGTCGTCTTCCAGACGATCGGATCAAGGTGGGCGTCGAGCCGGTGGCCGTCGCGCTCGAGCGAGGTGAAGGTCGACAGGCCGGGCAGGCCGACCTCGCCGCGGCGGCGGGCGACCCCGGCATCCACCCGGTTCCACGGCGGCGTCAGAACCGGCAGGAAGCGCGCGCCGAACAGGGCGCTGAGCTTGGCGTGACCCTCGGCGAGTTCCGCCACCACCGTCTCGAGCGGGCGGGCGGCACCGAGCTCGGCGGCGCGGGCGCCGGCCGGCTCATGGTTGGCGTGGCGCCAGCCGTGCTGCACGACCGTGACATGGGCAGCGTCGGGCCGCGCCAGCCGCTCCGCCAGCGACGGCTGCGTCGGCTCCGGGATGACGGCGAGGACGAGCGGCAGCCTCAGGCGGTCGGACAGGGCGATCAGGCGGTCGAGCGCCGGCTCGGGTAGGGTGGCGTCGTCGTCGCGCCACCACAGCGAGATCGTCCGGCCTGCCGCGGCGAGGGCGTCGAGCCGGTGGCGAAGGCCTCCGCCGAGGGTCGGTGCGTCAGGGGCCATGTCGCGCTCTCCGTTCGGCGGCCTCGATGAGGATCTCGGCACTGCGGGCCGCACCCGCGAGATCGGCCTCGAGCCCGGCCGGCGGCCGGGCGAGGGCGCGGTCGCAGGCGGCAGCGAGCCGCTCCTGCGTGAGCCCATCGGGGTCGATCACCTCCGCCACGCCACGGCCGGAGAGGCTCGCGGCCCGCTGGCGCTGCTCCGTCTCCGACCCCTCGGCGAACGGCACCAGCACCGCCGGCACGCGGGCGGCGAGGATGTCCAGAACGGTGTTGTAGCCCGCCTGGCTCACCGAGAGACGGGCGCGTTTCAGAAGGCCGGGGAAATCCGGCCGCGCCAGCTCGACGACGACGCCATCGCCCGCCTGTGCCGCGAGCGCCGCGAGCGTCGTCGCGTCGTGGGTACGGCCGACGAGGAGGCGCCAGCGGGCGTCGCCGGCAAGCATAGACAGAGGGCGCGCCGCCACGGCCGCCCGCAGCAGGTCCGCCCCGACCGGCCCCCCGCCGCAGGAGACGACGACCTCGTCGTCGCCGTCGCCGGCCGGCGGCACGAGGCCGCTCGGCTCGTGCACGAAGCCGGTGTAGCGGACGAGATCGGCGATCTCCGCCTCGAACGGGAAACTGTCGGAGAGGCGGACGAGGCGCGGGTCGGCGTGCACGAGAACGATGTCGAACAGCCGGCGTGCCGTCTCCGCCATCGCCCGCTCCTTGGCGGCGTCGTCCTTGCGCACCAGGATGTCGCGGACCGAGGCGGCGATGAGGGGCCGCGATGCGCGGTCCCG
>CALRZT010000367.1:0-4805 GCA_943372725.1 Pseudoxanthobacter soli DSM 19599
CCCGACGGCCGAGCGGCGTCGGGGCGATCAGGCCGTCCGGCGCCGTCCGCGGCAAGGGTGAGGAACCCCGGACCCGATGTCGAGCGCGTCCCGCCGCGTCTTCCTGTTCCTGCAGGGCCCTCCGTCCACCTTCTTCGCCGAGCTCGCCGACGAGCTCGTGCGGCGTGGCGAGCGCGTCGTGCGGGTCAACCTCGCCGCCGGCGACCGCCTCTACTGGCGGCGCCCGGGCGCGATCAACTACCGCGGCAGCTTCGCCGAGTGGCCGGGCTTCGTCACTGCCCTGATGGCCCGCGAGGGCGTCACCGACGTCCTCTTCTATGCCGACCGCTACCCCTACCACCGCGTCGCCGGGGCCGTGGCGCGCGCCCGCGGCGCCCGCGTCACCGCCGTCGAGTTCGGCTACCTGCGTCCCGACTGGATCACCTTCGAGCGCGACGGCATGGGCGTCTATTCCCACTTCCCCGACGACGCCGAGCAGATCCGCGCCGCCGCCGCGACCCTGCCCGAGCCCGACGCCACGGTGCGCTACCGCTACCCGTTCCGCACCGAGGCCTTCCACGAGGTCGTCTACAACCTCGCCCAGGTGTTCGCGCCCTACCTCCACCCGCGCTACCGCTCGAGCGCCTACTACCATCCGCTCCACGACTACCTGTCGTGGGTGCCGAAGCTCGCGCTGGAGCCGTTCAAGGAGCGCCGCGCGCGGGCCACGGTGGAGCGCCTCGTCGCGGGCACGACCCCCTATTTCGTGCTGCCGATGCAGTTGCAGAGCGACTACCAGATCCAGGACAACTCGCCCTTCGACGACCTCGGCGAGGTCATCCGCAAGGTGATGCTGTCCTTCGCCGAGCACGCGCCGAAGGAGACGCGCCTCGTCGTCAAGATCCACCCCCTCGATCCCGGCATCGAGCGCTGGCCGATGGTGGCCCGCATCGTCGCCCGCGAGCTCGGCCTCGCCGACCGCGTCGACGTCATCGACGGCGGCGACCTCTACCGCCTGCTCGGCAAGGCGGAGGGCTGCGTCGTCGTCAATTCCACCGTCGGCCTGCACGCGCTCCGCCTCGACTGCCCGGTGGCAGTGCTCGGCGTCGCCGTCTTCGACGTCCCCGGCCTCACCTTCCAGGGCGAGCTCGACGACTTCTGGACGACGGCCGAACGCCCGGACGCCGAGCTGCGCGACGCCTTCGTGCGGCTGCTCGCCGCCGCCACCCAGGTGAAGGGCTGCTTCTACACCGCCGAAGGTCGCGCGGCCGCGATCACCGAGGCCGCCGACCGGCTCCTCGCCGACCGCGTCAACGAGCCTGGCGCCTTCGTCGATCCGCCGCCCCGCCTCGTCCGCGCCCGCGCGCTCGGCATGGACGCCAAGGTCGACGGTCCGACCGACCTCGCCGGGGCGTCCCGCCCGTGAGCGACGGCGGCACCCCGCGGCCCGGGCGGCGCTCGACGCTGTTCCTGCAGGGGCCGCTGTCGCCGCTCTACGCCATGATCGGCGACCGCCTGGAGGCCCGCGGCCACGACGTCCACCGCATCAACCTCTGCCTCGGCGACAGTCTCGACTGGCGCCGCCCTGGCGCCGTCGCCTACCGCGGCTCGGTCGCGAAGTTCCCGGCCTTCGTCGCCCGGCTGATGGACAAGCACGCCGTCACCGACCTCGTGCTGCACGGCGACAGGCGGATCTACCACCGCGCCGCCGCCGAGGCCGCCCGCGAGCGCGGCATCGTCGTAGCGGCGACCGAGCTCGGCTACCTGCGGCCAGACTTCATGACGATCGAGCGCGACGCCACCGCCACCGGCTCGCACTTCCCCGAGGACCCGGAGGCGATCTGCGCCATCGCCGCCGCGGTGCCGCCGCCGGACCTGACGCTGCGCTACCGCGGCTCCTTCGCCGCCCAGGCGGTGCCGGACCTCGTCTACAATTTGTCGAACGCCCTGTTCTGGTTCCTGCACCCGGGCTACCGGCGCCACACCATCCACCACCCGTTCGCCGACTACCCGGCCTGGGGCCTCCGGCTCCTCACCGAGCGCCGCCGCAAGACGGCAGCGGAGATGCTGCTCGCGGCCCTCGTCGATGCGCGCACCCCCTTCTTCGTCTTCGCCATGCAGCTCGAGGGCGACTTCCAGATCCGCGACCACTCCCCCTACGGCAGCCTGCGCCCGGCGCTGGCCGAGGTGTTCGCCTCCTTCCACGCCCACGCGCCGCGCGACACCATGCTGGTCGTCAAGAACCACCCGCTCGACAACGGGCTGGAGGGCTGGCGCACCGCCGTCCACCGGCTGGCGGCCGCCCACGGCCTGCGCGGCCGCGTCCTCTTCGCCGACGGCGGCGGCCTCGCGCCCCTCGTCCGGGCGAGCCGCGGCGTCGTCACCGTCAATTCCTCCGCCGGCCTCGAGGCGCTGCAGTGGGGAATGCCGGTGAAGACGTTGGCGCCGGCGATCTACGATATTCCCGGCCTCGTCGACCCCGGCCCGCTCGACGGCTTCTGGCGCACGCCGCAGGCGCCCGACCCGGCGCTGCTGGAAGCCTTCGTGCGGGCGCTCGCCGCCACCGTGCAGGTGAAGGGGACGATCTATTCGAAGGAGGGGTGCGCCGCCGCCGCCGACGCCATCGCGGCGCGCATCCACGACCGCACGCTCAACCAGCCGGGCGGCTTCGTCGATCCGCCGCCCCGCCTCGCCCGCGCCCGCGCGCAAGGGTGTCCGCTGTAAGGTCTGCCCGCTCTAGGAAGTCGGCGCGGAATCAGAGCTTCAGGGGCGCCAGCGTAGCCCTCGCGGCGGCGGCCAGCAGGCCGGAATCGCCCCCGAGTGCCATCAGGCGGAACCCGGCCGCCTGCATCGAGGCGACCTCCTCGGCGTTCTGGCAGTAGACACCGGCGAGCTTGCCGGCGGCCCCCGCCGCCGCACCGATCGACCGCACCGTCTCCAGCGTTTCCGGCGCCGAGGCGGCGAGCCGCCCGCCGGTGAGCGCGATCGACAGGTCGGACGGGCCGACGAAGACGCCGTCCAGTCCCTCCACCGCGAGGATCTCGGCGAGCGCCGCATGGGCGGTGGCCGTCTCGATCATCGCGAAGGCGAGCGTCGCGGCGTTGGCGGTGGCGAGCCACTCGTACTGATCGGCAATGCCGGCGACGCCCATCGCCTCGAACGGCCCCCAGCTGCGCTGGCCGAGCGGCGGATACTTGACGTGTGCGACCAAGCGCCGCGCGCCGGCGGCGTCCTCGATCATCGGCGCGATGATCGCGACCGCGCCCATGTCGGCGACGCGGCTCGCGCCGGCGAAGTCGTCGACCGCCAGCCGCACGATGGGCGCTGCCCCGTTGGCGGCCGCGGCGGGGATGGAGATCGCCACCGAGGCAAGGTCGTGCAGGCCGTGCTGCATGTCGAAGGTGACGGCCGGGTAGCCGGCGCGGCCGAGCACCGCGGGAATGCGCGGGTCGGGCAGACCGCACCAGGCGGTGATGATCGTCTCGCCCGCCCGCATCCGGCGGGCGAGGTCCATCGGTGCGGAGCGGGCGTGCGCCACGCTCAGCCTTCGCTGCGCAGCTGCTCGACCGCCATCGCCATGAATTCGTTCATGGCCGTGCGGATCTGGGTATCGGTCTGGGCGATGCCTGCGGCGTCGAAGTCGCCGCGGATCTTCTCGAAGACATCCTCTTCGCCGGGCTTCTCGAAGTCGGCCCGCACCACCGAGACGGCGTACTCGGCCGCCTTCTCGCCGGACAGACCGAGCTTCTCGGCAGCCCACATCCCGAGCAGCTTGTTGCGACGGGCACCGGCCTTGAAGCGCAGCTCCTCGTCCCGCGCGAACTTGCTCTCGAAAGCCTTCTCGCGGTTGTCGAACGTGGTCATCGGGTTCCTCCGGAAGCACCAGCCGGCCCTTGCATATCGACGGGGAGTGGCCAAATCAACGCCGTCACGCCGGCGGCCCCGGGCCGTGTCGCGGGCCGGGTCCGGCCCCGGCGCGCCGCGGCCGCCGGAGCGCCACATTTGTACTGTTCGGGCGGATCGGCTAGGGTCCGGTCGTGAACGCGGGGGACGGGCCAACGGGGCCGTAGCCCGCGCATTTGTCGTTGCTGTGGCGGCTTCGACCGATGGCCCAAGGCTCGCGTTCAAGAACGCCTGTTGTTCCCTCGCGACGCCTCATCCGCGGAGACCTGACCCCGGCATGGATTTCCTCAAGCCCACTCGGTACATCCCCATGAACCGTCGCCGCCGTGTCTATGAAGGCAAGGCCAAGATCCTCTACGAGGGTCCCGAGCCTGGTACGCTCATCCAGCACTTCAAGGATGACGCCACCGCATTCAATGCGAAGAAGCACGAGGTGATCGACGGCAAGGGTGTGCTGAACAATCGCATCTCCGAGTACATCTTCACGCACCTGAACAACATGGGGATCCCGACGCACTTCATCCGTCGGCTCAACATGCGCGAGCAGCTGATCCGCGAAGTCGAGATCATCCCGCTCGAGGTGGTGGTGCGCAACGTCGCCGCCGGCTCGCTGTCGACCCGCCTCGGCATCGAGGAAGGAACGCCGCTGCCGCGCTCGATCATCGAGTTCTATTACAAGAACGACGAGCTCGGCGACCCGATGGTCTCCGAGGAGCACGTGACGGCGTTCGGCTGGGCCAATCCCCAGGAGATCGACGACATCATGGCGCTCGCCATCCGCGTCAACGACTTCCTCGCCGGGCTCTTCCTCGGCGTCGGCATCCGCCTCGTCGACTTCAAGATGGAGTGCGGCCGCCTCTGGGAAGGCGACATGATGCGCATCGTCGTCGCCGACGAGATCTCGCCGGACTCGTGCCGCCTGT
>CALRZT010000368.1:0-4804 GCA_943372725.1 Pseudoxanthobacter soli DSM 19599
CGCAGAAGATCGAGGCCGAGGGCTCCGCGGTCGTCGATACGGTCGAAGGTCAGCGTCTCGTCGAAGCGCCGCATGTGGACCAGCCACTCCACAGCGACGCCGTCACCGCGGAGCGCAAGCGTCCCGTCGGGTGCCCGCACGACCGCGACGACGCCGTGATAGAGCGCCGGCGCGAAGCCGGCGTTGACGGCGACCTCGCGCTCGCAGGCGACCCGGCGCCGCTCGAGCGTCGACAGATCCATGAACGGCAGCCGCACCGCGCGCTTCATCTTGTAGACGTCGGCACCGGCGAGCACGACGATCGCGCCATGCGTGTCGATGCGCACGGGCGGCGTGGCGGCGCCGGTTGGCAGGGCGAGCAGCAGCGCCACCACCTCTTCCTGGAGGTCGGCGGCGTCTCGGACGTCGGCGGCCGCAGTCGCCTCGGCGGTCGCGTCCTCGAGGTTCTCCGCGTCCATCGTCCAGCTCCTTCGGTTCCCGCCGATCATCCTCGCCCGCGACGGGCGATGCGGGAAGGTCCCGTGCCGGCATCCCCGTGCCACTGTTGCCTTGCGAGCGTCCGCTAGCCGCCACCTTCGGCTCCTGCGGCGTCCGCATCCAGCCCGCCTCAACCCTTGTCTCCTCTGGAACCGCTTGCGCCGACCCCGCCTAACCGTATAGTGCGGCCGCTTCGCGGAGCCGTCACCAACGGTCGCGCGATGACGGAGGGGTGGCCGAGTGGTTGAAGGCGCACGCCTGGAAAGTGTGTAGACGGGAAACCGTCTCGAGGGTTCGAATCCCTCTCCCTCCGCCATATTTGCGATCTAAGCTATTGAAAAGCCTCAATCTGAGCTGGCTGAAGTCGGCCCTACCTACGCAAAAACCTACATAATGCGGGTGGACACGGGCATCCTAGCGCGGATGTGGGTGGACGCTCGAAAGGCCGGCTAAGCCATCGACTCGTGAGCCCACCGCGGCGTCACAAGGTCCGCCCGACGATTGGGACGAGGCCGAGCAACACGATAGCGCCGGCGGACAGGACCTCCAGGGCGCGGCCGAGTCGGTGCCGCACCGCACCCGTCCGCTCGATCAGCCGCAGCAAGCGGGTCCTGAACAGGATGGTGGCGATGGGGAACGTCGCCACGGCGACGATCATGCCGGCGGCAAAGGCAGCGGCCAGGACGAGGCCAAAGGCGATTTCATCGCGCGAGGCCGCGTAGGTCATGATGAACGTCGTGAGCGGGCACGGAACGAGGCCTGCCGCCATTGCCAGCACCGGCCCGCTGCCGGGCGCCCGGTGCGCGTGCGGACGGAGCGCCTTCTTGAGGAGGAAGAGGCCGATCGCGACGACCAGCATCTGGCTCGCGAGCTTGACCGCCGGTGCGCGCCCCGCCCCGCCGAGGGTCCGTTGCAGCACGGCGTAGCCCGTCAGCACGAGCAGGATCGCCGACCCGACATGGGTGGCGATGAGCAGCGCGGACGCGGCGAGAGCCGCCGTCACCTTGCCGGAACCTGCATAGAACGAGACCAGCACCGCCTTGCCGTGGCCCGGCAGGAGGGCGTGAAGCATGCCGAAGGCGAACTCCCCGGCGACGATGCCGGGAAGGTCGTGCCAGTTTGCCGCCCGCAGCTCGCCGAGGGCGGCGAGTGCGCCGGCTTAGAGCCAGCCTTGCAGCTCGAACGCCGTCTTCAGCCACGCCTCGGGCATGTCGGCCTCAGACCAGCCCTTGCGTCGCCAGCGCCACGACGACGTAGCGGCCGACCTTCGCGATGGTGACAAGGAGCACGAACATCGGCAGCGGCTCGCGCAGCACGCCGGCGACGACAGTCAGCGGGTCACCGATGATCGGTACCCACGACAGCAGCAGGGACCATTTGCCGAAACGACGGTACCACCGCTCGGCGCGCACGAGCGCCTGTTCGTGCACGGGGAACCAGGACCGATCCCGGAACCGGCCGATGAACCGGCCGAGCACCCAGTTGACGACGGAGCCGAGCACGTTGCCGACGCTCGCGACCGCCACCGCCGTCAGCGGCGGATAGCCGGCCGCCACCGTCGCCGCGAGCACCGCCTCGGACTGGGCCGGCACCAGGGTCGCCGCGACGAAGGCCGTCAGGAACAGCCCCGCATAGACGGCGAGTTCGGTCATGCCGCGCGGGCCGCGATCCCGATCCATCCGTGCCAGGCGACATAGACGCCGACGGCGATGATCAGCAGGCCGGAGACATAGGGCGCGCGCCGGGCGAGCGTCGAGAACCACGTCCACCGTTTCGTGGCATGCCGCACGCTGAGGGCGGCCGCCGCACCAACGGCGACGAGCGTGATGGCGAGGCCGATCGAGAAGCACAGCACGAGCGCGAACCCAAGTGTGAGCTCCTTCAGCTGCAGGCAGAGGAGCAGCACGGTGATGGCCGCTGGACAGGGAATGAGCCCGCCCGTCAGGCCGAACAGCACGATCTGCCAGGTGGTCACCCGGCGATCGGCGAACCGGCGGCGGATGTCGTTGGCGTGGGCGAGCTCGTGCGCGTCCTGATAGCCGTCGGTCGCGACCTCGAGGCCGCGCAGCTCCTCGTGGATGTGGTCGTGCCCGGTGCCCTCGACGAACGACAGGTCGTAGTCGTGGGTGTGGCCGCCGTGGCCGAGGCTGAGGCGGGCCATGAACTGGTGGGGCTCGGGGATCTCCGAGACCGACTCGAGATAGTCGCCGCGGCTGGCAAAGATGAAGATGTCCCGCCGCCCGTCGGGCCGCTCGGTGACGAGCCGCACGTGCTTCGGCGACCAGCGGGCGCCACGCTCGGTGCGGACGCGCCATCGGGGCGGGACGCCGTCCTCGAAGATCTCGACGGCGATGGTGCCGTCGCCGGTGTCGATGCGGCGGACGTCGTGATGGTCGTGGGCACCGGCCGGCGCGTGGGTGTGTCCGCCGGAAGCGGCTTTCGCGCGCTGCTGATCTTGCCAGGTGCGCCACAGCATCCACAGGGCGACGGCGATGATGATGGCGGCCGAGGCGAGCTGGAAGTAGGGCTCGGACGCCTCGGCATCGACGCCCCGCCAGAAGTAGAGGCCCCCGAGCGCTATGCCCCAGACGACGAGGGTTTGGGAGGCGGTGGCCGCGAGGCCGAGCATCACGGCCTGGGTCACCGTCCCGCGGATCGCGACGATGAAGGCCGCCATCATCGTCTTCGAGTGGCCGGGCTCAAGACCGTGCAGCGCGCCGAGCAGGATTGCGCTCGGCACGAAGAGCCAGGCGTGCGCCGAGCCCTGCTGGATCAGCTCCGCGAACGAGGGCATAGGGCGCTCACAGGTACTTCGTGATGGCCTTGAACTCGTCGATCGTGCGGCGCTGATCGTGCGGCAACGGCCCGACGACGTCCTCCAGGCAATGATCGAGGTGGTCCTGGATGAGGGTCTTCTTCGCCTGGGCGACAGCCTTTTCCACCGCGTGCAGCTGCTGCGCGATGTCGATGCACGGGCGGCCGGCCTCGATCATCTCGATGATGCTGCGCAGGTGGCCGTCGGCGCGCCGCAGGCGCTTGACGATAGCCGGGTGGGTTTCGTGGATGTGAGGCTTCTCATTCATGGCTTGAAGCTATCCCCCCGGGGAGGATATGACAAGCAGCCGCCACCGAGGGCTCGCCCCCTCCAGTCGCGTATCGCCCCGGACATGCAGACTGCCTTCATCCGCACCGTGCTTCGCCTGGCCTTGACCGCCATGATGATGGCTGCGGTCGTGCTGGCGCCGGGCGGAACCTCGCCGCACCATGACCCGGCGGCGCTCGCAGGGGCGCAGGCTCTGGCCGAGCAGGAGAGACACGGCCACGCTCACGAGGAGATCGACCTTCCGGCGGACGGGATCGCGGGCGGGCACGAGCACGACGCCGCCGATCATGCGCACGACACGTCCGTGCTGCCCGATGGGACTGCATCTTCAGCGGCCGACCCATCCTCGCGCTGGTGCCGCCTTCCCTCGCCCGGGCCATGCAACGGCCTACCCGATCGCCTCGACCGACCGCCGAGGGGCAGCGCGGCGGCATGACCGCGCTCTCGTGACACCTGCCCCTTTGACGGAGTTTCCCTTCTGATGTTTCCGACCACTCCCGGACGAGGCGACCCTGCGCTGCGGGGGCTCTACACGCCTCTGTGCGCCCTGCTCGCCGCCTTCCCACTGCTCGCACTGCTGTCTGCTCCCGCCCTCGCTCACGCCGTCGCCGAGGGCGACAAGGGCTATATCCAGGAAATCACCGGCATCCACATCCTGCCGTTCGTCTATCTCGGCGCCAAGCACATGGTCACCGGCTACGACCACATCCTCTTCCTGCTCGGTGTCATCTTCTTTCTCTACCGGATGCAGCACATCGGTCTCTATGTGACCCTGTTTGCTATCGGTCACTCGACGACGATGCTGCTCGGCGTCTACTTCAACATTGGCATCAACAGCTACATCATCGACGCGATCATCGGCGTCTCCGTCGTCTACAAGGCGCTCGACAACATGGGCGCCTACCAGCGCTGGTTCGGCGTGCAGCCGAACACCAAGATCGCCACGCTGATCTTCGGCTTCTTCCACGGCTTCGGCCTGTCGACGAAGATCATCGAGTACGAAATCTCGCCCGACGGGCTCGTTCCGAACCTGCTCGCCTTCAATGTCGGCGTGGAGATCGGCCAGTTGCTGGCGCTCGGGGCCATCCTCATCGTGATGAGCTACTGGCGGCGCACGGACAGCTTCTGGCGCCACGCCTACACCGCAAACGTCGTCATCATGACCGCCGGCTTCGTCCTGATCGGCTATCAGGTCACCGGCTGGTTCGTCTCCTGAGCTTCCCG
>CALRZT010000369.1:0-4785 GCA_943372725.1 Pseudoxanthobacter soli DSM 19599
CTGGCAATCGTCCTCGACCGCGTCTTCAAGCGTCCCGAGACGCGCCGGAAGGGAGGCTGAGCCATGCCGGCCGTCGAGTTCCAGAACATCGACATCATCTTCGGCAAGGAACAGGCGAAGGCGCTGAAGATGGTCGACGCGGGCTCGACCCGCGACCAGATCCTCGCCGAGACGGGGGCGGTGCTCGGCGCCGCCGGCGTCAGCCTCAGCGTCGAGCGCGGCGAGATCTGCGTGCTGATGGGCCTCTCGGGCTCCGGCAAGTCGACGATCATGCGGGCGGTCAACCGGCTGAACGTCGTCGCCCGCGGTGCCGTCATGGTCGAGCACGCCGGCAAGACGGTGGACGTCGTCAGCTGCGACGAGGCGACCCTGCGCGACCTCAGGATGCGCACCGTCTCGATGGTGTTCCAGCAGTTCGCACTTTTGCCATGGCGGACGGTGCGCGAGAACGTCGGCTTCGGCCTCGAACTGCGCGGCGTCGGCTCGGCCGAGCGCAAGCGCATCGTTGACGAGAAGCTCGCCCTCGTCGGCCTGTCGAAGTGGGCCGACAAGCACGCCCACGAGCTCTCCGGCGGCATGCAGCAGCGCGTCGGCCTCGCCCGCGCCTTCGCCACCGACGCCGAGATCCTGCTGATGGACGAGCCGTTCTCGGCGCTCGACCCGCTGATCCGCGACAAGCTGCAGGACGAGCTCCTCGACCTGCAGGCGAAGCTGCGCAAGACCATCCTGTTCGTCAGCCACGATCTCGACGAGGCGCTGAAGCTCGGCACCAAGATCGCCATCCTCGAGGGCGGCCGCATCGTCCAGTGCGGCACCGGCGAGGACATCCTGCTGCGCCCCGCCAACGACTACGTCGCCGAGTTCGTCAAGCACATGAACCCGCTCAACGTGCTGCGCGGCACCTCGGTGATGACGCCGGCGGCGTCGCTGGTGCGCGAGGAGGGGGCGGTGCTGGTCGATCGCGGCGGCCGCATCCGCGTCGCCGTCGACGCAGACGACCGGCCGATCGCGGTGTCGCTCGACGGCCGCGCCGGCACCATCGCCCACTGCGGGCCGGACGGCAGCATCACCGACGACATCCGCGCCGCCGAGGTGCTGATCGCACCCGTCGACCTGTCGCTGAAGTCGGCGATCGTGCTGAAGCAGGAGACGGCGCACCCGATCCTGCTCGTCGACCAGCTCGGCCGCCTCGCCGGCCTCTGCGGCGACGAGGAAATCTATCGCGGGCTGCTGCGCCGCGGGCAGCACTGAGGCGGCGGGGGGCTGTCAGAGCATGAAGACGCCGGCGAGCCAGACGATCGCCAGCGCCCGCGCGCCGGTCGAAAGCGCCGTGTCGCCGGCGCGGGTGGCCCGCCAGACGGCGGCACAGAGGAACAGGTTGTAGGGCAGCGGCACCAGGAAGGCGGCGAGCGCCGTCCAGTCCGGGGCGTCGTGGGCGATCAGCGTCAGCGAGATGCCGCCGGCGCACAGGTTGAGCAGCGTTCCCCAGATCAGCATGTCGACGAGAACCACCCGCCAGAGCGGGCTCTCGGCGCACCAGAGGCGGCGGAAGTGGCCGGGGACCGGCCGCAGCGCAGTGGCGAGCCTCGGCACGTTCAGGTCTCCTCGGCGGCCGCGACCTGTACCAGCAGCTTGTCGATGCGCCGGCCGTCCATGTCGACGATCTCGAAGCGGTAGCCGGCGTGCTCGAACCATTCGCCGGCGGCCGGGATGCGGCCGAGCTTTTCGAGCGCCAGCCCGGCGACGGTGTGATAGTCGCCGCCGCCGATGCCGCGCACGCCGAGACGGTCGCGGAACTCGTCCACCGGCGTCAGCCCGTCGACGAGCCACGAGCCGTCGGCGCGCTCGATGATGTCGGGGTCCTCCGCCTCGTGCGCCTCCGGCAGGTCGCCGGCGATCGTCTCCAGCACGTCCGTCGGCGTGACGATGCCCTCGGTGGTCCCGTACTCGTCGACGACGACGATCATGTGGGCACCGCTCGCCTTGAACTGGTCGATCAGCGTCAGCACCGGCGTCTGTTCCGGCACCGCGACGAGCGGCTGCATGAGCGCCCCAAGGTCGAGCGGCCGATCCTCCATCACGGCGGCGAGCATCGCCTTGGTGTGGACGACGCCGACCGCCTCGTCGACGGTGCCCTCGCAGACGAGCAGGCGGGAGTGCGAGTGGGCGCACAGCACCCGCGCGATCTCCTCCCGCGGGGCGTTGCGGTCGAGCCAGACGATCTCGTTGCGCGGCGTCATCAGGGCGCGGACGTTGCGGTCGGCGAGGCGCAGCACGCCCTCGATCATCGCCTTCTCCTCGACGGCGAAGACGCCGGTCGCCGCACCCTCGGCGATGAGGGCGCGCACCTCCTCCTCCGACACCGTCTCGTCGCTCTGCGAGCGCCGGCCGAACAGCAGCAGGATCGCCTCGGTGGAGCTGCGCAGCAGCCAGACGATGGGGGCCGCCACCTTCGACAGCAGCGTCATCGGCCGGGCGACGACGATCGCCACCGCCTCCGGATTGGCGAGCGCCAGCCGCTTCGGCACGAGCTCGCCGATGACGAGCGAGAGGTAAGTGATGGCAACGACGACGACGAAGAAGGCGATCTGCGGGCCGCGCGTGCCGATCGCCGGAATGGTCTCGAGCACATGGCCGAGGCGGTCGGCGAGGGTCGCACCGGAAAACGCGCCGGCGAAGATGCCGACGAGCGTGATGCCGATCTGCACGGTCGACAGGAAACGGCTCGGGTCCTCCTTCAGCCGCAGCGCCGCGCGCGCGCCGCGGCTGCCGTCGGCGGCCATCCCTTCGAGCCGCGCCTTGCGGGCGGAAACGACGGCGAGCTCGGACATCGCCAGCACGCCGTTGACGAAGGTGAGGGCGAAGACGACGGCGATCTCGAAGAACAACATGGTCGGTGTGGGGCCCGGTTGGCGCGGCGGCTAGTATGGGGTCTACGGGCGACAGGTGCAAAAAGCCCGCCGCCGCTGCCCCGGTTCGCGCGGCCGCGTCAGGGCGGCGCGCCGGCCGGTCCCTCGCCGCGGGCGAGCTTGCGCACCACCGGGCTCGCGACCCGGTAGGCCGCCTCGATGGCGGCGTCGTAGGCGGAGAAACTGGTCTCGTCGGCGTTCTGGGCGAGGTGCTCGGCGGCGCTCTCGCCGCGGCGGGGCAGCGTGTGGTTGCTGGCCGCGCGCAACACCAGCACGCGGTTCCGGTCGACCTTGCCGGCGCGGGCGAGTTGCGTCAGCGCCGTCAGCGTGCCGGTGTCCTCCATCGCCGAGGTGGTGAAGTCGCCGCGGCCTTCCGTCCAGTAGCGCACCCAGCGCCCGGCCCAGCGGTTGAGGCGCTTGCCGGTCCAGAAGGTCGAGCCGGACAGCGTGTCGCCGCGGATCACCCGTGGCGGCTGCTGGGAGGCCGGGTAGTCCTCGTAGCCGCGCCGAGCCCGGCGCAGCGCCCGGTCGTCGGCGAGGCGGATGTTGCGCGTCTCGCGGAAGGCCCAGGCGACGAGGCTCTCGTCCAGCTTGAACACCGACCGCGTCGCTCCGGTCGGCGGTCGCGGCTCCTGGTAGGGCTCGGTGCGGCCGAGGGGCACGTAGCCGGTCGTCCAGTCGGCCGGGATTTCGCGGGCGTCGATTTCGTAGGCCAGGTCAGCGTCGACCACCCAGCGCGCCCACGCCGCCGAGCCGACCGACATCCGCTCCGGATTGCCGCCGGCGATGCCGGCCACCACCCAGTAGGCCTGCGAGAGGTCGAAGCGCGGGTCCATGCCGAGGCCGGCGATCGAGGCGCTCGCGTGAGCGGTGCCCTCGCCGGTGACGATTGCCAGCACGCCGAGGTCGGGATTGTAGCGCAGGCGGTGATTGCCCTGCGGGAACGGCAGCACGTCGGGCAGCGGCAGGCGCTCGGTCCAGTTCTGCAGTTCGCCGGGGATGTCGCCCTTGTCCTTGCCGATCTCGAAGGCGGTGATGACCACCACCTTGATCGGGATCGGCGGGTCGGCGGCCTCGGCCGGGCCTGCGGCGAGGGCGGTGGCGAGCGAGAGGGCGAGGATCAGATGGCGCATCGCCCCTCTATAGGGGCGCCGGGCGCGATTGTCCCGCCGTCGCCGCGCCGGAACCACCTTGGAATGACTCTCATCCGTTGACAGCGGCGAGACGGTTTGATCAGATGGTCAAAATTTGAGCCTGACGCCGCAGCGGGCAAATGCCGGACGGCGGGGCTCGACCGACACACCAGAGGGCGTCGCCGAATCCGAAAACGGACGGGACGCGGTGGAGACGATGGCATGACGGCAGCACCGGACATCCGGGGCGGGCGCCTGGCGCCCGCGGAGTACGCAGTCAACTTCGCCGACCTGCATCCGGCGCAGACGCCGCACGAGGCGCGGCTCGCTGCCGAGCGGTGCCTGTTCTGCTACGACGCGCCGTGCCAGACGGCGTGCCCGACCTCGATCGACATCCCCCTGTTCATCCGCCAGATCGCCACCGGCAACCGGCTCGGCTCGGCGAAGACGATCCTGTCTGCCAACCCGCTCGGTGCCATGTGCGCCCGCGTCTGCCCGACCGAGACGCTCTGCGAGGAGGCGTGCGTGCGCAACGCCGACGCCGACGAGCCGGTGGAGATCGGCCGGCTGCAGCGCTACGCCACCGACCTCGTCATCGACGAGATGCGGCCGATCTTCCGCCGCGCCGCGCCCACCGGCCGCCGTATCGCCGTGGTCGGCGCCGGCCCGGCCGGCCTGGCCTGCGCCCATGGCCTGGCGCTCGCCGGCCACGAGGTAACGATCTTCGACGCGCGGGAGAAGGC
>CALRZT010000370.1:0-4741 GCA_943372725.1 Pseudoxanthobacter soli DSM 19599
CGGCCGCGGCGGCACGGCTTAGCTCGGATGGACGTGGGCTGCGACACCGGCGGTGGGAACCAACCGTGCCGGCCGGAAGTTGTCCGGCCACAACAACGGAGAATTCCCATGAAGATGCTCGCCACGTCCGCAATCGCCGTCGCTCTCGCTCTCACCGGCGCCAGCTTCTCGGCCGGTTCCGCTCTGGCGGACAAGGTCGTCGTGAAGAAGGAGACGACCTACAAGACGCAGAACAACCGCAACAACGGTGTGGGCATCGTGGTTGCTCCTGGCATCGGCGTTGGCGGTGTCGCCGTGGTTCCGACCTATCGGAACAACAGCAACGTGAACTGCAAGAAGACCGTGACGAAGGTCGACCGGCCGGGCAACCGCCCGGACACCAAGACGGTGAAGACCAACTGCTGATCTGACTGATCCCGCGACGCGCGGCTCCAAACGCCGCACGCCGGAGACGGTTCCGAGGCCCGGCTGCCCCATGGCGGCCGGGCCTTGTCGTGTTTGCGGTCGCACGGCGGATTCGAGGGCGTCGGACCCGCGGCCTCAAGCCAGCTGTGGCGACAGCCGCCGCAGCACGGCGAACTGCACCGTCGCGAATGCCGCCACCAGCGCCGCCTGCACGAGGACGAACGCCACGCCGAGCGGCGTCGCGGTCACGAAGCCGCCGGCGACCGTGACGACGCTCTCGATCGCCCAGGCGAGGTTTAGCGCGACGACCGACCAGACGGCGGCGCGCGCCGGCACCGGACGGCTCGCCGTCCAGCCGACGAAGGCGGCGAACGGCAGCAGCGCCAGCCCGGCCGAGCGCGTCAGCCAGCCCGGCAGCCCGAGCAGGTCGAGGATCGCGGCTGGGGCGACGAGCAGCAACACGCCCATGGCGCCGGCGGAGACGGCATCGGCCGCCAATACGGCGCGCAGAAAGCGGACGGGATCGTGGGAGAGCGAAGGCAGCATCGGTCTGGCTCCTGGCGCGGCGGCCGGCGGGGGTGCCGGCCGCGAACGACATGAGCCTCCGCGCTTCGCCGGCCCGGATCGATGACCTCGGACGTCATGGGCGCACCGACGCCGGACGGCTAGGGTAAGGCCATGACGACGCTCCAGTCCGACCACGGCACCGCCCCCTCCCCCCGGCCAGCCACCGAGCCGGCCCTCGGCTCGCTGCTGCGGCAGTGGCGGCAGCGGCGGCGGCTGAGCCAGCTCGACCTCGCCCTCGAGGCCGGCATCTCGTCGCGGCACCTGAGCTTCGTCGAGACCGGCAAGTCTCTCGCGAGCCGGGCGATGGTGCTGCGTCTCGCCGAGTGCCTGGAGGTGCCGCTGCGCGAGCAGAACGTCCTGCTCCTCGCCGCCGGCTATGCCCCTGCCTTCCCCGAGCGCCCGTTCGACGCGCCGTCGCTGGCGAGCGCCCGCCGGGCGGTGGAGACGGTGCTCTCCGCCCACGAGCCGTTCCCCGCGCTCGCCGTCGACCGGCACTGGACGATGGTGGCGGCCAACCGCGCCGTGGCGCCGCTCATCGCCGACGTCGCACCAGAACTCGTCGCCCCCGTGTGCAACGTACTCCGTCTCAGCCTGCATCCCGATGGCCTGCAACGGCGGGTCCGCAACCTCGCCGCCTGGCGCGCCCACATCCTCGCCCGCCTGCACCGCCAGGTGGAGGCGACGGCGGATGCCCGCCTCGCGGCGCTGATGGAGGAGTTGCGCGCCTATCCGCTGCCGCGCGGCACGCCCGGCCGCACCACCGGAGCGGACGGCGGCGAGGTCTGCGTGCCGCTGGTGCTGGAGACGTCGCTCGGCGTGCTGTCGTTCATCTCGACGACGACGGTGTTCGGCACACCCGTCGACGTCACCCTGGCGGAGATCGCGGTGGAGGCGTTCTTCCCGGCCGATGCCGAGACCACGGAGGCCTTGCGAGCGATGGTGGCCGGCACCTGACGCACGAAAGCCGGCGGGGGTGCCGCCGGCTTTCGGTAAATCATTGAGAGGGCGTCAGGCCGCGCGGAAGCTGAGGTCGGACGTCGTCACCGTCGGGCCGCCCGCGCCGTTCTTGTCGAGCACCTGGATGCTCAGCGTGCCGTCGCCCGGGTTGCGGATGATCATCGTCGCCTTGTCGTCGCCGTTGATCGGCTCGGCCCAGGTGATCGTCAGCGTCAGGGTGTCGCCGTTGCGCTTGCCGGACAGTGTCGCCGGGCCTTCCGAGGCACCGATGTAGGTGCCCGAATAAACACCGGTCGCCGGGTCGACGGTCAGCTTCGCGCCGATCCGCTTGTTGACGAAGACCGCGGCGCGGCAGTTGCCGCCGATGTCGATGGCGTTCGGCGCGAGGTCCTGCGTCATCGTGCAGGTGACGTTCCACGGCCCCTCGTTGGCGCGGCGCAGCACCTTGCCACCACCGGTCCAGTCGGTTCCGAATCGGGAGAGGAAGTCGCCTTCGTCGGCCCGAACGGGGGTCGGGGCAGCCGTCGCCACGGCGAGGAGCGCAACCGCTCCCAATGCCGCGACCTTGTTGAAGTGTCGCATGGCGGATCTCCGGTCATTCATGAAACGGGGGCGAGACGCATGCGCCCACCCCCTCCTGTTTCAAGAACGCCTGGGGCTCTCCAAAGTTGCGGCCCTGCAGAGACAAAGCGTTCGCTGAGGTTTCGATTCATCTCCGGCAAGACGCGGGTCACTTTTTTGGAGCTCCGTGCAATCACTTCGACGTGATTGCTGGAACTTCGCCGGCGGGCTTGCTAGCGGCCGCGCTTCAGCACGCGGCGGAGATCGGAGCGGCTCACCGCGCCGAAGGCGATGGCCGCCACCGCATAGGCGAGGCCGCCGGCGCCGACGAAGGCGGCCAGCGCGCCGAGCCGCTGCAGGCCGCCGCCGGCGAACCACGGTGCGAGCAGATATTCGGCGCCATAGAGCACGGCGACCATCACCGCCACCGCCGCCAGAACCCGCAGCATCGTCCGCTTCAGGCGGGCGTCGGCGGCATAGAGGTCGCCCTTGCGCAGGCCCCAGTAGAGCAGCGCGACGTTGAGCCAGCTTGAAGCGGAGGTGGCGATGGCGACGCCGACGTAGCCGATGAGCGGGAACAGCGCGAGGCTGATGACGACGTTCGCCGCCACCGTGATCGCCGAGTAGACCATCGGCGTGCGGGTGTTCTCGCGGGCGAAGAAGGCCGGCTGGAAGACCCGCGTCAGCACGAAGGCGGGCAGGCCGGCGCCGAAGGCGGCGAGCGCCGCGGCGGTGGCGACGCTGTCTTCGGCGGTGAAGGCGCCGCGCTGGAACAGCCCGATGGTGATCGGCAGGGCGAACAGCGTCAGCGCGGCCGCCGCCGGCAGCGTCAGCGCCATCGCGAACTCCATCGAGCGGTTCTGGCTGGCGTTGACGCTGGCGATGTCGCCGGCACGGACGCGCTTGGCGAGGTCGGGCAGGAGCACGACGCCGACGGCGATGCCGACGATGCCGAGGGGCAGCTGATAGACGCGGTCGGCGAAGTAGAGCCACGACACCGCGCCGTCCTGGGTGGAGGCGATCATCGTGCCGACCACCGAATTGATCTGCACGACGCCGCCGGCGATGACGCTCGGACCCGCCAGCACGGCAAGCCGCTTGACGCCGGCGGTGAGGCGCGGACGGCGCAGCGCGATCGGGAAACCGGCGCGGGCGAGCGCCGCGAGCAGCAGCCCGAGCTGCAGGACGCCGCCGAGCGTGATGCCGCCGGCGAGCAGCACGCCAGCCATGGTCGTCCCCTCGTAGCCGAGCAGGAAGACAGCGGCGAGGGCGGCGATCAGCGAGGTGTTGAGCAGCGCCGGCGAGAAGGCGGCGGCGGCGAAGCGGTCGAGGCCGTTGAGGACGCCGGAATAGAGCGACACCAGCGAGACGAGCAGCAGGTAGGGAAAGGCGATGCGGCTCAGCAGCACGGTGAGGTCGAACTTCGCCGGGTCGTCGGCGAAGCCCGGCGCCAGCACGAAGACGAGCCCCGCCATCGCGAGCTCGGCCACCACCGTCAGAATGAGCAGCGCGAGGCCGAGGGCCGACAGCGATTCCTCGGCGAAGCGCTTGGCGCTCGCCTCGCCCTCCGCCTCGAGCTTGCCGGCGAACAGCGGCACGAAGGCGGAGGAGAACGCCCCTTCCGCGAACAGCCGGCGGAACAGGTTGGGCAGGCGGAAGGCGACGACGAAGGCGTCGGCGACCGCGCCGGTGCCGATCGCCGCGGCGAGGAACGAGTCGCGGACGAAGCCGAGCACCCGGCTCGACAGCGTCAGCCCGCCGACGGTGGCGAAGTTCTTGAGGAGGCTCACGCGTCGCGGCCGGGTCTTGCGGCTATTCGGCGGCGAGCGCGCGGCGCTCGCGCGGGCGTGTCTCGGCGGCGGCGGGCGGGCGCGGCTCGAATACCGCCGTCAGGCGCCGGCGGATGGCCGCCTGGCGGCTGGCGTTGGTGATCTTATGGTTCATCAGGTCGGTGACGTAGAAGACGTCGACGGCGCGCTCGCCGAAGGTGGCGATGTGGGCCGAGGCGATGTTGAGGCTCAGGTCGGAGATGACGCGCGTCAGCTCGTAGAGCAGGCCCGGCCGGTCGAGACCGGACACCTCGAGCATGGTGAAGCGCTCCGAGGCGGCGTTGTCGACCAGCACCTCCGGCTCGACGTGGAAGGTCTTCGCCGGCGCGACGGCGCCGACGCGGCGGGCCGGGCGCTCCGGCATCGGCTCCTTGCCGGCGACGACGCGCTCGATCAGCGCCGTGATGCGCTCGGCCCGGCGG
>CALRZT010000371.1:0-4727 GCA_943372725.1 Pseudoxanthobacter soli DSM 19599
TTTCGGACTGAGCGGGCCGGGCGGCGAGCGGCCGAGGAGGGCGACGATCAGGATGCCGGCGACGGCGCCCCAGGCGGTAACCTGGAAGGCGTCGATGGTGGCCAGCACGTTCGCCTCGCGGGCGACCGTCTGCGCGAGCAGGAGGACGCCGCGCTCGCCGGCGACCTCGTGCGAGCCGCCCGCGCCGGCGAACGGCGCCGCGAAGCCTTCGAGTGCCCGCGCCACGGCTGCGCTCGGTGCCGGCAGGTTCAGTCCGATCAGGTAGGAATGCAGCTGCTCGCGCTGGCGCAGGAACGTCGTCGTCAGAGCGACTGCCGTCTCGGCGCCGCCGAGCCGCAGCACCTGGATGTAGGCCGCCACCGCGGTCGCGAGCTTCGGATCGCTGTTGGCGAGGATGTAGACCACCGCGGCGAAGAAGGTGAAGCCCAGCCCGACGGACTGGAGGAGAGCGATCGGCAGGAACGACCACGGCCCCCACTCGTGGGTGATCGCCGTTCCCATCGTCCCGGCGGCGGCGAAGGCGAGGAAGCCGACGAGCAGGGTGAGGCGCGCGTCGAACAGGCGGATCATCCAGACGGCGATCGGCATCACCACCAGCAGCGGCATGGCGGTGCCGAGGAACAGCGGCCATCCCGTCTGTTCCGGGCGCAGGCCGACGACGGTGCCGAGGAAGCCCGGCACGAGCAGGCTGTTCGACATGCTGGCGACATCGAAGGCGAGCACGACCAGCAACGCGCCGATGATGTTGCGCGAGACGATCACCCGGTGGCTCGCCCAAGGTGCGGCGACGATCGATTCGTTGATGAAGAAGCCGATGAGAAGAACGCCGCCCGCGATGAGCAGCGTGGTGATGAGGCCGGATTGCAGCCAGTCGAGCCGGTTGCCCTGGTCGAGGGCCACGTAGATCAGCGCCCAGCTCGTCCCGAGCAGCAGCATGCCGCCCCAGTCGGCGCGTTCGAGCAGGCCGACGTCGATGCGCTCGCGGGGCGTGCCGATGACGACGAGCCACCCGATGACCGGCGCGATCAGCACATCCTGCCAGTAGACCCACTGCCAGCCGAGATATTGCTCGTAGAACCCGACGATCAGCACACCCGCATTCTGCGAGAAGGCGAGGCGGAAGGCGTAGACGGCGAGCGCCGGCACCCACCACCTGATCGGCAGGTTGCGGACGATGATCATGATGGTGGCGGGGATGAAGACCCCGAGCAGGAGCCCCCGCAGCGCGTGCAGGACGAGGAGCGTCTCCAAGCCGTGCACCGCGGGGATGGCGAGCGACACGCCGGCATAGAGCAGGCTCGGCCACAGCAGCAGGCGCCGGACACCGAAGGTGGCGGCGAGCCAGGCCACCGCCGGGGCGATGAAGATCTGCGGGGCGGTGGCGATGGTGCTGAGCCAGGCGCCGTCGTCGAAACCGAGCCCGAAGGCGCCGCGAAGGTCCGGCAGGCCGACCGAGAACAGGCGGGTATCGAAGCCGACGAGGAACGAGCCGAGCAGCACTGCCGCTGCAGCAAAGGCCGGCCGCGGGCACCGCACGCCTAGGGTGGCGTCGGCCACGTCGCCCGCTCTGGCGGCGGGGCGGCTCATCGCGCGGCGTCGACGTGGATGGCGTCGACGTGGATACGGGCCTCGACCGACATGCCCGCCCGCAGCTTCGCGACGAGCGGCTGCCCCGCCTCGAAGGCGATGCGCACCGGGATGCGCTGCACGACCTTGGTGAAGTTGCCGGTGGCGTTGTCCGGCGGCAGCAGCGCGAACACCGAACCGCTCGCCGGCGACAGCCGCTCCACCCGGCCGCGCAGCACATCCCCCGGAAAGGTGTCGACGGTGATGTCGACGGGCTGGCCCGGCTCGACGCGGGTGAGCTGCGTCTCCTTGAAGTTCGCCATCACGTAGACGGCGGGGATTGGCACCACGGCGATGAGGTTGGTGCCGACGTCGACGGTGTCGCCGACCTGCACCAGCCGGGTCCCGACAATGCCGTCGAAGGGCGCCACCACCGTCGTGTAGGAGAGCTTCAGCTCAGCCGTCTTCAGGTTGGCCTGCGCCGCATCGAGGGCCGCCTTCAGGCTCGCCTCCTGGCCGACCAGCACGTCGAGCTGCCGCTTCTGCGCCGTCACCGCGGCGCCGGCCGCCGCGACCTCCGCCGAGGCCTTGGCGAGGTTGGCGGTCGCCTGCTGCACCTGCTGCACGGTGCCGACGAGGCCGCCCTTGAGGAGCACGCCCTGGCGGTCGAACTCCTGCTGCATCTCGGTGGCGATGGCGACGGCCGACGTCTGCTCGGCCTCGGCCTGAGTGACGAGCGCCGCCTGCAGCGCCTCCTGGTTCTTCAGGTTGTCGAACGCCGCCCGCGCGCCGGCGACGGCCGCCTCCGCCGCCTCGACCGCCGCCTGGTAGTCGGCCGGGTCGATCTCGACCAGCGGGTCGCCGGCCTCCACCGTCTGGTAGTCGTGCACCGCCACGGCGAGAATGTTGCCGCCGACCCGGGCACTCATCACCGACACGTCGGCGTGGACATAGGCGTCGTCGGTCGCCTGCGTCGGCGCGTTGGCCGCCCACGCGTCCCAATGAAGGTTGGCGAAGACAAGGGCGCCGCAGACGACGGCGATGCCGGCGAGCGGGATCAGCAGCCGCCGCAGTCCGGAGGCTCCCGGCCGGCGGGCAGAACCGCCTTCGGCCTGTGCAGGCGGCGTGGCAGCCGCCGGCATCGCTGCACCCTCTGCCGGGTGGGGTTCCGTCGAAGACATCGGCATTTCCTCCCCGCCGTCCGGGAGATCCGCCGATCCCCGGAGGCCCGATCCCTGGAGGCGAGTATGCCGATCACCCGATCTCGATGAATCGCCCGTGTGTCTCGATCGGCTATACTCGCGTATGGATCGGCGCACGCCCGCCGGGTGATGGCGCAGGCGGGGAGGTGTTGCGCCGGGGGAGCGCGCGGGATCTCTCCCCTCCGACCAGCCCTCTGCGCCCGAGAAGCGCACCCCGTCGGCTGTGGCCTATGGACCGCCGGCCGACTATGAAGACATCCGACAGACTTTCCGACGGCTCCCCTTCGACGCCTGACGATCTTCGAGATAGGCGGAACCGGCCGTGCCCTTCCTGACGACGAACCCCGCGCTCGCCCGCGCCCTGGCCGAACGGGACTACGTCAACCCGACGCCCGTGCAGCTCGCCGTGCTGGCGCCCGAGGCCTCGGGTCGCGACCTCCTGGTGTCCGCCCAGACCGGGTCCGGCAAGACGGTCGCCTACGGCCTCGCCATGGCCGAGACGCTGCTCGGCGTCTCCGAGAGATTCGAGGCCGCGACCGTGCCGCAGGCGCTGGTGGTGGCGCCGACGCGCGAACTGGCGCTGCAGGTCCAGCGCGAGTTCGCCTGGCTCTATGCCGCGACCGGTGCCCGCATCATCTCCTGCGTCGGCGGCATGGATCCGCGCCAGGAGCAGCGGCTCCTGAGCCAGGGCGCCCATGTCGTCGTCGGCACGCCCGGCCGCCTGCGCGATCATCTCGAACGCGGCCGCCTCGACCTCTCGGCGCTCCGCGTCGCCGTGCTCGACGAGGCCGACGAGATGCTCGACCTCGGCTTTCGCGAGGATCTCGAGTTCATCCTCGACGCCACCCCGCCGGAGCGGCGCAGCCTGCTGTTCTCGGCCACCATGCCGCGCGCCATCACGACGCTCGCCAAGCGCTACCAGCACGAGGCGCTGCGCATCGAGGTGGCGGGCGCCGAAGGCGGTCACGCCGACATCGAGTACCGCACGATCCGCGTCGTCCCGACCGAAGTCGACCACGCGATCGTCAACGTGCTGCGCTCCTACGACGCCCAGAGCGCCATCGTCTTCTGCAACACGCGCGAGGCCGTGCGGCGCCGGCACGCGATGCTGCAGGAGCGGCAGTTCTCCGTGGTTGCGCTCTCCGGCGAACTGAGCCAGAGCGAGCGCAACCACGCCCTGCAGGCTCTGCGCGACGGGCGGGCGAAGGTCTGCGTCGCCACCGACGTCGCGGCGCGCGGCATCGACCTGCCGAACCTCGGCCTCGTCATCCATGCCGACCTGCCGAACGATGCCGAGAGCCTGCAGCACCGCAGCGGCCGCACCGGCCGGGCGGGCCGCAAGGGCGTCAGCGTGCTGCTGGTGCCGCCGTTCCGCCGCCGCCGGATCGAAATGCTGATGCGGGAACTGGGCATCGAGCCGTCATGGTCGGCCCCGCCGACCTCCGAGGACATCCGCAGGCTCGACCACGAGCGCATGCTGCACGATGCCGTCATCGCCGACGAGCCGAACGAGGAGGATGCCAGCGCCGGCCTGGCGCTGCTCGCCGCCCATTCGCCGGAGCACCTCGCCGCCGCGCTGGTGCGCCTCTACCGGGCCGGCCTGCCGGCGCCGGAGGAGGTCGCCGATCCCGGCGAGCCGCGGGCCGCGCGCGACCTCGCCGCCGGCCGGGACTTCGGCGGCGCCTCGGGCGTCGGCAGCGCCTGGTTCCGCCTCAACATCGGCCGCCGCAATAATGCCGATC
This sequence comes from Pseudoxanthobacter soli DSM 19599, assembly GCA_943372725.1. Lineage (GTDB taxonomy): Bacteria > Pseudomonadota > Alphaproteobacteria > Rhizobiales > Segnochrobactraceae > CAMDHY01. Next base: position 4,511 of record CALRZT010000371.1, read on the forward strand.
CGAAGTGGCTGCTGCCGCTGATCTGCCGGCGCGGGAACGTGACGCGCAAGGACATCGGCGTCATCCGCATCTTCGACGAGGAGACGGCCTTCGAGGTCAGCCTCGCCGTCGCCGACCGCTTCAAGGCGGTCAAGAAGCTGGAAGGCGACGAGGTCGTCATCGAGCCGCTGCCCGGCCCACCGGCGGGCGCGGGCCATGCGAAGCGTCTGGACCACGG
>CALRZT010000372.1:0-4698 GCA_943372725.1 Pseudoxanthobacter soli DSM 19599
TGCGGTTGGTCCAGTCGCCCGCGAGCCCCTGCATGATCCTCACCGACCGCGAGATCCGCCACTCGATCGACACCGGCTCCATCTCGATCTCGCCGATGCCGTCCGACGAGGCCTTCGCGCCGACGACGGTGGACCTCACCCTGCACGGCCGCCTCAAGGTGTTCCGCCCGGCCGCCCCCGGCGACGACGCGCCGCTCGATCCCGCCGGCCCCGGCTACGTCTTCGCCGAGGTGGTCGAGAAGATCGCGGAGGACGTCGAGATCGGCGACCAGGGCTTCGTGCTCGCGCCGCAGCAGCTGGTGCTCGCCTGGACGCGCGAGCGTGTGCTGATCCTGCCGAGCGGGCGCGTCGTCGGCCGCCTCGAGGGCAAGAGCGCGCTGGCACGCCTCGGGATGGCCGTCCACGTCACCGCGCCGACCATCCACGCCGGCTCCTCCGGCCAGATCCAGCTCGAGATCGTCAACCACGGCCCGCGGCCGATCCTGATGCGCGCCGGCATGCGCGTCTGCCAGATCATGTTCGAGCAGACCCTCGGCGTCCCCGAGAAGGGCTACGGCGGCCAGTTCCGCGGCCAGCGGGCATGAGGGGAGGGGTGGCGCGGCAGACGTGACGTCGCCGGCGGACGCCGACCGGCGGTGCCGTCGGCCGGCGTCGCCAGCCACCGCCAAATCCCCCGTCGGTCCCTGGCAACCGCCGTCTGGCCGCCTCCGGTCGCCGCTGGCGCCCCCCATGGCGTTTGGCCGCCCCGCCGCTTTTGTCGTATCCTGCCCACCTCGGCCAAGCCCGCACCCCGAGGAGCGGCGATGAACGCCCCCGCGCTGAAGATCGAGCCCATCACCATCGACGCCTTCCTGGCGCTCCTCGACCGCTGCCCGGAGACGGAACGGTGGGAGCTGGTGGACGGCTTCGTGGTGACACTGATGACGCGCGCCACGCCGAGCCACGGCATCGTCGGGCTCAACATCGCGAGCGCCTTGAAGGCGGTGGCGCGCCCGCGTGGCTGCTGGGCCATCCCCGATGTCCTCGTCCGCCACGCGGAGCGGGACGACATGACGGTGGCGCCGGATGTGCTCGTCCGTTGCGGTCCTCAGAGCGGGAACGTCGCCCCAATCGAAGACCCGCTCGTCGTCGTCGAGGTCCTCTCACCGTCGACGATGGCCTACGACCGCGCCACCAAGTTCGCCTTCTACCAGTCCATTCCGTCGGTCGCCCACATCGTGCTGGCCTATCAGGACGAGCGCCGCGTTGAAGTCTTCTCCCGCGGCGCCGCCACCGACGACGGCACTGCCGACTGGTCCTACACCGCGCTGACCCAACCCGCCAACGTCGTCGCCCTGCCGGCGCTCGACTTCGCCATGACGGTCGCCGACGTCTACGACGGCGTCACGTTGCCGGAGCCCGGCGCCGCCGCTGCGTCCGGAGCCGCCACCGCGTGAACGCCGGCCCGTCGCCCGCCGAGCGTCTCGACGCCGTCCGCGCCGGCGGCAAGCCGGCGCTCGCCCGGGCGCTCGCCGCCATCGAGACCGACGGCGACGGCGCGGCGCTCGCCGCCCTCCTCGACGCCGCCGCGGCCGCTCCCGGCGGCCACGTCATCGGCCTCACCGGCCCGCCCGGCGTCGGCAAGTCGACGCTGACGGCCGCCCTCCTGAAATCCTTCCGCGCAGCCGGCGAGAGCGTCGGCGTCATCGCCGTCGACCCGTCCTCGCGGCTGACCGGCGGCGCGCTGCTGGGCGACCGCACCCGCATCCGCACCGACCCCGCCGACGACGGCGTCTTCATCCGCTCGATGGCCGCGCGCGACCGCCTCGGCGGCCTCTCCGACCATGCGGTGGCGGCGATCGTGCTGATGCGCGCCGTGCGCGACCGCGTCGTCGTGGAGACCGTCGGCATCGGCCAGTCGGAGGGCGACGTCGCCGCCGTGGCGGATACCGTCGTGCTCTGCATCCAGCCGGGTTCCGGCGACAGCCTGCAGTTCATGAAGGCCGGCGTCATGGAACTCCCCGACATCGTCGTCGTCACCAAGGCCGACATGGGCGCCGCCGCCCGCCGTGCCCGTGCCGACGTCGAAGGGGCCCTGTCGCTCGGCCATACGGGCGGCCCGCCGCCCGCCGTCGTGCTCGTCTCCGCCGCCACCGGCGAGGGCCTCGACGACCTCGTCGCCGCCATCGCCGCCCACCGCGGTCCGGTGGTCTCCGCTTCCAATGCCAAAGCCGCGGGGGACGGAGCCGGCCGCCGCGCCACCCAGCCACGCCAGTGGCTCGCAGACGCCGTCCGCACCCGCTTCGGCACCCACGGCCTCGCCGCCACCGACCTCGACGCCACGCTCGCCGCCGCCGGCGGCCCGTTCACCGCCATCGCCGCCGTGACGCGCCACCTCGCCGGCAAGCTCGGCGCCTGAGGGGAGGGTGCGATGACGACTGCCCCGACCGACCCTTCCTCCGCCACGGACGCGTTTCCCGGTGATGCTGCGGCCGTCGGAAGCCAATGGGAAGGCGTCTCTTCGGCCCCCGCCGCCCCTCCGCCGGCCGCTTCCGGCGATCCCGCCGCCACCCTCCACGCCGGCGGCTGCCACTGCGGCTGCGTCCGCTTCACCGCCCGCGGTACGCCGCTTTCCACCGGCTGGTGCCACTGCACGATCTGCCGGCGCACCACCGGCGCCCCGGCGCTCGCCTGGGTTACCTTCCCCCGCGAGGCCGTCACGATCTCCGGTGCCCCCGCCACCTACCGCGCGAGCCCCGTCGGCGAGCGCGTGCTGTGCCCCGTCTGCGGCGCCCAGATCGCCTACCGCGGCGACGCGTCGCCGACCATCGACCTCAACGCCGGCGTCTTCGACCACCCCGAGCGCTACCCGCCCGCCGCCCACGGCTTCTACGCCGACCACATCCCCTGGTTCGACGCCGGCCCCGACCTGCCGAAGGTCGACGACGGCGACTCGCCGTAGAGCGGAGCCTGGGCCGTCGAATGGCTCGCCCGCCACTGCCGACACCCTTGGATTGCGCAGCATGAAGGTCCTGATCGTCCGCAGCACCGGCCTCACCGGCGATGAATTCGCCCGTCTCGTGTTCCGCTGGGGTACCCGCGGCCACTACGAGCGCCGGGAAAGCCTGCATATGCCCAGCAACGAGTATTTTTTCGCGCAGTTCTTCGGATTCAGTGCCCGTGTCTGCTACGTCGAGGAAGGGAACCCGGACTGCACCGACTATTATTTCTTCGTCTGGGGTCCGGACGGGCAGAGCGAGTCGATCGAGGACATGTTCATGCAGAGAGTTCAGGCGTTCCTGACCGAAGAAGGCCACCGCGTCGAGTGGGGCGATCTCGGCGGCTTCATCCTGCACTGAGGGCCATGCGCTCCGGTCACAGGCCTTCCCCCCCGCCGCCGCTGCATCCCCTTCGCCGGTTAACCCTCCTTCAACGCTGTTCAGCACATTCTCGGGCGAGTGTTCGCCGGGTGACAGGTCCGTCCGGCGCGGGTCGCGTCGGGAGTGGCGTAAGCATGAAGCCGGTCTCAGAGCCCCTGCCGAAGCCGCTGGCCACCGCCGGCCAGCCGACGCGGCGCGCCCCGCCCGTCGCCGCAACGATCGCCGCCGCCGATGCCGACGCCGCCCGGGATCGCCCCGCCCGCCTGCTGCCGCCGCGGCCACCGTCCGCCGAGGCGCCGCCGAAGCTCCGTGTCGCCGACTCCCGCTCGACCGACGTCGCCCTCACCGCCGCCGAACGCGCCGCCGCCCGCCTCGCCGCCTCCGCCGTGCTGCCCGCGGCGGTCGCTCACACGAACGCCGCCGTCCCCGCCGCTGCCGCTGCCGCTGCGCGACGGCCCCGTTCGCCGGAGCCGCGCCTGGCCGAACGCCAGCCAGCCGAACCGTTGACCCCCGTCGCCACGGCCGCCGAGCCTCCCCCGCCCGACACGCCCGCCGCCCCCCACACGCCCGACCCCGCCGCCCGCGACCGCCTCGCCGCCGCCCCCACCCGCCCCGAGCTCACCGGCTGCGCGCAGCACTGGATGCGGCTCGCCCCGCGCCGCCGGCGCCGGCGCGGTGCTGCGGCGATCGCCGCCGGAGCCGCCCGTCTCGCCCGCGCCACCGCCGTGCGCGCCGCGGCGCTGGCCGCGTGCGCCTTCCTCCTCGCCGAGCCGGTCGCCCAGCAGGACATCGCCGCGATCCTCTCGGCCGATGCCGCCGCGTCGCCGCGCTGGATGGCCCGCTTGGTCGGCACCGCCGGCGCCAGCGAGGCCGCCCCCACCTTCACCTTCGCCGGCGCCCCCGAGCGCGGCCAGGCCGCCACCGTCGCCCTCACCAGCGGCGCCGGCACCGTGACGCTCGCCGGCTTCACGCCCGCCCCGCGCGAGGAGCTGCCGGCGCTGCGCCTCGACCGCTCCGCCAAGGGCGGCCGCCAGATCACGGTCGCCGCCTCCACCGGCGAGATGGCGCTCGCCGCCGGCACGCTGATGCCGACCGCCAGCGTCGTCGACGACGACATGGCCCAGGCGGCGCTGCGCGTCGCCTTCGTCAAGCTGCCGCCGGTCTCGAGCTTGCGCGAGCGCGCCCTCATCGCCCGCCACGACGGCACGCCCGGCGACAACGACCCCGCCACCGTCCGCGCCCGCCTGCAGTTCGCCCAGGCCGCGGCTGCCACCAGCGCCTCGATGGTCTCGGCCTATGCGCAGGAGGGCGACTTCGACATCGAGGCGCCGTTCCGCGC
>CALRZT010000373.1:0-4660 GCA_943372725.1 Pseudoxanthobacter soli DSM 19599
CCCGGCCGATCGCCCATTACGAGGGATACGGACGGCTCAGGTCCGCGCCGTCGCCGGCACCCTGGCCTTCGCCATCAGCGCGATCAGCCCCGTCAGCAGCGCCGTCGGCGTCGGCGGGCAGCCGGGAATGACGAGATCCACCGGCAGCACCGCCCCGACGCCGCCGAGGCAGGCATAGCTGCCGGAAAACAGCCCGCCGTCGGCGGCGCAGGCGCCCGCCGCCACCACCCACTTCGGCCCCGGCGTGGCGTCGAAGGTGCGCTTCAGCGCTTCCGCCATGTTCTTCGTCACCGGCCCGGTGACGAGCAGCACATCGGCGTGGCGGGGCGAGGCAACGAAGCGCAGCCCGAAGCGCTCGAGATCATAGAAGGCGTTGCCGAGGGCATGGATCTCGAGTTCGCAGCCGTTGCAGGAGCCGGCGTCGACCTGGCGGATCGACAGGCTTCGTCCGAGCACCGCGCGGGCGCCGGCGTCGAGCGTCGCGGCGAGTGCGGCGATCTCGCCCGCGTCCGGCCCCGCCTCCGTCAGCGGCGGCTTCGTCAGCCCGTCAAAGAACAGGCGGCGCATGGCGCCCTCACAGGTCGTGCCCAGCATAGGAGCAGTTGAAGGATTTGTTGAGGAGCGGGAAGTCGGCGACGATGTTGCCCTCGATCGCCGCCTCCAGCACCGGCCACTGGAACCACGACGGGTCGCGCAGATGGCAGCGCGCGACCGTGCCGTCGCCCGCGAGCCGTACCCAGGCGAGCACGTCGCCGCGGAAGGCCTCGGCCACCGCGATCCCCTCCCCGGCCACTCCGACATCGACCGGCGCCAGCAGTGGTCCGTCCGGCAGCCCGGTGAGGATCTCGCCGATCATCGACAGGCTGGCTTCAATCTCGGCGAGCCGCACCCTGACCCGCGCATCGACATCGCCCGTCGTCAGCACAGGCACACTGAAGGCGAGGCGGTCATAGGGCGGGTAGGAGAGGTCGCGGCGGGCGTCGAAGTCGCGCCCTGAGGCGCGGCCAACTGGGCCGCCGCAGGCGAAGCGCGCCACAAGGGCGGGCGTCGCCCGGCCGGTGCCGACGGTGCGGTCCTGCAGCGACGGCGTGCCGTCATAGAGCGCGACGAGGGCCGGCAGCGCCGTCCGCACGGTCACGACCACCGCCCGGATCGCCGCGGCGCCCTCCGCGTCGAGATCGGTCACTACGCCCCCCGGCACGACGCGGTCCATCATCAGGCGGTGACCGAAGGCAGTGGCGCTTGCCCGAAGCACCCGTTCACGCAAGGCGCCGGTGTGGGCGTGCATCAGCGCGAAGGCGGCGTCGTTGCAGATCGCGCCGACGTCGCCAAGGTGGTTGGCGAGGCGTTCCAGTTCGGCCATCAGCGCCCTCAGCCACACCGCCCGCGGCGGCGGCTCGCAACCGACCGCCGCCTCGACGGCGCGCGCGAAGGCGATGCCGTAGGCGACCGTGCTGTCGCCAGAAGCGCGGCCTGCGAGAGCCGCAGCGCGGGCGATCGGCGCGCCGGTCATCAGGCTTTCGAGGCCGCGGTGGACGTAGCCGAAGCGTTCCTCCAGCCTCACCACCGTCTCGCCGTTGGCGGTGAAGCGGAAATGGCCGGGCTCGATGATGCCGGCGTGCACCGGCCCGACCGGGATCTGGTGCAGCCCGTCCCCTTCGGCGGCCAAGAAGCCATAGGGCTCGCCGGCGTCGGAGGAAGGCTCCGGCGTGCCAAGCGGCGTGCGCACGCCCCAGCGGCCGTGGTCGAGCCACGGGCGGCCGTCCGGCAGCCCGACCGGTTCGAGGCCGACGAGTTCGCGGAGCGCCCGCTCCGGCCGGATCGCCGGCGCATGCAGGGCGCCGACGGACGGGTAGCGCCCCTCGGGACAGGCGAGCCGGACCACCGCCGGCCGCCGCGTCGCCGCGTCGAACAGCGCGAGCCGCACGGCGCCGGGCTCCCCCCAGAGCGCGAGCAGGTTCGCCTCGCCGGCGGCGAGCCGCTCGGTGATCGCCACCCACGCCGCCGCGCCGACCTCGACCGCCGGCCAGGGTCGCAGGTTGGCGATCGGCGGGGCGAGCGCGAGCAGGTGCGCGAGCATGGATCCAGCCGCGGGTGTGTCGGGCGCGCTCATCCGAGCATCCCTGCGACGGTCTGGAACCAGGCGACGATCGCCGGCGGCAGCCAGACGCCCGCCATCAGCACCAGCGCGAGATGGACGACCATCGGCACGGTGGAGGTCGCGATCGGCGTGGTACCGGGGCTCGGCTCGCCGAAGGCGATGCCGGAGAGCCTGAGCATCAGCGCGCCGAAGCCGACCAGCAGCGAGACCACCAGTGCCACCGCGAGGAGCGGCATCCGGGCGAACGTCGTGGAGACGAGCAGGAACTCGCTCATGAAGACGCCGAACGGCGGCATCCCGGCGATCGCCACGACGCCGGCGACGAGACCCCAGCCGAGCACCGGGTGACTGACGGTGAGGCCGCGGATCTGCGACAGCCGCTGTGTGCCCTTCGCCTGGGCGATGGTGCCGACGGCGAAGAAGATCGCCGACTTCGTCAGGCTGTGCATCGTCAGGTGCAGCAGCCCGGCGAAGTTCGCGAGCGGGCCGCCGAGGCCGAAGGCGAACGCCATCAGGCCCATGTGCTCGATCGAGGAATAGGCGAACAGCCGCTTGATGTCGCGCCGGCGGTAGAGCATGAGGCCCGCGAGCAGCACCGAGCCGAGCCCCATCGTCATCATCAGCGGGCCGGGCGCCAGCGCGTCGGGGTTCGCGGCGAGCAGCAGCTTGAAGCGCAGCACCGCATAGAGCGCGACGTTGAGGAGGAGGCCCGAGAGCACCGCCGCGATCGGCGTCGGGCCCTCCGCGTGGGCGTCCGGCAGCCAGGAATGCAGCGGCGCGAGGCCGACCTTGGTGCCGTAGCCGAGCAGCAGGAAGACGAAGGCGACGTTGAGAAGCGCCGGGTCGAAGGCGGACGCGTGCCGGATCAGCACCGACCACAGCATGCCGTCGGCGCCCTCCCCCACCACCGGCCGCGCCGCCATGTAGACGAGGATGGTACCGAACAGGGCGAGCGCGATGCCGACGCTGCCGAGGATGAAATACTTCCACGCCGCCTCGATCGCCTCGTGGGTGCGGTAGAGGCCGACGATCAGCACCGTCGTCAGGGTCGCGACCTCGATCGCCACCCACATCATCCCGATGTTGTTGGCGACGAGCGCGAGGTTCATGGCGAACAGCAGCACCTGGTACATCGCGTGGTAGAAGCGCAGCTGCATCGGCGCCAGCCGGCCGCTGTCGCGCTCGTTGGCGACGTAGCTGCGGCTGAAGACGCTCGTCGTGAAGGCGACGAAGGTGTTCAGCACTAGGAAGACGATGGTGAGTGCGTCGACGAGCACGAAGGGGCCGCTCTGCGGCGGCGCCACGACGAGCGACAACGCGGCGAGGAACGTCACGCCGCAGGACGCGATGTTGACAAGCGCGGCGAGGCGGTAGGCCGGCAGCAGCGCGAGCAGCACCGCCGTCGCCGCCGGCAGCGCCAGCACGACCGTGACGCCGTCGAACCCCATCCCGCTCATGACCGGTCGCCCCGGAAGCGGTCGAGGGCCTCGACATCGACGGTGTCGAAGCGCTCGCGGATGCGGAAGATGACGATGCCGATGACGATGAAGGCGATCAGCACCGAGAAGGCGACCGAGATCTCGACGACGAGCGGCATCCCCTTGGCGCCGGCGGCGGCGAGGATCAGGCCGTTCTCCAGCGACATGAAGCCGATCACCTGGCTCACCGCATTCCGGCGGGTCACCATCATCAGAAGGCCGAGCAGCACCACCGACAGCGCGAAGGCGAGGTCCTCGCGGGCGAGCGGATCGGCGGTCGCCGTCACCGGCAGCATCACCACCATCGACAGCGCCACGAGGCCGATGCCGGCGAGCATCGTCGGGCCGACGCCCACGACCGTCTGGAGCTCGCGCTGGATGCCGAGGCGCGCCACCATCCGCGACAGCGCCACGGGGATGATGATCGCCTTGAAGACGAGCGCGATCGCCGCCGTGACGTAGAGATGCGGGGCGTCCTGCACCCATCCCTGCCAGGCGACCGAGGCCGTCAGCACCAGCGCCTGGAGGGCGAAGACGTGGATCATCGCCGTCAGCCGGTCCTGGTAGAGCAGCATCAGGCTGATCAGCACCAGCCCGCCGGCGAACAGGTGGGCGATGTCGAAGTCGAGGGCACCCATCAGAGGCTCCTCGACACGAACAGGAGCAGCGTTGCGAGCAGCCCGAGCATCAGCGCCGCGCCGAGGAAATCGGGCACGCGGAACACCCGCATCTTCGCGACCGATGTCTCGAACAGGCCGAGCAGCACCGCGGCCACCGCGAGCTTTCCCGCCCAGGTGGCGAGCCCGATCAGGTGGGCGAGCACGCCGCTGCCCGGTTCCGCGAGCCCCCAGGGCACGAACACGCAGGCGACGAGCGACAGATAGAGGGTGAGCTTCAGCGAGGCGGCGAGCTCGATCATCGCGAGGTGCCGGCCGGAGTATTCGAGCACCATCGCCTCGTGCACCATCGTCAACTCGAGGTGCGTCGCCGGGTTGTCGACCGGCAAGCGGCCGTTCTCGGCCACCGCCACCATGACGAGGGCGATCAGCGCGAGGCCGAGCGAGACCCGCAGGCCGACCTC
>CALRZT010000374.1:0-4637 GCA_943372725.1 Pseudoxanthobacter soli DSM 19599
CCGCCTGCGCCGCCCGCAGCTGTCGCTGTCGGCGGCGGCAGTGAGCGGGCCGCCGTCGCGCTCGATGCCGTCCGCGACCTCGCGCTTCGTCTGCGACGAGCCCGACCCGAACCACGTCCACGGCCCGAGTTGCGGCCACGCGGTGCTGCCGGGTCAGGTATCGGCGACGGCGAGCCGCGCCACGACGATGGCGGCGGTGGTGTCGGCGGGGGCACGGCCGTGCAGTGGCGCGCTGGTCGCACTCGTCTTCGCGCTGTCGCAGGGCATGTTCCTCGCTGGCGTGCTGGCGGTCATCGCCATGGCGATCGGCACGGCGCTGACGACCTCGGCCCTCGGCCTTTTGGCGCTCGGCGCCAAGGGCGTGGCGATGCGCCTGTCGGGCCTCGGTGGTGGGCGAAATGCCGGAACGGCGATCGCCGTCCTCGAAGGTGCTGCTTCGTTCGGCATCCTGACGCTCGGCGTACTGCTGCTCGGAGCGGCGCTCTCGCTCTGATCCGCCGGGCGCACCGACGGCTAGTGCAGATTTGCAACAGTATCTGGTCCGACCAAACGGCCCGTGCGTTCGCAGTTGCGTTTTTGAGCAAGCTGCGGCACGATCTTCCTGTCTCGGCTCCGTCGATATGCATTTCTGGCGGGGGCAGATCGACAAGGGCGCATCGGCAGGGGGTATGCCGCGCGATCGGGTCGAACGGGGGTTGGGAGGCAGGTGGCGTTCGCGTCACCTGCCTTTCCCGTTTCTTGGGCTGGGCGCGGACGCGACCAGCTGCGCCGCCGCAGCCAGCCAATCCCTCGCGGACCCACGGCGGCACGGAGCCGGGCCCCAGCGTCTCTGGATATGCGTGCGGCACCCCGACAGCGGGCAGACCGGCACCCGAGCGTGGCAACGCAAAGATGTCGTCGGGCCGCTGGCGGATCGCTGGCGCGTGACGGTCAGGCGGCGGAGAGCTTGGCGGCCACGGCAGACGCGGCGGTGATCGCCGCATAATCGCCGACGGCGACGTGCTCGCGCCGGATCATCCACGAGCCGCCAACGCAGACGACGTTGGCGAGCTTCAGGTAGCGCGGCGCGCTTTCCGGCGTGATGCCGCCGGTCGGGCAGAAGGTGAGCTGCGGCAGCGGCGAGGCGAGCGCGGCGAGATAGGCCGCGCCGCCGGCGGGCTCGGCCGGGAAGAACTTGGCGAAGCGATAGCCGCGCTCGATCAGCGCCATGGCCTCGGACGCCGTGGCGATGCCCGGCAGCAGCGGCATCGGCGCGCCGGTGGCGGCGTCGAGCAGGCGCTCGGTGGCGCCCGGCGAGACGGCGAACCTGGCGCCGGCCTTCATCACCGCCTCGAACTGGGCGGCGTCGAGCACCGTGCCGGCACCGGCCACCGCCCCCTCGACCTCGCCGGCGACCCGGCGGATCGCCTCCATGGCGGCGGGGGTGCGCAGCGTGATCTCGATCGCCTTCAGGCCGCCCGCGACGAGGGCGCGGGCGAGCGGCACCGCGTCGGCGGCGTTCTCGACGATCACGACGGGAACGACCGGGGCGAGCGCCAGGATCGGCGCGAGGCCGGGCTGCACGTCAGGGCTCATCATGCGTCCTCCGTCTCGTGCACGGCGAAGATGCTGGCGCCGGCATCGGCGAGGCCGACGGCGGCGCGGAAGGGGGCGAAGAGCTCGCGGCCGACGCCCACGTGCATGGCCGAGAGATCCGCGGTTGCGAGCGGCCGGGCGGCCCACTCGTCCTCGTCGATGATCACCTCGAGCTTGCCGCGCACCGCGTCGACGCGGACGATGTCGCCGTCGCGGATCTTGGCGATCGGGCCGCCGTCGACCGCCTCCGGGGTGACGTGGATCGCCGCCGGCACCTTGCCCGACGCGCCCGATAGCCGCCCGTCGGTGACCAGCGCCACCTTGAAGCCGCGGTCCTGCAGCACGCCGAGCGGCGGCATCAGCTTGTGCAACTCCGGCATGCCGTTCGCCCGCGGGCCCTGGAAACGCACCACCGCCACCATGTCGCCGCCGAGGGTGCCGGCCTTGAAGGCCGCCTGCAACTCTTCCTGGCTGTGGAAGACGCGCGCCGGCGCCTGCACGACGTGGCGCTCGTCGGCGACGGCCGAGGTCTTGATGACGGCGCGGCCGAGGGTGCCGTCGAGGACGCGCAGGCCGCCGGTCGCCTGGAAGGGCTCGGCCACCGGCCGCAGCACGGCGGGATCGGCGGAGGCGGCCGGCGCGTCGACCCAGTCGGCCTCGCCGCCGGCATCGAGACGAGCCTCGACGGTGTAGCCGTCGAGGCCGGTGCCCCAGATCGTCGTGACGTCGGCGTGCAGGAGGCCGGCCGACAGGAGTTCGCGGATGAGGAAGCCCATGCCGCCAGCGGCGTGGAAGTGGTTCACGTCCGCCTTGCCGTTCGGGTAGATGCGCGCCAGTAGCGGCGTCACTTCGGCGAGGTCGGCGAAGTCGTCCCAGGTGAGGCGGATGCCGGCGGCCGCCGCCATGGCGATCAGGTGGATCGTCAGGTTGGTGGAGCCGCCGGTGGCGTGCAGGCCGACGATGCCGTTGACGAAGGCCTTCTCGTCGAGCACCCGGCCGACCGGCGTGTAGGCGTTGCCGAGGGCGGTGAGGGCGAGCGCGCGCTTCACTGCCACCTTCGTCAGCGCATCGCGCAGCGGCGTGTTCGGATTGACGAAGGAGGCGCCGGGCAGGTGCAGGCCCATGATCTCCATGAGCATCTGGTTGGAGTTGGCGGTGCCGTAGAAGGTGCAGGTGCCCGGCCCGTGATAGGACTGCGCCTCCGCCTCGAGCAGCGCGTCGCGGCCGACCTTGCCCTCGGCATAGAGCTGGCGGATGCGCGACTTCTCGTCGTTCGGCAGGCCAGAGGTCATCGGCCCGGCCGGCACGAACACCGCCGGCAGGTGGCCGAAGGAGAGGGCACCGATGACGAGGCCGGGCACGATCTTGTCGCAGACGCCGAGATAGACGGCGGCGTCGAACATCTGGTGGGAGAGCGCGATCGCCGTCGACAGGGCGATCACCTCGCGGGAGAACAGCGACAGCTCCATGCCCGCCTCGCCCTGGGTGACGCCGTCGCACATCGCCGGCACACCGCCAGCGACCTGGGCCGTGCCGCCGGCCTCGCGGGCCGCCGCGCGGATCACGTCCGGGAAGCGCTCGAACGGTTGATGGGCCGAGAGCATGTCGTTGTAGGCAGTGACAATGGCGAGGTTCGGCGCGTCGCCCGAGCGCAGCTCCGCCTTGTCGCCGGGGCCGCAGGCGGCGAAGCCGTGGGCGACGTTGGCGCAGCCGAGGCGTTTGCGGGTGGGGGTGCGCTCGGCGGCGGCGGCGATGCGGTCGAGATAGCGCTCGCGGCCCGCGCGGCTGCGGCGGACGATGCGGTGCGTCACCTCACCGAGGCGGGCGTGCAGGGCACCGGGAATACGATGGCCGGTCATGGCTGGCCTCCAGGACTGAGCGGGACGCGCATGGGTGCTCGCGAGGACGCGATGCACGCGGCGTGCCGCGGGTGGGCCGCCCATCGAAGCGGGGCGGCGCGGCATCCGGAGCGGGCGCCCCGGGACGCCGGAAGACGTGGCTCCGGGCTCAGGGGCACCAGAAGACGTCGATGCCGCGGCTGGCGCTGCGCAGCACCGCCCGGACCGGCATGTCCTCGACGGGGCCGTCGGCGAGCGCCGCGTCGAGCGTCGTGCGCTTGCCGGCGCCCTCGATGTGGAGCGCCAGCGTGTCGGCGGCGCGGACCACCGGCAGCGTCAGCGTGATGCGCGGCTCGACGGCGGCCTTGGCGCTGACCTCGGCGACGCGACGGTCGCGCGGCGGCGACAGCGCCGCGGCGAGGCCGTCGCCGTGCGGGAAATAGGAGGCGGTGTGGCCGTCGTCGCCCATGCCGAGGATGGCGACGGTAAGCGGCCAGGAGAGGGCGTCGAGCGCCTGCTCGAGAGCGGGAAAGCCTTCTTCGGGCGTCGCATCGCCGGTGTAGAGCGGCACGAAGGTGGCGGATGCGGCGGGGCCCTGCAGCAGGTGCTTGCGCACCAGCGCGCCGTTCGAGCGGTCCGAACTCTCGTCGACCCAGCGTTCGTCGATCAGCGTAACGAGCACCTGGCCCCACGGGATCGCCGCCTGCGACAGCCTCTCGAAGAAGCGCGACGGCGTGTGGCCGCCGGAGACGGCGAGGCTGGCGCGGCCGGAAATGGCGATGCGGGCGGCGAGCTTGCCGGCGACGAAGGCGGCGAAGTCGCCGGCCAGGGCCTCGCGGTCGGCCGCCTCGTGCCAGCGCAGGACCGGTTCGCTCATCGTTCGTCCTCGTGCCAGGTGCGCCCGTCGCGCTCGATCAGGGCGATCGAGGCGGACGGGCCCCATGTACCGGAGGTGTATGGCTTCGGTGCGTCGCTCGAGCTCTTCCAGGCTTCCAGGATCGGGTCGATCCAGCCCCAGGCCGCCTCGACCTCGTCGCGGCGCATGAACAGCGTCTGGTTGCCGCGCACGACGTCCATCAGCAGGCGCTCGTAGGCCTCGTGGTGGCGGACGTTGAAGGCCTCGGCGAAGCTCATGTCGAGCGGCACGTGGCTCAAACGCATGCCGCCGGGGCCGGGATCCTTGATCATCAGCCAGAGCTTGACGCCCTCGTCCGGCTGCAGGCG
>CALRZT010000375.1:0-4610 GCA_943372725.1 Pseudoxanthobacter soli DSM 19599
AGCAGCGACATCACCAGCGGCGCGTCGAGGAAGCTCACGTGGTTGACGGCGATGACGGCGTTCGGGCCGGCGTTGCGCAGGTGCTCCTCGCCGTGCACCTCGAGGCGGAAGACGAAGCGGAAGATCAAAAGCACGAGATCGCGCACGAAGCTGCCGGGCAGCAGCTTCGCGATCACGACCGAGGCGACCAGCGAGGCGGCACTGGTCAGGGCGAAAAGCGTTGCGGCGCCGAGGCCGGCCGCCTGCAGGGCGACGATGATCACGGTCGCCGCCACCATGAAGGCGGCGTTCAGGACGTTGTTGCCGGCGATGACGCGGGCGCGCTCGTCCTCGCCGGAGGACGCCTGCATCCAGGCGAACACCGGCACGATCAGGAGGCCGCCGGCGGTGGCGAAGCCGACGAGGTCGAAGGCGGCGCGCAGCCCGTGCGGATCGGAGAAGAAGGTCGCCCAGATGACGCTGCCGGGAGCGGGCGCGTCGCCCATCATCAGGAGCCCGAGGTCGAGGCCGAACAGGCCCATCAGGGCCGAGCCGATCGGCGCCAGCGCCAGGATGATGCGGCCGCGCGACAGCCGGGCGGCGAGCAGCGAGCCGAAGGCGATGCCGACGACGAAGCAGGCGATGAACAGCGTCGTGACGTTCTCGTCGCCGCCGACGTTCTCCTTGACGATCGTCGGCACCAGCGACAGGACGACGATGCCGACCGCCCAGAACCAGCTCACCACCAGCGCCGCCTTGAAGATCGGCTGCTGCGCGTAGAGCTGCTTCAGCAGGCGGAAGGTGCCGCGGGCGATGTTGAAGTCGATCTTGAGGTCCGGTGCCCGGCTGCCGGTGCGCGGAATGAAGGCGGCGGCCGCCCAGCTGATGATGCCGAAGCCGATCGTCACCGCGGCGACGATGTGCGGCTCCATGTGCTTGATCGCGAGCGTGCCACCGACGGTGCCGCCGAGGATGGCGAGGAAGGTGGCCGTCTCGACGAGCGCATTGCCGGCGACGAGTTCTTCCCGCGACAGGTGGTCGGGGAGGATGCCGTACTTGATCGGGCCGAACAGGGCCCCCATCACGCCCATGCCGGTCAGCGCCGCGAGCAGCACGTAGGGGTCGTGCAGGACGAAGCCGACACCGGCGACGCCGACGACGAAGATCTCGGCGAACTTCAGGCGCCGCGCCACCACCGCCTTGTCGAAGCGGTCGGCCATCTCGCCGCCGAGGCTCGACAACAGGAAGAACGGCAGCATGAACAGGCCGCCGGCGAGGGTGACGAGAAGCGGGCCGTTCTCCAGCGCGAGCTGGAACAGGATCAGCACGACGAGGGCGTTCTTGACGAAGTTGTCGTTGAACGCACTGAAGAACTGGCACCAGAACAGCGGCACGAAGCGCCGCGTCGTCATCAGCCGGCCGAGCATCCGTCTCTCCTCCCACACGCCGCGCACGAGTGTCGGCGTGAACGTTCACTCACATAAAGGAGAGAGTGGCGGGCGTCAACGGGGAGGCGGCGCAGCCGGCGGCTCGCTGTCGTCGTTTCCACCGCCGGCTCCTCGACATGCGGGAGGGCGGCCTCTCGGCCGTGCGATGGCACGGAGCGTGCACCGGCGAGGATGCCGGCGGCGCCGCGGTCGGCCGACTGTCTTATCCGTTTCATGGTGACGCTGAACGATGGGCGTCGCCGGGGAGCGGGACGAGGGCTGGGGAACGCCGGGGGCATACGGGTCATGACACTCGTCGACTCGATGGTGGCGCTGCCGGCGGTCGCGGAGCGGATGGACGCCGCCGTCGTCTCCAACATGCGCGACGGCGTCATCACGATCGATCGCGGCGGGACGATCCGCACGATCAACCCGCAGGCGGAGCGGATCCTCGGTCTCGTCGCGTCGGAGTGCGTCGGACAGAAGTTCGGGGTGGTGATCTTCGACCGCAACCTCGACCACTTCCTCGACGTCGTCATCGCGGCCGTCGGCGACCCGCTCACCAGCCACACCGCACCGTTTGCGCTGCGTGACGCCGGGGGCGCGCGCCATCTCCTGCTGAAGACGAGCGCCCTCGTCGATCCCGACACGCGTGCCATCACCGGCGTGATCGCCCTGATCAGCGACGTGACCGAGCACGTCCGGTCCCTGCGCGATCGCATCGAGTTCGGCTACCTCAGCATCGCCACGATGATCTTCATGTCGCTCGGCAGCCTCGCCGGCGTCGCCTCCTTTTCGCTCGTCATCCCCGAGATCCGGACCTCGCTGGCGAACTGGTCCTTCGTGCTCTTGATGACGACCGCGACCATCCTGCTGCTGCGGATCTTTCAGATCCCGCTCGCCGCGGTCGGACTGACCCGCCGTCATCTCCGCCGGTCGATCGTCGAGGGTGTCGTGTTCTCGGCAGTGCTGTTCCTCGCCGTCGTGGTGATCGCCGCCGCGCTGCGGCTGAGTTCGGGTGCTCCGCTGTCGGATCTGTTCGTCGACGCCTCCGCCTTCGGCCCGGTGCTGCTGCTCTACGTTCCGCACGCCTTCCTGCAGGAACTCGTCTGCCGCGGCTTCCTGCAGGGCTCCTTCAAGCGGCTGATGGCCGATCGCAGCGGCCTGCCGGCGATCTTCGCCGCTTCCGTCGCCTTCGGGGTCCTCCACAGCCATTACGGCCCGACCGCGATCCTGTTGACCTTCGTCACCGGCCTCATCTTCGGCGCCATCTACAACCGCCACGGCAATCTCGCCGGCGTCACGATCTGCCACATCGTCGCCGGGTCCGCGGCCTTCGCCACCGGGCTGCTGCACCACTGAGGGCGGACGGCACGACCCCGCCCGCGCCGAACACGGGGCGGGGTCGTCCTCTGCGCGATCAGGGGTGGCGGGCGCCGAAGTAGCCGGCCTGCCGGACGTCGGTCAGAAGGTCGGGGCCCGTCGGGCTCCAGCCGAGTGCGGTCCGCGTCTGCTCGCTCGACGTCGGCTGGTCGATGGAGGCGAAGTCGAAGAACCAGCCGAAGTGCCCGCGCGCTTCCTCCACCGACAGCGACACGCAGGAAAGGCCGAGGCCGGCCGCGATCGCCTCGGCGATCTGCCGGAACGGCACGCCCTGTTCGGCCACGGCGTGATAGGTGTCGGTGCCCGGGCCGCGTTCGACGGCGAGGCGGAAGGCCCGCGCCGCGTCCCGCACGGTGACCGCGGGCCAGGCATTCGCGCCCTCACCGATGTAGGCCGAGCGGCCCGTCCGCCGCGCGATGTCGATGAGCATCGGCACGAAGCCGTGGTCGCCGGGACCGTGCACTGACGGCGGCAGCCGCATGACGTTCGCCGGGATGCCGCGGTCAGACAGCGCTTCCGCCGCCGCCTCGGACGCCCGCGGATAGGCGTCCGAGGGCGGGAAGCCGCGATCGGTCTCGACCGCGACCGCACCCCGCGCATCCAGGAAGGCGACGCCCGCGGTGACGATCAGCGGCTTGCGCGTCCCCGCGATCGCGGCACCGAGGGTCTCGATGGCGGCGCGGTCGATCGCGCACGCTGCGGGAAAGCGCGAGAAGTCGTGCACGAACCCGGCGTGGACGATCGCGTCGGACGTCTCTGCGCCCTCCCGCAGCGTCTCTGGTGCCTCGAGGTCGCCGCGCAGGACGGCCGCACCCGCCTTTTCGAGCGTCTGGGCGCTGCCGTCGGACCGGGCCAGTCCCAGCACCTCATGCCCGTGCGCAAGCAGTTCCCCGACGACGGCGGTGCCGACAAAGCCGGTGGCACCCGTGACAAACACTTTCATGGCCAATCTCCTTCTTGCTCGCGAAGGGGATATCGGCGACGCTGTATCCAGTTAAAGACGTGAAATTATCCCGGTATAATGACTGACAGGCTGGACCCTCTCGCCGACGGCAACCGCTTCGGTGCGTTCCTGCGCGACCGGCGGCAGCGGCTCGATGCCGCCGCGCTCGGCTATGGCGGCCGTCGCCGCACGCCGGGCCTCAGGCGCGAGGAGGTCGCGCAGCGCGCCCACATCAGTCCGACCTGGTACACCTGGCTCGAACAGGGGCGCGGCGGCGCCCCGTCACCGCGCGTCCTCGACAGCCTCGCCGAGGCGCTGATGATGACGGAGGCGGAGCGGGAGCACCTGTTCCTGGTCGGCATCGGCCGCCCGCCGAAGGCCCATGCGCCGGTGCGCGACGGCATCTCCGCGCGGCTGCAGCGGCTTCTCGACGCCATGACGCTGATCCCGGCCACCGTGGCGACGTCCGCCTGGGACATCGTCGGCTGGAACCGCGCGGCGAGGCTCGCGCTCACGGACTACGACGCACTGCCCCCCGGCGAGCGGAACATCCTGCGGCGGATGTTCCTCGATCCGGCGACGCGGGCCGCCCAGACCGACTGGGAGAGCGTGGCGCGGTTTCTGGTCGCGACCTTCCGCGCCGAGACGGCGCGCGTCGGCGAGGACGAGCGGAGTGCCGGGCTCGTCGCCGAACTCGCCGGCAAGAGCGCCGAGTTCGCCCGGCTTTGGACGGACAACGATGTGCGGACGACCGGGGAGGGGGCGAAGACGATCCGGAACGCGACGGTGGGGGAGATCAGCTTCGAGTTCTCCTCCTTCGCCATCGACGGCCGTCCGGACCTCAAGCTGATGGTCTACAATCCGGCCGGGGAGGCCGA
>CALRZT010000376.1:0-4599 GCA_943372725.1 Pseudoxanthobacter soli DSM 19599
GGAGGCCCTGGTGTCGGAACTGAACGCCCAGCGCCCGGATCTCGTCGTCGTCAGCGGCGACCTCACCCAGGGCGCCCGCAGCAGCGAATTCAGGGCGGCGCGGCGGTTCCTCGATCGCCTGCAGTCGCCCTGGCTCGCCGTGCCCGGCAATCACGACATCAGCCCCTACCATCTCGTGCAGCGCTTCTTCGATCCGTTCGCCCGCTTCCGCCGCTTCATCCAGCAGGCGACCGAGCCGGTGTTTCAGGACGAGGAGATCGCCATCGTCGGCATCAACAGCGTCCGCGCCATGCTGCTCGAGCTCAACTGGGCGCACGGCAGCCTCAGTCGCGGCCAGATGGAACGCGCCGAGGAGCGCTTCGCGGCGATGCCGCCGTCGCTTTTCCGCATCGTCGTGGCGCACCACCCGTTCCTGCCGCCCTCCGACGAGCCGACGGTGCGCACCGTCGGCCGAGCCTCCGAGGCGCTCGACCGCTTCGAGCGCGCCGGCGTCAAGCTGACGCTGTCGGGGCACCTCCACCGCGGCTATGCGCGCTTCCTCGAGCCGGTGCTCGCTGACGGGCACATCACCGACATCAAGGCCCGCGCGCCCGAGCGGGCGGCGACGCGGTCGCTCCTCGTCGTGCAGGCGGCCTCGGCGACCTCGACGCGGCTGCGTGGCGAGCCGAACGCCTACAACCACATCCGCATCGAGGACGGGCTGGCGGCGATCGAGCCGCGCATCTGGACGGGGCGGGATTTCGCCAATGCCGAGAGTGCCGGAAGCGGCATCTGACGGCGAGGCCCGAGGCCGTCAGAGGCCGTAGGCGGTCGCCAGGGCGGGATCCCGCGCCGCCACCTGACGGGCGAGATCGACGATCACCTTCGCCTGCTTCCAGGTGGCGTCGTCCTGCATCTTGCCGTCGATCATCACCGCGCCGGTGCCGTCGGGCATGGCGTCGAGGATGCGTTTCGCCATCGCCACCTCCTCCGGCCGCGGGCTGAAGACGCGCTTGGCGATGTCGATCTGGCTCGGGTGCAGCGACCAGGCGCCGACGCAGCCCATCAGGAAGGCGTTGCGGAACTGCGCCTCGCAGGCCGGCGCGTCCGAGAAGTCACCGAATGGTCCGTAGAACGGCTTGATGCCGGCGGCCATGCAGGCGTCCACCATCTTCGCGACCGTGTAATGCCAGAGGTCCTGCTGGAAGGCCGCGCGCGGCGCGTCGCCAGCGGCGTCGGCGAGCACGACATAGTCCGGATGGCCGCCGCCGACCCGCGTCGTCTTCATGCCGCGGGAGGCGGCGAGGTCGGCCGGGCCGAGGCTCATGCCGTGCATGCGCGGGCTCGCGGTGGCGATCGCCTCGACGTTCTTCACCCCTTCGGCCGTTTCCAGGATGGCGTGGATGAGGATCGGCTTCTTGACGCCGGCCTTGGCTTCCAGCTGCGCGAGCAGCTGGTCGACATAGTGGATGTCCCAGGGCCCCTGCACCTTCGGCACCATGACGACGTCGAGCTTGTCGCCGATCGCGCCGACGATCTCGACGACGTCATCGAGCATCCAGGGGCTGTCGAGGGCGTTGATGCGCGTCCACAGGCCGGTGTCGCCGAACTCCGTCGCCTTCGCCATCTCGATGAAGCCGCGGCGGGCGGCGAGCTTCTGGTCGGCCGGGATGGCGTCCTCGAGGTTGCCGAGCACGACGTCGACCTGGCGGGCGATATCGGGCACCTTGGCGCGCAGCTTGTCGAGATGGGGCGGGACGAAGTGGATCATCCGCTCCACCCGCACCGGCAGCTCGCGCGGCGGCATCGGCGCGCCGAGGGCGAGCGGCTGGTAGAAGGCGCGCGGTGTCTTCATCGGAGGGTCCCCCACATCGGCCGCGAAGCCTCGCCGATCCTTCGCAACCGCACAAGATCGGCGGACGCCGCAGCCGCCTCAGCCCTCCGGGCCGAGCGGCGGGCCGAGGAGGTCGCAGTGCCACTTGCGGCACCAGGCGTCGCGCAGGGCGGGATCGAGCACGCCGCCCACGAAGGCTGCGTCGAGCTCGGAAAACAGGCCGAGCGAGTCCCACCCCGGCACGATCATCACGAGCTGGCGGGCCGGGCGATCGGTGACGTTGCGGAAGGCGTGCACAGCGTTGCCGGGCGTCACCACGAGGTCGCCTTCCGTCGCGTGGAACGTGCGCTCGTCGATCCGGTAGAGGTAGCTTCCCTCGAGAACCCGGAAGATCTCCGTCTCGCGGTGCCGGTGCAGCGGCGGGCCGAAGCCCGGCTGGTTGGTCGTCTCGATGATCGAGAACGCGCCGCCGGTCGCGGATGCCGGCAGGCGCTCCACCACCTCGACGCCGATCGCGTCGACCCTCACGCGCGGCGCGTCGGCAGAGGACTGGTTGAAGTAGGGGATCTGCGGGAACAGCACGTCCACCGCGTTACTCCTCCAATGATCCGGCGCTCAGCGCATCCGCCCGCGCGTCGGCGGCGGCGGTGCGCCGCGCCCGACGGCCGGACTGCTTGGTCTCCCACTTGCGGTGGGCCCACATCCACTGCTCGGGGGCTTCGCGGATCCAGGCCTCGAACTGGGCGTGCATCGCCGCCGTCGTAGCGTGGACATCGGCGATGCGGTCGTCGGTGTGGCTGACCGGCACCTCGACCGCGTCGATGACGAAGCGCGTGCCCTCGAGGCGGCGGACGCGGCCGGCGATCATCGGCACCCCGCCGATGCGCGCGGCCATCGCCGGGAACGGGTTGGCGTAGGCCGGCCGGCCGAAGAACGGCACCTGGATGCCGGCCGATTCGCGCAGGTCGCCGAGCACCGCGACCACCTGGCCGCGCTTCACCCGGCCGAGCATCTGGCGAGCCGTCGCGGACCCCTTCGGCAGCAGTCCGCCCGGATAGAGGGGCGCCCTCAGCGCCTGCAGCCAGTCGTCGACCAATGGGTTGCGCAGCGTCTGGTAGACGCCGGTCGACGACAGCTTCGCGGCGTTGGCCGCCTGGATGACGACCTCCCAGTTGCCCATGTGCAGCGACACGAGCACGGCACCGTCGCGGCCGCGCGACAGCGTCTCGAGGCCCGCCAGCGTCACCTCGAAGCGGGAGGGGTCGGCGACCAGCCGGTCGAGCTGGATCGTCTCGGCGGTGACGCGCCCGAGATTTCCCCACATCTGCCGCGCGATCCAACGCCGCTTCTCTGCGGGCAGCTCCGGGAAGGCGTGTTCGAGATGCTCGAGCGCACGGGCGTGGCGGGGCAGGAGCGGCGCGATCGTCCGCCACATCGCCGCCATCACGTCGGAGGCGACCGCGACGGGAACCGCCCGCACGGCGCCCGTCGCCACCATCAAGAGCCCGAATTCGAGCCGGCGCAGGGCGCGGGTGACGATCGAAGCCTGTTTCTTGGTGCGACGCTCGTCCATCGGCCGATCGGGCTGCGGGCCGCTCATCGTCCAAGGTCGCGTTGACCGGCGTGGCGAAGCCCGATAGGCGACGGTGGATACCGACCGCGGCGCCGGCGCGCAATCCCGCCGTGGCCGCGGCTTCCCATTCCGGCGAGAACGGGCGAGATGGCCGAAGTCCTGTCGCTGGCGCTGCCCTTCTTCGGGCTGATCTTTCTCGGCTACGGCTCCGGCAAGATCGTCCGGCTGCCGGACGTCGGCCTCGCCTGGCTGCAGTTTTTCGTCGTCTATCTCGCGCTGCCGGCGCTGTTCTTCCAGATGCTGTCGCAGACGCCGATCGAGGAACTGGCGAACTGGCGCTTCGTCGTCGCCACCACGACGGCGACCGCCGCCGCCTTCGCCATCGCCTTCGGCATCGGCATGCTGGCGAGCCGCGGCCGCATTCCCGAGGCGACCATCCAGGGCATCGTCGGCGGCTATGCCAACGTCGGCTACATGGGGCCGGGCCTGACGCTCGCCGCCCTCGGACCGACCGCGACGGTGCCGGCAGCGCTGATCTTCTGCTTCGATTCGATGCTTTTGTTCACGCTGGTGCCGGTGCTGATGGCGATCGGCGGCACGGAGGGCGGCGGCGTCTGGGCGACGGTTAAGGTGTGCCTGAAGCGCATCTTCACCCACCCGTTCATCCTCGCCACCATCGCGGGCGTCGCCGCAGCGGCGCTGGAGCTCCGCCCGCCGCAGGCCCTCGACCAGTTGCTGACCTACCTGCGCTCGGCCGCCGCACCCTGCGCGCTGTTCGCCATGGGCGTGACGGCGGCGCTGCGGCCGGTGCCGGGCGTGCCGTGGGAACTGCCGTTCCTGCTCCTGGTCAAGCTGGTGCTGCACCCGGCGATGGTGTTCGCCCTGATGATCCTGATCGGCGGCTTCTCGACCTCCTGGATCGAAACGGCCGTGCTGATGGCCTCGCTGCCACCGGCCGCGAACTCCTTCGTGCTGGCGAGCCAGTACCGCGTCTACGTGGAGCGGGCGTCCGGCGCCGTGCTGTTCGGCACGGCAGCCTCCGTCCTCACGGTGACGCTGACCCTCTACCTCATCACCGAGGATCTGCTGCCGCTGCTGCGCTGATCAGCGCCAGCCGACCAGCGGCGTCGCCGGGCCTAGCCCCTGGCGCATGGCGAAGCGGCGGATCGGCCCGACCCGGCCGGCGAGGTAGAGCCCCGCCGCGCGGGCGACC
>CALRZT010000377.1:0-4571 GCA_943372725.1 Pseudoxanthobacter soli DSM 19599
TTCGGCCGGCCCTGCGCATCCAGGAGGACCGCCGGGGCCACAGCGCCGTCGGCCGTCTCGCTGGCACCCGCCGTGCCGGCGACCGCCTTTGCGGCGGCCGCTTTGCTGGCGGCTTTCTGGGAGGCGGGACGGTCGTGGAGGTCGTCGAGGGACATGGGTGCGTCTATATCGGGTGTGTTCGCCGGCAGGCAACCGAGTGGGTATCGACGAGGACTTCGCCGCTCGACGCCGTAGAATAGCGAACGGGCCGGCGTTCGTCGGGCGGGAATGCGGTGCTTTTTCGGCACTGCGGGAGGAAACGCGTGAGTTCGGGCAAGCGCAACCGGGCAATGGCACCAGCGATCGCGGCTCCGACGCCCGTCGAAGAGATGGTCTGGATCCCCGGCGGCAGCTTCCGCATGGGTTCCGACGACCACTATCCGGAGGAGAAGCCGGTCCACACCGTCACCGTCGACGGCTTCTTCATCGATCCCACCCCGGTGACCAACCGGCAGTTCCGCGCCTTCGTCGAGGCGACCGGCTACGTCACCGTCGCCGAGATCCCGCCGGACCCGAAGATGTATCCCGGCGCGCAGCCGCACATGCTGAAGGCCGGCTCCCTCGTCTTCACCCCGCCCGCCCACGCCGTCGACACCCGCGACTGGAGCCAGTGGTGGCGCTTCGTCTTCCGCGCCTGCTGGCGCCGGCCCCTCGGCCCCGGCAGCTCGACGAAGGGCCTCGACGACCACCCCGTCGTCCACGTCGCCTTTGCCGACGCCGAGGCCTATGCCGCCTGGGCCGGCAAGGCGCTGCCGACGGAGGCGGAGTGGGAGTACGCCGCCCGCGGCGGCCTGGAGGGTGCCGAGTTCGCCTGGGGTGACGAGCTCGTGCCCGGCGGCGTCCACCGCGCCAACACCTGGCAGGGCGTCTTCCCGGCCGAGAACCTCCTCGAGGACGGCTACGAGCGCACCTCGCCGGTGACGGCCTTCCCGCCGAACCCCTATGGCGTCTTCGACATGATCGGCAACACCTGGGAGTGGACGACCGACTTCTGGTCGACCCGCCACCCGGCCGACGCGCCGAAGGCGTGCTGCGTGCCGGTCAACCCGCGCGGCGGCCCGGAGGCGGCGAGCTTCGACCCGCGCCAGCCGGAGATCCGCATCCCCCGCAAGGTGCTGAAGGGCGGCTCCCACCTCTGCGCGCCGAGCTACTGCCGCCGCTACCGTCCCGCCGCCCGCCACGCCGAGCCGGTCGACACCTCGACCAGTCACGTCGGCTTCCGGTGTGTGCGGCGGGTGGCGGTGGCAGAGAAATAGAGCTGACGCCGGCGGCCGTCTCTCGCCCCTCACGCGATCGTCGTGACGAGCCCGCCCTCCACCCGCAGCGCGGCGCCGTTGGTTGCCGCCGACAGCGGGCTCGCGAGGTAGGCGACGAGGCTCGCGATCTCGTCGGGCTCGATCATCCGCTGCAAGAGCGACGCCGCGCGGGCCTTGGCGAAGAACTCCGCCTCGATCTCTGCCAGCGGCGCGCCCGGGTCGCTCGCCTGGCCGCGCAGGAAGCTCTCGATGCCGTCGGCGCGGGTTGGCCCCGGCAGCACCGAATTGACGGTCACCTTCGTCCCCTTGGTCAGCTCCGCCAGACCCCGCGCGATCGTCAGCTGCGCGGTCTTGGTCATGGCGTAGTGGATCATGTCCCTCGGGATCGACAGCGCCGATTCGCTGGAGACGAAGATGATCCGTCCGTGGTCGCGCGCGAGCATCCCCGGAAACACTGCGCGTGCGAGCCGCGCGCCGCTCACGACGTTGATCTCGAAGAAGCGCATCCAGTCGGCGTCGGTAATGTCGCCGAAGGCCTTGCTCCCATAGATGCCGAGGTTGTTGACGAGGATGTCCACTTGACCCGCCGTCGCCAGCAGAGCCTCGGCGCCCTCGGCGGTGGTCACGTCGGCGACGACGCCCCGGACCGAGCCGCCGCCCGCGTCCTTGATCCTCCCGACCGCCGCGTCGACCTTCTCCTGCCCCCGCCCGGAGACGACGACGCTCGCGCCCTCGGCCGCCAGCCGCTGCGCGATCGCAAAGCCGATGCCGGCGGTCGAGCCGGTGACGAGGGCCGTCTGGCCGTTCAGTTTCAGGTCCAAGGGGCATTCTCCGCATCAGCCGCCGCGGTGCCGTGAGGAGCAGCCTCAGGGGAACGCTCGGCGCGCCATCACAGATGGGGATGCCGGTCGGCCGCGCAACCGCGGGCGCCGGCGGGATGCCCCGTCCTACGCCGCTCCGACGGGTCGCCGACTGGACTCCGGCTCGCCCTCCTACCCCTGCAGAAACGGGTTCTTCGCCTTCTCGCGGGCGATGGTCGTCGCCGGGCCGTGGCCGGGCAGGACGGTGAAGTCGTCTCCGAGCGGCAGCAGCTTGTCGGTGATGCCGCGGACCAGCAGTTCGCCGTCGCCGTAGCTCATGTCGGTGCGGCCGACCGAGCCGGCGAACAGCGTGTCGCCGGCGATGACGAGACGCGCGCCGTCGT
The DNA here is from genome assembly GCA_943372725.1 of Pseudoxanthobacter soli DSM 19599. GTDB lineage: Bacteria > Pseudomonadota > Alphaproteobacteria > Rhizobiales > Segnochrobactraceae > CAMDHY01. Next base: position 2,500 of record CALRZT010000377.1, read on the forward strand.
GGACGAAGACGACGTGGCCTGGTGAGTGGCCGGGCACGTCGAGGACGCGGAAGACCTGTTCGCCGACCGTCACGGTGTCGCCCTCGGCGAGCCAGCGGTCGGGCGTCAGCGGGTCGGCGGGAAAGCCGTACTCGCGGCCCTTCTCCGACAGTTCGGCGAGCAGGAAGGCGTCGGCCGCGCCGGGGCCCTCGACGGGGACACCGAGGCGCAGCGCGAGCTCCGCAGCGCCGGCGGCGTGGTCGACGTGGCCGTGGGTGATCAGGATCTTCTCGACCGTCACGCCGGCCTCGTCGATCACCTCGAGGATGCGGTCGAGGTCGCCGCCGGGGTCGACGACGGCGGCGCGGCCGGTCGTCGCGCAGGCCACGAGCGAGGCGTTCTGCTGGAACGGCGTGACGCGGACGACGGCGACCTTGATCGGCGGCGAGGCGGCGGTTTCGGCTTGGTTTGCGAGGCTCACGGCTCACCCAGTTTGCGACAGAGGTCGTCGAGTTGCTCGAGCGTGGAATAGGAAATCGTGATGGCGCCGCCGCCGTCGGGGCGGTGGGCGATGTCGACGGCGAGGCCGAGGCGGTCGGCGACGAGCTTTTCCAGCGCCCGCGTGTCGGCGTCCTTCGCCGGCACTGCTGCGGCCGCCTTGGCGCGCGCCTTCACCGCCGCGGCGACGGGCTCGGCGGCGAGCCGCTCGGCGTCGCGGACGGTCAGGCCCTCGGCGATGATGCGGGCGGCGAGTGCCTCGGGGTCGGCGGCGGTGAGCAGCGCGCGGGCGTGGCCGGCGCTGAGCCGGCCCTCGGCGACGTGCGCCTGGACGCCCTCCGGCAGCTTCAGCAGGCGGACGGTATTGGCGACATGGCTGCGGCTCTTGCCGATCGCCACCGCGATCTCGGCGTGGCTGTGGCCGTGCTCGGTCGCGAGCAACTCGTAGCCGGCGGCCTCGTCGATCGGGTTGAGGTCGGCGCGCTGGACGTTCTCGATGATGGCGATCTCGAGCGCCTCGCGATCGTCGACGTCGCGCACCACCACCGGCAGCTCGTGCAGGCCGGCGAGCTGGGCCGCCCGCCAGCGCCGCTCGCCGGCGACGATCTCGTAGGCGTCCGGCCCGGTCTCGCGCACGAGCAGCGGCTGCACCAGCCCGTGCGACTTGAGCGAGACCGCGAGCTGGGCGAGCTCGCCGCTGTCGAAGTGTCGGCGGGGATTGCGCGGATTGCGGTGGATCGAGCCCGTCGGCACGCGGCGGAAGCCGCGCGGCGGCTCGCGGCCGGGCGCGGGCTCGCTCGGGATGTCGCCGATCAGCGCCGCCAGCCCGCGACCGAGCCGGCGACGGGCGCCCTCGTCGGCCATGCCGCCCTCCCCGCTCACGCCGCCGCGGCGGCGAGACGCCGCTCGCGCTGGATCACCTCGGAAGCGAGGCGGATATAGGCCTGGCTGCCCGAGCAGCGGACGTCGTAGAGCAGCGCCGGCTTGCCGTGCGACGGCGCCTCGGAGAGGCGGACGTTGCGCGGGATCACCGTCTCGTAGACGGCCTCGCCCATCGTCTCGCGGACGTCGGCGACGACCTGGGCGGCGAGGTTGTTGCGGCCGTCATACATGGTCAGCACGATGCCGTGGATGCGCAACTCAGGATTGAGAGACCGCTTCACCTGATCGACCGTCGAGAGCAGCTGGCTGAGGCCTTCGAGCGCGAAGAACTCGCACTGCAGCGGCACCAGGATCGCCTGGGCGGCGACCAGGGCATTGATCGTCAACAGGTTCAGCGACGGCGGGCAGTCGATCAGGATGTAGGAATAGGCCCCGGCGGGCAGCGCCGCGATGGCGGCGCGCAGCCGGTGCACCCGGTCGGCCTCGCCGGCGATCTCGAGCTCGACGCCGAGCAGGTCCATCGTCGACGGCGCCACCGCGAGGCCGGGGACGGCGGTCGCCATCACCACGTCGGCGAGCGGTCGCTCGCCGGTCATCACGTCGTAGGTGGAGAGGTCGCGCTTGCGGCGGTCGATGCCGAGGCCGGTGGAGGCGTTGCCCTGCGGGTCGAGATCGATGACGAGCACGCGCTCGCCGATCGCCGCCAGCGCGGT
>CALRZT010000378.1:0-4561 GCA_943372725.1 Pseudoxanthobacter soli DSM 19599
AGGACGTCTTCGGCGACCGCGACGCGGATGATGCGGTTCGGGATGTCGATCTCGATGGTGTCGCCCTCCTCGACGAGGCCGATCAGCCCGCCCTCCTCGGCCTCCGGCGAGACGTGGCCGATGGAGAGGCCGGAGGTGCCGCCGGAGAAGCGGCCGTCGGTGACGAGGGCGCAGGCCTTCCCGAGGCCCTTCGACTTCAGGTAGCTCGTCGGATAGAGCATCTCCTGCATGCCCGGGCCGCCGCGCGGGCCCTCGTAGCGGATCAGCACGACGTCGCCGGCCTTGACGGTGTCGCCGAGGATGCCGTCCACCGCCGCGTCCTGGCTCTCGAAGATGCGCGCCGGGCCGGTGAACTTCAGGATCGAGGCGTCGACGCCGGCCGTCTTCACGATGCAGCCGTCCTCGGCGAGGTTGCCGTAGAGCACCGCGAGGCCGCCATCCTTCGAGAAGGCGTGGTCGGCGCTGCGGATGACGCCCTTTTCACGATCGGTGTCGAGATCGGGATAGCGGCGGTCCTGGCTGAACGCCACCTGGGTCGGGATGCCGCCCGGCGAGGCGCGGAAGAAGGTCTGCACCGTCTCGCTGCCGGTGCGCTTGACGTCCCAGCGGGCGAGGGCGGCGGCCATCGTCTCGGCGTGCACGGTCGGCACGTCGGCGTTGATCAGGCCGGCGCGGTCGAGCTCGCCGAGGATGCCCATGATGCCACCGGCACGATGGACGTCCTCGATGTGCACGTCCGGCACCGAGGGCGCGACCTTGCAGAGCACCGGCACGCGCCGCGACAGCCGGTCGATGTCGGCCATGGTGAAGGGCACCTCGCCCTCGTGGGCGGCGGCGAGCAGATGCAGCACCGTGTTGGTGGAGCCGCCCATGGCGATGTCGAGGGTGATGGCGTTCTCGAAGGCCGGGAAGCTCGCGATCGAGCGCGGCAGCACGGAATAGTCGTCCTGCTCGTAGTGGCGGCGGGCGAGATCGACGATCAGGTGGCCGGCCTCGACGAACAGGCGCTTGCGGTCGGCGTGGGTGGCGACCACCGTGCCGTTGCCGGGCAGCGCCAGGCCGAGCGCCTCGGTCAGGCAGTTCATCGAGTTCGCCGTGAACATGCCGGAGCAGGAGCCGCAGGTCGGGCAGGCGGAGCGCTCGATCGCCTGCACCTCCTCGTCGGTGACGCTCGAATCGGCGGCGGCGACCATCGCGTCGACGAGGTCGAGGGCCTTCTCCTTGCCGCGGAAGACGATCTTGCCGGCCTCCATCGGGCCGCCGGAGACGAACACGGCGGGGATGTTGAGGCGCAGCGCCGCCATCAGCATGCCGGGGGTGATCTTGTCGCAGTTGGAGATGCACACCATCGCGTCGGCGCAATGGGCGTTCACCATGTACTCGACGCTGTCGGCGATGATCTCGCGCGAGGGCAGCGAATAGAGCATGCCGTCGTGGCCCATCGCGATGCCGTCGTCGACGGCGATGGTGTTGAATTCCTTGGCGACGCCGCCGGCCTTCTCGATCTCGCGGGCGACCAGCTGGCCGAGGTCCTTGAGGTGGACGTGGCCCGGCACGAACTGCGTGAAGGAGTTCACCACGGCGATGATCGGCTTGCCGAAGTCGCCGTCCTTCATGCCTGTGGCGCGCCAGAGGCCGCGCGCGCCGGCCATGTTGCGTCCATGGGTGGTGGTGCGGGACCGATAGGCAGGCATGTCGCTGTTTCCTCGGGGTCGTTCGGATCGTTGGACTTGCGTCGGGAGCCGACTTCTTAAAGGAAGACGGTTCAGAACGCACGGGGGACCGTTCCCCTGCCAGCCCATTTCGCCGGAACCATGACGCGCTACAGACCGACCGCCACCCGCCCCAACGGGCTGCCCGCCACGCCAGACCAGGACGTGGTCCGCGCTACCGCGCTGGCGCTGCCGCCGGTGGTGGTGCTCGTCGAAACGCAGCTCGGCGAGAACATCGGCACGGCGATCCGGGCGATGGCGAACTTCGGACTGAAGGACCTGCGCCTCGTCAGCCCGCGCGAGCCCTGGCCGAACGAGCGCGGCCTCGCCGCCGCCTCCGGGTCGGATGCGGTCATCGGCTCGATCACCGTCTACGACAGCCTCGGCGCGGCGATCGCCGATTGCGGCGCCGTCTACGCCACCACGGCACGTCCGCGCGAGATGGTGAAGCCGGTGATCGGCCCCGACGAGGCGGCGTCGCGCTCGGTGGCCTCGGCGGTGAACGGGGTCCGCACGGCGATCCTGTTCGGCCGCGAGCGCACCGGCCTCGTCAACGACGAGATCGCGCTTTCCGAGGCGATCCTGACGCTGCCGGTCGACCCGGCCTTCGCCTCGCTGAACCTCGCCCAGGCGGTGCTGATCGTCGGCTATGCGTGGCGGCGGACGGTGGTGGAGGGGGACCTGCCGTTCATCACCGAGGAGGTCTCGCCGCCCGCCTCCAAGGCGGAGATGATCGCGCTCTTCGAGCACGTCGAACGGGCCCTCGATCCGACCGGCTATTTCCGCTCGCCCGACAAGCGCGCCTCGATGGTGCGCAACCTGCGCGGCATCCTGCAGAAGGTGCCGCTCACCGAGCAGGAGGTGCGGACGCTGCGCGGCGTGTTCTCGGCGCTGGAGGACCGGCCGATCCGCCCGAAGCCCGTGAAGGGGCCGGCGCAGACGCCGCCGAAGCCGCGCCCGCCGGGCGCCCCGAAGCCCCCCGCGGCGCCGGGAGACGCCGCCGCCGAGGCGGCCCGCGGGCCGAGCCCGGAGGGGGAGCCGGAGTGGTGAGGAGCGGGGGTGCGGACCGGGCGACGTCTTCTGCTGTGCGGTTGCCCCCGCCGCGGGCCTTCCGCTTCGGCCTCGCGCTCGCGACGACCGCGGTCGCTCTGGCGCTCGCCTCGCCGGCACCGGCGGCGGAGGGGATCGCCGACGCCGCCCTCGCCGAGGCGGCGCGGACGGCGCGGCTCGCCGACTTTGACTGGAACGACGAACAGTGCCGTCGGGAGCGGACGGTGGAACAGTGGCTCGCCGAACTCGGCCGCGATGTGGTGGCCTCGGTCGAGTGGTACGGCGGCGCCTGCCGGCTGACGAACGACGTCAACCCGCTCGACGGCGGCTCCGACTGGTGCGGCGGCGCCGAGATCCGGCTGAAGGGGCCGCTGTCGGCGGATGACGTGCCGACGATCGAGGTCTATTTCGAGCGGCCGGTAGATGGCCGCGTTGCGGCGCCTTACGCCTTCCGCGGCCTGCTCCTGACCCCGGACGGCGAGGACTACACCCGCTTCAGCGCCCACTTCGAGTTCGGCTGGGAGAGCCGGTTCCCGGGATCGGTCGAGGGGTGCGAGGCGGAGTAGGGGAGGGGGCGCCGCGCGAGCGGCGCAGGCGACTTATCCGTCGGCGTGTGGAGCTCCGCGGTAACGTCGCTTCCGCTCCTCCGGAGCGGCCCTCATCCGCCCTTGGGCACCTTCTCCCGCCTAGTGGCGGGAGAAGGGACACTCGGCAACGGCAGTGGGGCTTCCCTTCTCCCAGCCTGCTGGGAGAAGGTGCCCCGAAGGGGCGGATGAGGGCGGCGGGCGAAGCGCGCCGAAGCCCCGAGCGCAACGCCAAAGGCTGCGGGCGGGAGCGTTGAAGGTTGTAAGTGCCGAAGCGGCTGGCGGGGCGCGCATGTCGGAGCAAACGCGAAACCAGATGGCCCGGGCGCGGCGCAAGACGGTCGGCAACGCCCACGCCCTCCGCCGTCAACTGACCTCTGCGGAAACGCTGCTCTGGGCGCAACTCCGCGGACGGCGATTCCAGAGCTCCAAGTTCGTGCGGCAGGCGCCGATCGGGCCCTATGTCGCGGACTTTCTTTGCCGAAGTGCAGGGCTCATCGTCGAGGTCAACGGCGCTACACACGCGACTGACGCGGAGGTGGCGCGCGACGCGCGGCGGGCCGTGTTCCTGTCAGCCGAAGGCTACCGCGTCCTGCGGGTCAACAATGATGAGGTCTACAGCCGCCTCGACGACGTCCTGGAGACGATCCTGGCGGCCCTCGAAAACCGCCTCTAGCGGTTCCGCACCGCTTCGCGGCGCGGCCCTCATCCGCTCTTCGGGCACCTTCTCCCACCTGACGGCGGGAGAAGGGGGTGCCGCAATCGACCACCCGTCCGCCCGCCGCCCCAACTCCGCCCTTAACGCTTCCTTCACTGGCGCGGCGTTCCAATCCGAGATTGCCATCTGGTCGGGTGTCGGCGTGTCATGGGCATCGATCTGTTTGCTGGGACGATTTATGCGGCGCGGGTGATGAGCGGGCGGCCGCCGAAGGTCCTGATCTTCGATTCCGGTGTCGGCGGGCTGTCGGTGCTGCGCGAGGTGCGCCGCGCGTTGCCGCAGGCGGGGCTCGTCTACGTCGCCGACGACGCCGGCTTCCCCTACGGCGCGCTGACCGAGACGGCGCTGGTCGAGCGCGTCACCGCCCTGATGACCCGCCTCGTCGCCTTCCATTCCCCCGATGCCGTCGTCATCGCCTGCAACACCGCCTCGACGCTGGTGCTGCCGGGCTTGCGCGCGGCGCTGCCCGTTCCGGTGATCGGCACCGTGCCGGCGAT
>CALRZT010000379.1:0-4537 GCA_943372725.1 Pseudoxanthobacter soli DSM 19599
TCGCCTGGAAGCTCGCCCGCGTCGTGCGCGGCCGCGCGCCGGCCTCGCTGCTCGACACCTATGAGGCCGAGCGCCGGCCGGTCGGGGCGGACGTCATCGCTCGCACGGTCGCCGCCAGCACCAATCTCGGCCGCCCCGGCGGGGAGAAGCCGCACCGGCTGGCCGACACGCAGCTGCTCGTCAGCTATCGCGACGGCCCGCTCGCCGCCGAGGCGCTGGCGGAGGTGATTGCGGAGGGCGCACCGCGGGCGGGCGACCGCGCGCCGCCGGCCGAGGGTCTGGTGCGTGCCCATGTCGGGTTCCCCGTCCGCCTCGCCGACGTGCTGCGCGGGCCCGAGTTCGTGCTGCTGGCGTGGCTCGGCGACGATGCACAGGCGGCCGCGCTGCAGGAGAGCGCCGCGCGGCTGCGGGCGGACTTCGGCGGCGAGGTGCGCTGCGTCGCCATCGCCGATTCCGCCGTCGGCACCACCGACATTCCCGGCGTCGCGGTCTACCGGGACGCGGCCGGGCAGTTCGCCGACGCCTACGCGCCGACGCTCGGCACGGCCGTATTGGTGCGGCCGGACGGCTACATCGGCTGGCAGGGCCGGCCGTGGTCGGTCGATGCGCTGACGGCCTACCTGTCGGGAGTGCTCACGCCGGCTTGAGCCGAGGAGCGCCTGCCCGCGCCAGATGAGGCGCGGATGTCCGGCGGACCGCCGCCCCTCAGCGGTTCTTGAACTGCGGCGTGCGCTTCTCGGCGAAGGCGGCCATGCCTTCCTTCTGGTCTTCCGTCGAGAACATCGAGTGGAACAGCCGCCGCTCGAAGCGCAGGCCCTCGGAGAGCGTCGTCTCGTAGGCGCGGTTGACGCTCTCCTTAGCCATCATGACGATCGGCATCGACAGGTCGGCGATCTTGCCGGCGGTGGCGATGGCATCGTCCAGCAGGGTCGCGAGCGGTACGACGCGCGACACGAGGCCCGACCGCTCCGCCTCGGCGGCGTCCATGGTGCGGCCGGTCAGGCACATCTCCATCGCCTTCGACTTGCCGACGAGGCGCGTCAGGCGCTGGGTGCCGCCGGCGCCGGGCATGACGCCGAGCTTGATCTCCGGCTGGCCGAACTTGGCGTTGTCGGCGGCGATGATGAAGTCGCACATCATCGCGAGCTCGCAGCCGCCGCCGAGCGCATAGCCGGCGACCGCCGCGATCAGCGGCTTGCGCGTCTCCGCCACCTTGTCCCAGGGGGCGATGAAGTTGCCCGTGTAGGCGGAGATGTAATCCAGGTCGGCCATCTCCTTGATGTCGGCGCCGGCGGCGAAGGCCTTCTCCGAGCCGGTCAGGACGATCGCGCCGATGGCGTCGTCGGCATCGAAGCCGGCGAGGGCTTCGAGCACTTCGCGGATCAGGTTCGACGACAGTGCATTGAGTGCTGCCGGCCGGTGCAGCGTGATCAGCCCGACGCGCCCGCGCGTCTCCACGATGATGCATTCGAAGGACATGACGCTGCGTCGCTCCCTGTCGCGTGTCCGCCAAAGGGGTAGCGGGGCGAAGCCGGCGGTGCAACGCCTCCACCGAACGCCGCCGTCATCCGTCTGTTACCCGCGGCGGCGAAGGAAGGACGGGGCTACACCTTCCTCGGCTTTGCGATCGGTCCAGCGGCCGTGCCTCCTCGCGGCTAGGCAGGGTGCGCGGGAGCAGGTGCCCCTGCCGCATGAGGTCCCCGTTGCGCCCGTTGCAATCCGCCGCCGATGTCGGGACGCGCTGGTTCCGGCTCAATCTCTGGGACGTGGCGGCCTTCCTGCTGATCATCGGGGCGCTGACCCTCGTCGCGCACGGCAGCCGCGAGACGCTCGTGCCGATCGCGACGCTCGAGACGACGCCGATCACGCTCGATCCGGCAGCCCTGCCCGAGTACGCGCTGCGCACCACGCTGCGGATGCTTGCGGCGATCGTCGCCTCGCTCGTCTTCACCCTTGTCTATGCCACGCTCGCCGCCAAGAGCCGGCGCGCCGAAATGGTGCTGATCCCGATCCTCGACATCCTGCAGTCCGTCCCGGTTCTGGGCTTCCTGTCCTTCACCGTGGTCGGCTTCATGGCGATGTTTCCCGGCCAGGTGGTCGGCGTCGAGCTCGCCTCGATCTTCGCGATCTTCACGGCCCAGGCGTGGAACATGACGTTCAGCTTCTACCAGTCGCTGAAGACCGTTCCGCGTGACCTTGAGGAGGCGGCACGCTCGTTCCGGTTGTCGCCGTGGCAGAAATTCTGGCGGCTGGAAGTTCCCTTCGCGATGCCCGGCCTCGCCTGGAACACGATGATGTCGATGTCCGGAGGCTGGTTCTTCGTCGTCGCCTCCGAGGCGATCTCCGTCGGTTCCACCACCTATGCGTTGCCGGGCATCGGCTCCTATGTGGCGCTCGCCATCGATCAGGAGAACCTCGCCGCCGTCGGCTGGGCGGTGCTGGCGATGCTCGTGGTGATCCTCGTCTACGATCAGCTCTTGTTCCGGCCACTCGTCGCCTGGGCGGAGAAGTTCCGCTTCGAGCAGTCCGCCCGGTCGACGGGGACGCGGTCGTGGCTGCTCAACGCCGTCTCCCGCACGTACGCCTTGCGACGGCTCCTCGCCCCGCTCGGCGCCGCCCTGCGCTGGACCGCGAGCCGTCGCCTGGCGCCCCTGCGACCGCCGACGATGCCGGTCCTCGCGGCGGCGGTGAACGGCCGAGCGGTCGACGTCGCGTGGCTCGCGCTCATTGCCACGGCGGTCGTCTATGCCGCCTACCAGATCGTCTCCTACATCGGTGCGGAGCTCAGCCTCGACGAGGTGGGTCTCACCTTCGTCTACGGCTTCTACACGCTGGTCCGCGTCGTCGTCCTGATCGTGCTGGCGACCGTCGTCTGGGTGCCGATCGGCGTATGGATCGGGCTCAGGCCGCGGGTCGCCGAGGCGATCCAGCCCGTCGCCCAGTTCCTCGCCGCCTTCCCGGCGAACATCGCCTTTCCGTTCTTCGTCGTCGTCATCGCCACCTACGACCTCGACGCCAACATCTGGCTGTCACCGCTGATGATCCTCGGGACCCAGTGGTACATCCTCTTCAACGTGATCGCCGGCGCGAGCGCCTTTCCGAGCGATCTCAAGGAGGCCGCGGCGAGCTTCCACGTCGGTGGCTGGAACTGGTGGCGGAAAGTCATCTTGCCCGGCGTCTTCCCCTACTACGTGACGGGGGCGCTGACGGCGAGCGGCGGTTCGTGGAATGCCGCCATCGTCGCCGAGGTGGCGAGCTGGGGCGACGAGAAGCTCCACGCGAGCGGCATCGGCTCCTACATCGCCGACGCCACCGCCGCCGGCGACTATCCGCGCATCACCCTCGGCATCGCCGTGATGTGCCTCTACGTCGTCCTGTTCAACCGCCTGCTCTGGCATCCACTCTTCAGCTTCGCGGCGCGCCGTCTGAGGCTCGACTGAGGAAAGGCCGCTCATGCCCGAACCCATTCAGGCGTCCACCCTGGCGGCACCGCCGCTCGTCGAACTCGTCGGCGTCCGCCAGACCTTCCGCTCCACCGATCACGGCGAGCACGTCGTCCTCGAGGACGTCGATCTCACCATCCGCGAGGGCGAGATTGTCGGGCTGCTCGGCCGCTCCGGCTCAGGCAAGTCGACCCTGCTCAGGATCGTCTCCGGGCTCGTGTCTCCGAGCGGCGGTGCGGTCTCCTGGTGCGGCCGACCGGTCACCGGTCCCTGCGACGGCCTCTCGATGGTGTTCCAGACCTTCGCGCTTTTTCCCTGGCTGACGGTCCTGGAGAACGTCGAGCTCGGCCTCGAGGCGCTCGGCATCGCTGCCGCCGAGCGCCGGCGGCGCGCCCTCGAGGCGATCGACCTCATCGGCCTCGACGGCTTCGAATCCGCCTACCCGAAGGAGCTCTCGGGGGGCATGCGCCAACGCGTCGGTTTCTCGCGGGCGCTCGTCGTCCACCCGCGCCTGATGCTGCTCGACGAGCCGTTTTCGGCGCTCGACGTGCTGACGGCGGAAACGCTGCGCACCGACATCATCGAGCTGTGGGTTGAGGGCCGGCTGCCGCTGAAGTCGATGCTGATGGTGACCCACAACATCGAGGAGGCGGTGCTGATGTGCGACCGCATCCTGATCTTCTCCGTCAATCCGGGCCGTGTCGCCGCCGAGATCAAGGTCGGGTTCCCGCATCCCCGCAATCGGCTCGACCCCGCCTTCCGGCAACTGGTCGACGACATCTATGCGCGGATGACGAACCGCGCGTCGGAGGAGATCGAGCGGCGCCTGAAGGATGCCGGCCGGGACCGCGCGCCGTCGTCCGCCTCCGGCCTCGCGGCGCCGCTGCACGCCGTTTCCAGCAACCGCCTTGCGGGGCTGCTGGAAACGCTCGCCGCGGCTCCCTACGACGGGCAAGCCGACCTGCCGGCGCTCGCCGACGCCTTCAATCTCGAGGCGAACGAACTGTTTCCCATCCTGGAGACGGCGCAACTCCTCGGCTTCGCAGAGATGGCCGACGGCGATGTCCGCCTGAGCGTGCTCGGCCTGCGGTTCG
>CALRZT010000380.1:0-4519 GCA_943372725.1 Pseudoxanthobacter soli DSM 19599
TCATGGCGGCCGGCCGCCAGACGGGTATCCTCGACCGCGCCGAGGCCAACGACGTCACCGTCATGGAGCTCGCCACGCGCTGACAGCGGCGTGGGTCGAGCCCGAGACACCACCAACCGGGAACACCGATGCTCGAGACGACCCTGAACGCCCCGCGCCTCTTCGACCTCTCCGGCCGGGTGGCCTTCGTCACCGGTGCCGGCAGCGGCATCGGCCAGCGCATCGCGCTGGGCCTCGCCCAGTGCGGCGCCGACGTCGCCTGCCTCGACCGCCGCGAGGACGGCGGCACCGCCGACACCGTCGAGGCGATCCGCGCCACCGGCCGCAAGGCGATCGCCATCGCCGCCGACGTCACCCGGCGCGCCGCCCTCGACGAGGCCGTGGCCCGCACCGAGCAGGAGCTCGGCCCGCTCTCGATCGCCCTCAACGCCGCCGGCATCGCCAACGCCAATCCAGCCGAGACGATGGACGAGGAGCAGTACCAGACCCTCATGGACATCAACATGAAGGGCGTCTTCTTCTCCTGCCAGGCGGAGGCGGCGGCGATGCTGCGCCACGGCCGCGGCTCGATCATCAACATCGCCTCGATGTCGGGCGTCATCGTCAACCGCGGCCTCAGCCAGGTGCACTACAACGCCTCCAAGGCGGGCGTGATCCACATGTCGAAGTCGATGGCGATGGAGTGGGTCGGCCGCGGCGTGCGGGTAAACTCGATCAGCCCCGGCTACACGGCGACGCCGATGAACACGCGCCCCGAGATGGTCCACCAGACGAAGTCCTTCGAGGAGCAGACGCCGATGGGGCGGATGGCGAGCGTCGACGAGATGGTCGGCCCGGCGATCTTCCTGGCGAGCGACGCCTCCTCCTACTGCACCGGCGTTGACCTCCTCGTCGACGGCGGCTTCTGCTGCTGGTAGCCATCGTCGACAGGCCCCCTGAATGGGCAGCGGGCTCGAGGATGGTCCGCGATGACGGGGCGAGACAGCGGCGGTGATCGGGAGGCTCCCGGCCCGCCCGGGGGTCCGGCCGCCGCGGCCCAGCCTTCCAGAAGTCCGGCCGCCGCGAAGACGCGGACGCTGAAGGAGCGCGTCGGCGCGCTGCGGCATCTTAGGCCGTTCATCGCCATGGTCTGGCGCACCAGCCCGTGGCTGACGACGGCCTCGCTGCTGCTGCGGCTCGTGCGGGCGCTGCTGCCGGTCGCCACCCTCTACGTCGGCAAGCTCATCATCGACGAAGTCGTGCTGCTGGTGCAGGCGACCGGCAAGCCGGACACCCTCGCCGACTGGCTCGCGAGCGGCCTGCTCGACCGCCTCGCCCTGCTGATCGCCGCCGAATTCGCGCTCGCCGTCGCCGCCGACGTCCTCGGCCGTGTCGTGGCGCTCACCGACGGGCTTTTGTCCGAGCGCGTCACCAACGCCTCCAGCGTCCGGCTGATGCGCCACGCCGCCACCCTCGACCTCGAGGACTTCGAGGACGCCGAGTTCCAGGACAAGCTCGAGCGGGCGCGCCGCCAGACCAGCGGCCGCATCACCCTGATGGGGCAACTGCTCGGCCAGGCGCAGGACCTCGTGACGGTGGCGAGCTTCGTCGCCGGCCTCGTCGTCTACGCCCCCTGGCTGATCGTGCTGCTGATCGTCGCCCTGCTGCCGGCCTTCATCGGCGAGGCCCACTTCAACGCCCAGACCTACACGCTCGACTACGGCCGCACGCCGCAGCGGCGCGAGCTCGACTATGTCCGCCAGACCGCCGCCAGCGTCGAGACCGCCAAGGAGGTGAAGATCTTCGGCCTCCACGGCTTCCTGATCGACCGCTACGGCCAGCTCGCCGCCGAGTTCTATGCGGCCAACCGCAAGCTCGCGCTGCGGCGGGCCGGCTGGGGCGGCCTGTTCACCGCGATCGGCACGGTCGGCTACTATCTCGCCTACGCCTACATCGCCTGGAGCACGCTGACCGGCGCCTTCACCGTCGGCGACCTCACCTTCCTCGCCGGCTCGTTCCGCCGCCTCGGCACCCTCGTCGAGGGGCTCTTGTCGAGCTTCTCGACGACGGCGAGCCAGGCGCTCTATCTCGACGACCTGTTCTCCTTCTTCGAGGTCGAGCCGGAGATCCTGTCGCCGCCGAACGCCCGCCCGTTCCCCCGGCCGATCCGCCAAGGCTTCGTCTTCGAAGACGTCGGATACATCTACCCGGGCTCCGACCGCTGGGCGGTGCGCCGGCTGTCCTTCACGCTCAAGGCCGGCGAGGTGGTCGCCCTCGTCGGCGAGAACGGCGCCGGCAAGACCACCCTCGTCAAGCTCCTGACCCGCCTCTACGACCCCGACGAGGGCCGCATCCTGCTCGACGGCCACGACCTGCGCGACTACGACCTCGAGGCGCTCCGCAGCAGCGTCGGCGTCATCTTCCAGGACTTCGTCCGCTACAACCTCACCGCCGCCGACAACATCGCCGTCGGCCGCATCGACGCCCGCGACGACCGCGCCCGCATCGTCCGCGCCGCAGCGCAGAGCCAGGCCGACGGCGTCGTCGCCCGGCTTTCGGCCGGCTACGACCAGATGATCGGCAAGCGCTTCCGCAACGGCGTCGAACTCTCCGGCGGCGAGTGGCAGAAGATCGCGATTGCGCGGGCCTACATGCGCGAGGCCGAGGTGCTGGTGCTCGACGAGCCGACGGCGGCCCTCGACGCACGCGCCGAGTTCGAGGTTTTCCAGCGCTTCAAGGAACTGAGCCGCGGCAAGACGGCGATCCTGATCTCGCACCGCTTCTCGAGCGTGCGGATGGCCGACCGCATCCTCGTGCTCGCCGACGGCGCGGTCGAGGCGGCCGGCACCCACGAGGAACTCGTGGCGCAGCGCGGCCGCTACGCCGAACTCTTCGAACTGCAGGCCGCCGGCTACCGCTGACCGGCGGTCCGCAGCGCGCTGGCGACCTCAGCCGGCGCGGCTGCCCATCAGCGGCACGACGTTCTCGATGAAGTCGTCGAGATCGCGGGCGAAGTCGGGGAAGACGAAGCAGGCGCCGCGCACCCCGGCGTCGGCCAGCGCATCGAGGTGGGCGGCCACCGTCGCGTAGGACGCGGCGACATAGTGGATGCCCATGAAGGTCTGCTGGATCGGCGGCAGCCGGTCGTAGTCGACGCGGTGGGCGTCCTGGCCGGAGGCGCGCAGCCACTCGGCGATCGCCTCCTTGTCGGCGTTGGCGAGGTAGTGGTCGCGCCTGGCGATCGCCTCCTCGTCGGTGGCCGCGGCGATCACCGTCATCAGCACGTATGAGCCGACGCTGCGGCCATGGCCCGCGGCCGCCGCGTCGATCTTCGAAGACAGCGCGCCCAGCTTCTCCACCGTGTCGTTCATCCGGCCAACGAAGGCGAAGTCGGCGCTCTGCGACGTGAAGGCGATGGCGTCGTCCGACTGGCCGGCGCAGACGATCGGCAGCGGCCGCGCCGGCTTCGGCCACGAGCGGCAGTCGTCGAGCTTGAAGAAGCGCCCGTCGTGGGTCACCGCCTCCTCCGTCCACAGCCGTTTGAGCACTGCGAGGTACTCGTCGGCATAGGCGTAGCGGTGGGCGAAATAGTCGTCCTCCGCCCACAGCCCCATCTGCGCGTACTCGAACTTGTTCCAGCCGGCGACGATGTTGACGCCGAAGCGGCCGCCGCTGACGTCGTCGATCGTCGCCGCCATCTTGGCGGCCACCGCCGGGTGCGTCGTGCGGATGGCGACGGAGGCGTAGAGGCGGATGCGGCTCGTCACGGCGGCGAGCGCCGACATCAGGGTGAAGGATTCGAGCGACACGTCCCACTGCCGGGACGGGCCGCCATAGCCCCGCCACTTCACCTGGCTCAGCACGAAGTCGAAACCCGCCCGCTCGGCGGCGAGCGTGATGTCGCGGTTCTCGGCGAACGTCGGCACGCTCTTCGGCGGCGTCGAGGCGGCGATGATGGTGCCGCCGCTGGTGTTGGGCAGGAAAAGCCCGAGCTCGAGCCGGTTCGTCATGGCTGGGCCTTTCCGTCTTGGATGCGCCGGCCGCAATCGACGGCTGAACCCGTCAGAGCCGCGCGAGGATCTCGGCGCAGGTGGCGGTCGCGACCACCGCCTGCAGGTCGCGGATCGCCGCCTCGTGGATCGCCGGCGTCGGCGCCGCGCACCCGTCCGACAGCACCGTCACGCCGAAGTCGCGCACATGGGCGTCGCGGGCGGTGGAGGCGACACCGCCATTGGTGACGATGCCGCCGATGACGAGGTGCTCGATGCCGGCGCGCTTCAGCACGAACTCCAGCCGGCTCATGTAGAACGCCGAGAAGGCCACTTTCTCGACCGTCGTCGAGACCGGCTGCAGGTCGTCGACCAGTTGCTGGCCCCAGCCGCCGGGCACGAAGTCGCCCTTGCGCAGGAACGGCCGGAGGCGGCGCAGGTGGTCGGTGATCATCGGCTCGCCGTCCGGCCCGGGCACCAGCGTGAACAGCGTCGCCACCGTATAGGCGCCGGCCGCCCGGAAGGCGTCCGCCACGGGCGCGAGCCGCGAT
>CALRZT010000381.1:0-4514 GCA_943372725.1 Pseudoxanthobacter soli DSM 19599
GGCTGGTGGGCCGACGCACCCGAGGGCGCGTGACGATGGCGCAGGGGGCGGGTGATCGGGTGGCGGGGGACATGGAGGCCGACGTCGTCATCGTCGGGGCCGGCATCGGCGGCGGGCATGCCGCCTTCCGGCTGGCCGGCGCCGGCGTCAATGTGCTCGTCCTCGAGGCGGGGCCGCGGCTCACCCGCACGGAAGCGGTCGAGACCTTCGTGAAGAGCCTCGGCAAGGGCCCGAACGCCCCCTACACGCCGCCGCCCTACGCGCCGTTCCCGACCGACGAGGATCCGAACGCCTTCTACGTGCAGGCGGGGCCGGACCAGTTCGTCGGCTCCTACGCGCGCCAACTCGGCGGCACCACCTGGCACTGGACCGGCTTCGGCGACCGCCTGCGGCCGGCCGACTT
This sequence comes from Pseudoxanthobacter soli DSM 19599, assembly GCA_943372725.1. Taxonomy (GTDB): domain Bacteria; phylum Pseudomonadota; class Alphaproteobacteria; order Rhizobiales; family Segnochrobactraceae; genus CAMDHY01. The sequence goes on from CALRZT010000381.1 coordinate 404, forward strand.
CCGGATGCGGACGGACTACGGCGTCGCCGAGGACTGGCCGATCGCCTATGAGGACCTCGTTCCCTACTACGAGGAAGTCGAGAAGATGTGGGGCGTCGCCGGCGACCCCTCCTACGACTGGGGCTCGCCGCGGACGACGCCCTATCCGCTGCCGCCGATCCCGCCGACCTACATGGACAAGCAGGTCGACACGGTGCTCGCCCGCTTCGGCCTGTCCTCCCGGCCGTTCTCGCACGCCCGCAACTCGATCTTCTACGACGGCCGGCCGGCCTGCTGCGGCAACAACACCTGCGTGCCGATCTGCCCGATCCAGGCGAAGTACGACGGCTCGGTGCACGTCCTGAAGGCCGAAGCGCTCGGCGCCCGCGTCGAGGTGCAGGCGCTCGCCACACGCCTCCTGCTCGCCGCCGACCGGACGATCGCCGGCGTTCGCGTGCGCCGGCCGGACGGGTCGGAGTTCACGGCGCGGGGCAAGTCCTATCTCGTCGCCTGCCACGCCATCGAGACGCCGCGGCTTTTGCTCAATTCGCGCAGCGAGGACGCGCCGGACGGTGTGGCGAATTCGAGCGGCGCCGTCGGGCGCTATCTGCTGAGCCAGCTGAACCAGGACGTCTGGGGCCTGACGAAGGACCCGGTCTATCCCTACCGCGGCCCGCAGCAGACGTCGGGCATCATCGAGTGGCGTGACGGGCCCTTCCGCTCCGAGCGCGCGGCGGTCGGCTGCTCGTTCATGAACGACGGCTGGTCGGGCCATACGGACGCCGTCGACCGCGCCCGCGAACTCGCCCGCGACGGCGTCCGCGGCCATGCGATGATCGGCACGCTGCGCGACGAGATCGCCCGCCACCTTCGCCTCAACTCGTCGGCCGAGACGCTGCCCGACGCCGACAACCGCGTCGAGCTCGCCTTCGACCAGCCCGACAGCGCCGGCATTCCGCGGCCGAAGATCACCTTCCGCGTCGACGATTACACCAAGGCCGGCATCGACCATGCGCGCGCGGCGACGCTGAAGATCTTCGAGGCGCTCGGCGCCACCGGCGTGAAGACGAACACGCCGTACCTGTCGAGCGCCATCATCTGCGGGACGACGCGGATGGGCAGCGATCCGAAGACCTCGGTGGTCGGGCCGGACCTGCGTACCCACGACCATCCGAACCTGTTCATCGTCGGCCCGAGCACGCACGTGACGGCGCCGGTCAACGCGCCGACGCTGACGGTCGGCGCCAACGCGCTGCGGGCGGCGGATCGGATCATGGCCGATCTCGGGGGCAAGTGAGAGGTCGCGTGGCGAGAGGCTGGACAGGGGTGTGGGTATCGGCCGCTGCGGCAGCGGTGGCCGTGGTCCTCGGGGTGATGTCGCTGCCGGAGAGCGGCGAGGCGCTGCCCGATGCGCCGATCCCGCTGTCGCCGACGATCCCCGCCGACGTCAATCCGCAGATCCGCGCCCCCCTGCTCGCCGAGGGCGATCTCGTGCTGGCGCACCGGCTCTTCGAGCGCCAGCAGTGGACGGCGTTCATCGCGCTGAACTGGCCCGTGGACGGGGAGGGGCGGCCGCGCCCCGCGCTCGCCGATGCCGGCGCGCCGCAATGGTCGACGTGGATGGAGGTCTACCAGATCTTCAAGCCCGACGGGGCGGCCCCGGACGCCTGGGGTGCGAAGACCCGCTCGCTGCCGCTCGCCGACCGCGTCCAGGGCCCGGTGCTGGAGGATGGCAACGCGGCCGAGGCGCCGCCGATCGACAGCGGCGACGCGCGCATCCTCCACAACCTCTCATCGACGCAGCGCCTCTCGGTCGCCGACGAGGTCGACCAGGCCTTCTCGTTCGCCGTCTTCGACCAGAACGGCAATCCGGCGCACTACGAGATGCTGGTGAACGAGGTGGAGTACCGGTTCATCGTCGAGAACGAGCTGTTCCACGCCGGCGGGCTCGCCGACTACATCCGCCGCAACGGCAAGCTCACCTTCCCGGCCGGCCGCTACGAGGGCAACCGCCTCGGCGCCATCGAGCTGAAGCTCGCCTGGCGCATCCTTGATCCGGCCACCGACGACTTCTCCCGCTACCTGACGCAGCCCGCCTTCGTGGCCGGCCGGGCGGCCGCTGGCGGCGCCGCCACCTGGGTGCCGGTGACGGCCGGCCTCGTCGGCTTCCACATCGCCCAGAAGACCGAGACCTCGCCGCAGTGGATCTGGTCGACGTTCGAACACGTCGACAACGTCGCGGTCGATCGCCTGCAGCCGGTGAAGACGGCGGACGGTCGCTCGATGCGCCTGCGCCCGAGCTTCAACGATCCGGACTGTGAGTGGTGCCCGGTCAATGTCGGCGCGCCGGTGGGGGAGGACGGCAAGCGCCGCACCCAGGTGACGCGCCTGACGCCGATCCCGAAGGAGACGCAGGCGCTCAATGCCCGTGTCCAGGCCACGCTGGCGGAGGCGGGCTCGGTGCTGCGCTTCTACGAGATGGTCGGCACCCAGTGGCCGACCGATCCGGCCGCCGCACCCGAGAGCGGCGCAGCCTTCCCCGGCGCCGTCGCCAACATGGCGGGCGGCAAGCCGCTGCCGGTCTATCTCGCCAACGCCGTGATGGAGACCTTCGGCCAGATCGGCAACGCCCCGGCCGACCGGCAGCAGCGGGCGACCTCGACGAGCGACCGGCTCGTCTTCGGCAATGGCAGCTGCATGGGCTGCCACTATTCCTCGCCCTATGACTTCTCGTGGATCATGACGAAGGCGCAGCCGCGGCCGAACGCCGGCGGCGAGGCGTCACAGTGATCGGCGTCCGCCGGAAATCAGTCGGGGCGCGGCAGGTCCGCGTAGTAGGCGGCGAGGTCGGCGATGTCGGTGTCCGACAGCGCCTGCGCCACGGTATACATCATGCCCGCCTGGTCGCCGCGCCGCTCCCCGGAGCGGTAGAGGCGCAGCGCGTACTCGAGATAGAGCCGGTTCTGACCAGCGAGATTGGGATAGGTCGGCACCGGCGACAGGCCGAGCGGGCCATGGCAGGAGGCGCAGATCGCCGACTTCGCGAGGCCGGCCGCGGCGTCGTCCGCCGCAGCGGGCGCGGCGAGGCCGAAGGCGGCGAGCCCGAGGACAACGCAGGCCGAAAGGCTGGCGGAGAGGGGGGCGGCCCATTCGGGCATGCGGGCCGCAGCGGTCCGGTTCGTCGGGCTCATCGGCGGTCGTCCCCCCTGTCACCGGCCGGTGGCGACGGTCTCGACACGTCCGCCTCGCCTCGCCAGACTGTTTAGCGAATCCAGCCGGCGGCGCAAAGCGCCGCCAGACGAAGCAAGGCGGGGGAGACGTCCATGGCCTCGAGGATGACGTTCGCGGCGGCGGCCCTGGCGGCGGCTCTCACCCTGATGGCGCCGGCGGTGCGGGCGGCGGACGACGATCTCGTCTATTTCCTGACACCGGAGAGCGAGCGGCTGTTCGAGACGGCGAGCGAGACCGGCGACTTCTACCCGCTGATCGCCCGCTTCGTCTCCGAGACGCGGCAGACGTTCTGCGGCATCGCCTCCTCGGTGATGGTGCTGAACGCGCTGGAGATTCCGCCGCCGGTGGCGCCGCAGTGGTATCCGAGCCAGTACTGGAGCGAGGACACCATCTTCACGCTGCCGGTGCTGGAGAAGGTCGCGAGTGTGCAGCAGATCGAAGGTGGCGGCATCACCCTCGACCAGCTCGAGGTGCTGCTCGAGACGAGCGGCGCGACGGTCGACCGGGTCTTCGCCGCCGACACCGACCTCGACGCCTTCCGCAAGGCGGCGATCGCGACGCTCCAGGACCCGAACGCCTACCTCGTCGTCAACGTCAGCCGCGCGGTGCTGGGGCAGGGCGGCGTCGACGGCGGCGGCCACATCTCGCCGATTGGCGCCTACAACGCCGAAGCCGACCGCTTCCTGTTCCTCGACGTCGCCCGGTACAAGTACCTGCCGAGCTGGATCACCGCCGAGCGGCTCTATGCGGCGATGAACACCATCGACACGACGTCGAAGAAGACCCGCGGCTACGTCGTGGTGCGCAAGTAGCGCGGGCCGCAAGCAGGGCGGCAGAGGCGGGCGGCATCGCGCCGCCCCAAGTGAATCGGGAAGAATGCGGGCGGCCGTTCGCCGCCCGC
>CALRZT010000382.1:0-4473 GCA_943372725.1 Pseudoxanthobacter soli DSM 19599
CCCGCGCGGCCCGGCGGCGGCGCCGGCCCGTCAGGCGGTCGGCAGAACCAGCGGTGAGCGATGCCGGCCGTGCCCGGCGACATCGCTGGTCGCCGTGGACGGCGCGTGCTCTTTCGGCGGTGCGGCCGCCGCCGAGCCCCGGAAGGCGCCGAACAACTGGTCGAGCACAGGCGTCGCCTCGGCGACGAGGTCGTGGCCCTCCGGGTCCTTCAGCCATTCGGAAATGAGGCCGGTGACGGTGGCGTTCAGCGTGCGCGCGGCGACCGGTGCCGTCCACGGCCGGGCGAGGCGGCCGGCGACGTCCGCCAGGGCGAAGCCGTCGGCCAGCGCGCAGCGCATGCGCTGCTTGGCGGTGTCCTGGCGGCAGAGGGCGGCGCCGATGTCGTCGACGGCCTCGCAGCGGTGGAACAGGATGGCGAAGACGCGGCGGCGCTGCGGATCGGTGCCGATGAGCTCGATCGCGCCACGGGTGGCGGCCTCGATGATCGAGAGGGGGTCGGGGTGGCGCTCGGCCACGGCCCGTTCGACCATGTCCTCCTGCGGTAGGCGGATGCGCTCGAACAGGGCGCTGATCAGCTCGCCCTTCGATTTGAAGTGCCAGTAGACGGCGCCGCGCGTGACGCCGGCGCGCGCGCCGATCTCGTCCAGCGACGTCCGGCCGACGCCCTGATCGAAGAACAGCGTCTCGGCGGCGTCGAGGATCGCCGTTCGCGTGCGCGCGGCGTCTTCCTTTGTGCGTCGCACCATTTCCCCAGCGTCACCTGCTTTACATACGTGTCAACACGTATATAAACGACCGCCGAACGATCGTCGACCGCCATCGCGCCACACCCCCGTGCCGGGCGCGACGGTCGGCGAAAATCCTTGGATAGACCGATGCTGGCTCCTGTTGTTTGTCGCACCTTGTGCGCTGCCGTGGTGCTGTCCGCGGCGTTCGGCGCCACCGCCGCGCTCGCCCAGGGCGGAGCGCCGCCGCCGCCGGCCGTGACGACCGTGACCCTCGAGACGCAGCCGGTGCAGATCGCGCTGGAATATGCCGGCCGCATCTCCGCCTACCGCAACGTCGAGGTGCGGGCGCGCGTGTCCGGCATCCTCCTCAGCCGCAACTTCACCGAGGGCGAGCCGGTGAAGGAGGGCCAACTGCTCTACCGCATCGATCCGGCGCCCTATGAGGCGACGCTGGCACGGGTGCAGGCGCAGCTGCAGCAGGAACAGGCGACGCTGGAGCGGCGCGAGAAGGACCTCGAGCGCGCGCAGGAACTGCTCAGGCGCAAGTCCGGCACCGAGAAGGCCTTCGACGACGCCACCGCCGACGTCGCCCTGTCGAAGGCGCTCGTCGCCGCCGCCCAGGCCCAGGTCCAGACCGCCGAGCTCGACCTCGGCTACACGACGGTGAACGCGCCGATCTCGGGCACCACCAGCCTCGACACCATGGACCAGGGCAGCCTCGTCGGCACCACCGCCGACAACAGCCTGCTCACCCGCATCCACCAGCTCGACCCGGCCTACGTGAACTTCTCCTTCACCGATCGCGAGCTCGGCGAACTGAGGGCGCTCTGGGACTCGGGCCGTGCCGACCGGCCCGCCGACGGCGCGCTGAAGGCGGGGATCGAGTTCGGCGACGGCTCGGTCTACGACAAGGAAGGCACGATCACCTTCACCGACGCGACGATCGACCAGCAGACGGGCACGATCCGGGCGCGCGCCGTCGTGCCGAACCCCGATCTGAAGCTGCTGCCCGGCCAGTTCGTCCGCGTCGTCGTCAAGGGCGTGACGCTGAAGGAGGCGCTGGTGGTGCCGCAGGCGGCGGTGATGCAGGGCCCGCAGGGACCCTATGTCTATGCCGTCGACGCGGAGAGCAAGGCGGTCCTGAAGCCGGTCGTGCTCGGCCGCGAGGTCGAGGGCGGCTGGATCGTCGAGAGCGGGCTCGCCAGCGGCGACCGCATCATCACCGAAGGCGTCATCAAGGTGCGCCCGGGTGCGCCCGTGACCCTCGATGCGCCCGCCGCCGTCTCCGGGGGCGCCGGCGACGCGCCGGTCAAGAAGGCCGAGGCCGCGAACGGCGAGACCGTCCAGTGACGCCGCGCTTCTTCATCGACCGCCCGGTCTTCGCGGCGGTCCTGTCGATCGTCATCGTCATCGCCGGCCTCGTGTCGATGCGGGCGCTGCCGATCGCGCAGTACCCCGACATCGTGCCGCCACAGGTGCAGGTGACGGCGAACTATGCCGGCGCCAGCCCGCAGACGGTGGCCGACACGGTCGCCGCGCCGCTCGAGCAGCAGATCAACGGCGTCGACGACATGATCTATCTGGAGTCCGCGAGCCTCGCGAACGGCCAGATGACGGCGACAGTGACGTTCGAGATCGGCACCGACCCGGACCAGGCGACGATCAACGTCAACAACCGCGCCCAGCGCGCGCTGGCGGTGCTGCCGAGCGAGGTACAGCAGACGGGCGTCACCGTCTCGAAGCAGTCGAGCTCGATCCTCAGCGTCATCACGATGTACTCGCAGGACGGCAACTACGGGCCGATCTTCGTCTCGAACTATGCCCTCCTCAACGTCGTCGACGAGCTGAAGCGCGTGCAGGGCGTCGGTGACGCCCAGATCTTCGGCGCCAAGGACTACTCGATGCGGATCTGGCTCCGGCCGGACAAGCTCGCCCAGTACGACCTGACGCCGAGCGACGTCGCCGCCGCCATCCGCGAGCAGAACTCGCAGTTCGCCGCCGGCCGCTTCAACGACGAGCCGTCGCCGGGTGGACGCGCCTTCACCTACATCGTCACCACCACCGGGCGCCTGCCCGACGCCAAGGCGTTCGAGGACATCATCCTGCGCTCGGACGTCAACGGCTCGATGCTGCGCATCAAGGACGTCGCGCGCGTCGAGCTCGGCGCCATCGATTACGGCTTCGAGGCGACCTACAACGGCAAGCCGACGATCGCGATCGGCATCTTCATGCAGCCGGGCGCCAATGCGCTCGACACCGCCGAGGCGGTGCGCGTCCGCATGGCCGAACTCGCGGAACGCTTCCCGGCCGGCATCGCCTGGGCGATGCCCTACGACACGACCAAGTTCGTCGAGATCTCCATCGAGGAGGTGATCAAGACCTTCATCGAGGCGATGATCCTCGTCGTGCTCGTCGTCTTCGTGTTCCTGCAGAAGGTGCGGGCGACGCTGATCCCGCTGCTGGCGGTGCCAGTGTCGATCATCGGCACCTTCGCCGGCATGTACGTGCTCGGCTTCTCCATCAACCTCCTGACGCTGTTCGGGCTCGTGCTCGCCATCGGCATCGTCGTCGACGACGCCATCGTCGTGCTCGAGAACGTCGAGCGGATCATGGCGAGCGAGGGGCTGCCACCGCGCGAGGCGGCCATCAAGGCGATGGAGGAGGTGCAGGGGCCGGTCATCGCCATCGTGCTCGTGCTCTGCGCGGTCTTCATTCCGGTCGCCTTCATGGGCGGCCTCGCCGGCGAGATGTACAAGCAGTTCGCCGTCACCATCGCCGTCTCGGTGACGATCTCCGGCATCGTCGCCCTGACGCTGACGCCGGCGATGTGCGCGCTCATCCTGAAGCCCGGCCACGACCGGCCGGCATTGCCGTTCCGCCTGTTCAACCGCGTGTTCGACTGGGCGACGCGCGGCTACGTCGCCGGCGTGCGCTTCTTCCTGAAGCGGGCGATCGTCGGCGTGCTCCTGTTCGCCGGCATGCTCTATGTCGGTTGGAGCCTGTTCTCGAAGATCCCGTCCTCGCTCGTGCCGAACGAGGACCAGGGCTACATCATCACCGCCGCCTTCCTGCCGCCGGCCGCCTCGCTGGAGCGCACCGAGCGGGCCACCACCGCCTTCTCGGAGGCGATGATGCAGCAGCCGACGGTGGCCGACATCATCACCTTCGCCGGTTTCGACATCCTCACCTTCGGCCAGAAGTCGAACGCCGGCGTGTCGTTCGTGCCGCTCACCGACTGGTCGGAGCGGATGGGGCCGGGGCAGGACTCGCAGTCGATCGCCTACCAGGCGATGGGCATCGGCTCGTCGATCCGCGACGGCTTCATCCTCGCCTTCAACCCGCCGCCGATCTCCGGCATGTCGACGACCGGCGGCTTCGAGGGCTACGTGCAGGACCGCTCCGGCGCCGGCTCGCAGGCGCTCGCCGGCAAGGTGCAGGAACTGATCGCCGCCGCCGCGAAGCGGCCGGAGCTCACCGGCCTCAACACTACCTTCTCGACCGAGATCCCGCAGTACCGCCTCGACGTCGACCGCGAGAAGGCGAAGGCGCTCGGCGTGCCGATCGCCTCGATCTTCGAGGCGATGCAATCGACGTTCGGCAGCCTCTACGTCAACGACTTCACCCTCTACGGCCGGAACTACCGGGTGAACCTGCAGGCGGAAGCGGCCTTCCGCGAGCGGCCGGAGGACCTCAAGCAGGTGTTCGTGCGCTCGGACTCCGGCAGCATGATCCCGATCGACACGC
>CALRZT010000383.1:0-4447 GCA_943372725.1 Pseudoxanthobacter soli DSM 19599
GCGCGGCGTGCGGCGTCGGAGACTGTGGGACCGCCGCACCGCCGCCGGCTGAAGCCGTCGGCGGCCCTCTCCGGACCGCTCCGCGGTCCGACCCTCCCACAAGGGGAGGGTGGGTGGGTGGACGCGGCGGATCGAGGAATATGTCGGCGGCAACCCGCCATCGGGCCGGCTTCCCGCCGCAGTGACAGTTCAATGAATGATCTTGCGCAATGCCGCGGCGGACGTCCCGAGCAACGCTGAAGCATGAGCATGTCTCTCGTCAGGCCACTCATCGTCGCCGAAGGCCGTCATGGCATCGACAGGCCGGTGAAGGTGTCCGTGAGTGACGTCGATGCCTGGTTCGGCGAGAAGCAGGTACTGAAGACCGTGTCCCTCGACCTGTTCGACCGGGAGGTGACGGCGATCATCGGGCCGTCGGGGTGCGGAAAGTCGACGCTGCTGAAGTGCCTCAACCGCATCAACGAGATCGTGCCGAGCTTCCACATGACCGGCGACGTGCGCCTCGACGGGCGCAGCGTCTTCGCGGCCGATCTCGAAATCAATCAGTTGCGGCGTCGCTTCGGGTGGGTGGCACAGCAGCCGAATCCGTTTCCCTGGTCGATCTTCGAGAACGTCGCCTATGGCGCGCGCCTGCACGGCCTCGTCGCCGGCCGTCGCGATACCGAGGCCTATGTCGAGGCCTGCCTGCGGCGGGCGAACCTCTGGGACGAGGTGAAGGACATCCTGCGGAGCCCCGGCAACAGCCTGTCGGGCGGCCAGCAGCAGCGCCTGTGCATCGCGCGCGCGCTGTCGACGGAGCCCGAGGTGCTCCTGATGGACGAGCCCTGCTCGGCGCTCGACCCGACGGCGACGGCCCATGTCGAGGCGCTGATCGACGAGCTGCGCGCCCGCCTCGCCGTCGTCATCGTCACCCACAACATGCAGCAGGCCGCCCGCATCTCGCAGCGCACCGCCTTCCTCCACCTCGGCACGCTCGTCGAGGCCGGCGACACCGCCGACGTCTTCATCCGCCCGCGCTCCGAGCTCTGCGGCCGCTTCGTTACCGGCCGCTTCGGCTGAGCTCCCGATCCGGGCTGGATACACGGCAGGCTTTGCGTACACTGCCTCCGCAGTCCGAACGGCGCGCAGGACGTCGTCGGCTCCGGAGGAACGTCATGGACCAGCGCACCCTGCCGCAGCCGCGCCTCGCGCCGTTGCCGCCCGAGCACACGCCCGAGCTCGCCGAGCACTTCGCCGCGTCGAAGAAGTCGATGGGCTTCGTCCCGAACAGCCACCTGATCATGCAGCGCAAGCCCGCGATGCTGAAGGCGTTCGGACAGTTCAGCAAGGCGATCTGGGACCCGGCCGGCAAGGTCGGCGTGCCGTTCAAGCGGCTGATCGCCCACGTCGCCAGCCGCTCCGCCGGCTGCCAGTACTGCATGGCCCACACCGCCGAGCGGGCGCACGATCTCGGCGTCTCGGAAGAGAAGCTCGAGGCGCTCTGGGACTACCAGTCGAGCCCGCTCTACACGCCGGCCGAGCGCTCCGCTCTCGACGTGGCGGTCGCCGCCGGCTGCGTGCCGAACGCCGTCACCGACGAGATGTTCGACGAACTGAAGCGCCACTATGGCGAGGAGGAGATCGTCGAGATCGTCGCCATCATCGCCCTGTTCGGCTTCCTCAACCGCTGGAACGACACGCTCGCCACCCCGCTGGAAGAAGCGCCCACCGCCTATGGCGAGGCGCACCTTTCCGCCCACGGCTGGGACGCCGGCAAGCACAGGCGCTGACGGTCGCGCCAAAACGAAAGCGCCCGCGTCGGTGGACGCGGGCGCTTCAGTCATTCGTGCCTCAGGCGATCGGCAGCCGGATCAGGCGGCGACGGAGGCCTTCTCGCCGGTCGGGACTTCCGAGATCGTCTTCAGCACCTGCGAGGCGATCTGGTAGGGGTCGCCCTGGGAGTTCGGACGGCGATCCTCGAGATAGCCGCGGTAGCCGTTCTTGATGAAGGAGTGCGGCACGCGGATCGAGGCGCCACGATCGGCGACGCCGTAGCTGAACTTGTTCCACGGCGCCGTCTCGTGCTTGCCGGTCAGGCGCATGTGGTTGTCCGGACCGTAGACGTCGATGTGGGCCATCAAGTTCTTCTCGAACTGCGCCATTAGCGCCTCGAAGTACTCCTTGCCGCCGACTTCGCGGAGGTAGGTTGTCGAGAAGTTGCAGTGCATGCCCGAGCCGTTCCAGTCGGTGTCACCGAGCGGCTTGCAGTGGAACTCGATGTCGACGCCGTACTTCTCCGTCAGGCGGAGCAGCAGGTAGCGCGCCATCCAGACCTCGTCGGCGGCCCGCTTCGAGCCCTTGCCGAAGATCTGGAATTCCCACTGGCCCTTCGCCACCTCGGCGTTGATGCCCTCGTGGTTGATGCCGGCGGCGAGGCAGAGCTCGAGGTGCTCCTCGACGATGGTGCGGGCGACGTCGCCGACGTTCTTGTAGCCGACGCCGGTGTAGTACGGGCCCTGCGGCGCGGGGTAGCCGTGCTCCGGGAAGCCGAGCGGGCGGCCGTCCTTGTAGAAGAAGTACTCCTGCTCGAAGCCGAACCAGGCGCCCTCGTCGTCGAGGATGGTGGCGCGGGCGTTCGTCGCGTGCGGGGTGACGCCGTCGGGCATCATCACTTCGCACATGACGAGCGCGCCGTTGTTGCGCGCCGGATCGGGATAGACGGCGACGGGCTTCAGCACGCAGTCGGAGCTGCGGCCCTCGGCCTGCATCGTCGAGGAACCGTCGAAGCCCCACAGCGGCAGCTGCTCGAGCGTCGGGAAGGACTCGAATTCCTTGATCTGCGTCTTGCCACGCAGGTTCGGGGTCGGCGTGTAGCCGTCCAACCAGATGTACTCGAGCTTGAATTTCGTCATGTTGGCTCCTCTCGACATCGGACGCTGCGGTTGACCGATCGTGTCTCCCGCCCGGGGTCCCGTCCCCGGCCGGCGCGGCCTCCGGCGTTCCGCTCGCCAGCGGAATGAAGCATCGGGCGTGCCAATTCCCGAAGTCCCGGACGAGGTGCGGCAGTCCGCCACCCGGCATGACCGCCCGAAAGCGCCGCCGGCCTCACACCCGCGCGTGCGTGAAAAATGGGCGATGCCATGCGCGCGCTGCTCATTTTTCGGCCTCGTCCACTCGCCGTCACACGGTGGATTTGGCTGCGTTGCTGGAAGAGGGGGCAGCGAGCGACATGCACAAAGTGTGTGCAAGTCGTGCTTTTTTGCTAGGCAAGCAAGCTCCAGGGAACCCATATGGTGGAGTGGAGTTGCAGTCTCCGGCAGTGACTCGCCGGACCCATGCGGGCGATGCGCCGCATCCCTTCGCCACCCGAAGGGCCGAGCATCCCGCCGAGACGGACGTGAGACAGACGATGAGCACCATGACTGGCCGCGCGTCGGCCACCATTCACCAGTTCCCTGCCGGCGGCCGTGCCGGTGTGGCGCGCTTCGGCGGGCTGCGGGAGAACAACGCGGCGACTGTCGCGCGGCTGTTCCCGCCGGTCGCCGTCGTCGAGTTCGGCAGCGGCTGGTACCATCAGGCCGCCATCGAGGCCGCGGACCCCGCACGCAAGCACTGAAACCGGCGCGAGCGGACGGCTCGTCCCTGTGTGCCCGATTTCTGTGCGGATAAGTGCCTCGTCCTGAGGCAGTCGCGACGCGAGGGTTCGTGATCGCGGTGCGGGCAGGCGCGAAACTGACGCCTGCGCCGGAGACCCTGCCGGACGGCCGTGCCGCCACGATTGCGGGCGACGTCAGCCCGACGACACCGCGCCGAAACACGCCCCCGCCGGACAGGCGAGCATCGCGGCGCCGCCGACGGCGAGCCCGATGACGGTAGCCACCGCGAGCGTCAGGGCGAGCCGCGGCGTACCGGCCGACGCCGCCAGCGCGACCTTCACCCCCGAATTGACGGCCGCGGCGAGCGCGATGGCGAGCGTCGCCGTCGAGACGTCGATGGTGCCGCCGGCGAGCCGCGCCATCGACAGCGTGATGGCGTCGACGTCGGCCAGTCCCGAGGCGGCGGCGACGACGAAGGTGCCGGCGGCGCCGACCCACTCGTTGACGATCGTCGCGCCGGCCATCACCACCGCCACGAAGGCGGAGAACTTCAGGACGGTCGTGAGCTCGAAGGGGTTTTCGAGCTTCAGCCCCGCCTGCTTGGCGGCGTCGCCCCCGCGCCGCACCAGCGCGAAACCGATCACCAGGAAGGCGAGGGCCGCGCCGATCACCGGAGGCGCCAGCGCCGGCAGCAGCGCCGGCTGCACGGCCCCGGCGATGGCGACGACGCGCACCAGCATCACCGAACCGGCGAGGAGGATGCCGCCGGCGAGCAGCGTCTCGCCGCCGCCGGCGGCTTTCGACATCCGCGCCAGCGTCAGCGTCGTCGCGGTGGAGGAGGCGAGGCCACCGGCGAGGCCGGCGACGGCGAT
>CALRZT010000384.1:0-4433 GCA_943372725.1 Pseudoxanthobacter soli DSM 19599
CCGGCGCGGGGGTGCAGCGGGTCGTCGTGCTCGGCGACGAGATAACGGCGGGCGATGTCACGATAGCCGTCGTACACCAGCCCGCCGTTGCGCGCGACGAGCTGGTCGCGCGAGGCGCGGTAGAGGGCGGGCAGCCGGTACCACGCCACCGCCGGGCGGACGTGGTGGAGGACGTGCAGGTTGTTGTTGAGATAGAGCAGCCCGAGCAGCCCGCCGTTCTCGACGATCGCGGTCCGCTTCTCCGGCTGGTCGGCGAAGCGGTGCTCGGCGAACGAGCGCAGCCGGGTGAGCGCCGTGCCGGCATAGACGAAGCCGACCAGATAGAGCCAGAGCGGCATTCCGCAGATCGCCACCACCCAGACCAGCACCGCGGCGACACCGACGAGGTGCCACGCCCAGATCGCCCGCCGGCCGGGCTCGCCGGCGATGACGCGCTTGAGTTCGTCGGCGAGGAAGAAGCCGATCATGATCGCCGGTCCGATGGTGAGCCGGCCGACGAGCGTCATGTTGAACCGCATGACGAGGCGCAACGGCCGGGACATCCGCGCCCACATGGCGGGCGTGAAATAGGCCGACTCGGGGTCTTCGAGCGGATCGGTCAGGTGCTCGTCGCGGTGATGGCGCAGGTGCTGCAGCCGGTAGACCGGGTAGGGCAGCCACAGCGACAGCGGCGGCCAGGCGAGGGCGGTGTTGAGGGTACGGTTCAGCGTCGGGTGGCCGTGCATCGCCTCGTGCTGCAGCGAGGACTGCCAGGCGACGAACCACGCCCCGAGCGGCACCAGCAGCCACAGCGGGATCGCCTCCCAGAAGGAGGTCAGGAAGAGCCAGGCACAATAGATCAGGGCGGCAATCGCCACCGTCGGCCACTCGACGGCGGGACGGCGCGAACGCCGCGTGGCGCTGCTGCTGGACATGTCGGTGTCAGTTTCGATTTCCCCTGCGGGCAGCTTGCAGAGTCGCGGGGCCGGCGCAAGGGCCGCCGAGGGGGCCACGGAAAATTTGCTCGGGTGTTGCAGGCACGCTCGCGGGGTGAGCCTGGCACGAGGGCACCGGAGGCGGTTCCTTATGACGTCTTTATGCGGGGGCGCCGAACTCCGTATCGAGCCCTGATGCCGTTTCGTGGTGCCCTCCGGCGTCCTCACCACGAGCAGGCAAACCCCATGTCCGACGTCGTCTTTCTCGTCCTCGGTCTCGGCGCCTTCGCGCTGCTGGGCCTCTATGCGCGCTGGGCGGCGGGGGCCTGAGATGATCGATCTCGTCCTCGGCGGCGCCACGGCGGCGGCCCTCGCCGTCTATCTCCTCGCAGCCCTCCTCTGGCCGCAGCGCTTCTGAGCGCCGGCCGGCACCTCTCTTCCGACCCCGAAAGGTCCCACCGCCATGACCCTGAACGGCTGGCTGCAGATCGCGCTGCTGTTCGCCCTCGTGCTCGTCGCCGCCGCGCCGCTCGGCGCGCTGATGGCGCGCGTCTATGCCGGCGACCGCACGTTTCTGACCCCCCTCTTCGGCCCGCTCGAGCGCGGGCTCTACCGGCTCGCCGGTGTCGATCCGGCGCGCGAGCAGGGCTGGCTCGGCTACACGCTGTCGATGCTCACCTTCAATGCCGCGGGTTTCGTTCTGCTCTACGCCATCTTGCGCCTGCAGGGCGTCTTGCCGCTGAACCCCCTTGCCTACGCCGCGGTGCCGCCCGACCTCGCCTTCAACACCGCCGTCAGCTTCGTCACCAACACCAACTGGCAGGCCTATGCCGGCGAGGCGACGATGAGCCTGTTCAGCCAGATGGCCGGGCTCACCGTGCAGAACTTCCTGTCGGCGGCGACCGGCCTCGCCCTTGCCATCGCGCTGGTGCGCGGCTTTGCGCGCTCGAAGTCCGACCGCGTCGGCAACTTCTTCGTCGATGTGACGCGTTCCACCCTCTACGTGCTGCTGCCGCTCGCCTTCGTCACGGCGATCGCTCTCGTCGCCCTCGGCATGCCGCAGACGCTGCAGGGTTCGGTGGCGGTGACGACGCTCGAGGGCGGCCAGCAGACGCTCGGCCTCGGGCCGGTCGCCTCGCAGGTGGCGATCAAGCAGCTCGGCACCAACGGTGGCGGCTTCTTCAACGCCAACGCCGCCCACCCCTTCGAGAACCCGTCGGCGCTGACCAACCTCGTCCAGACCTGGCAGATGCTGGTGGTGGCGACGGCCCTCGTCTTCGCCTTCGGCCGCCTCGTCGGCGACCGCCGGCAGGGTCGGGCGATCCTGGTGGCGATGGGCGTGCTGCTCGTCGCCGGCGTCGGCATCGCCTACTGGGCCGAGGCCGGCGGGACGCCGATGCTCGCCGGCGCCGGCCTCGATGTCGCCGGCGGCAACATGGAGGGCAAGGAGGTCCGCTTCGGGCTCGCGCTCTCGACGCTGTGGGCGGCGGTGACGACGGGCCTGTCGTGCGGCGCGGTCAATGCCATGCACGGCTCGTTCACGCCGATCGGCGGGCTGGTGCCGCTGTTCCTCATCCAGCTCGGCGAGATCCTGCCGGGCGGCGTCGGCTCCGGCCTCTACGGCATGCTGGTGATGGCGATCGTCGCGGTGTTCGTCGCCGGCCTGATGGTCGGCCGCACGCCGGAGTATCTCGGCAAGAAGATCGAGGCGAAGGAGATGAAGATGGCGGTCCTCGCCATCCTGATCCTGCCGACGGCGATCCTCGGCTTCTCGGCGGTGGCCGCCGTGCTGCCGGTGGCGCTCGCCGGCCTCGGCAACGCCGGCCCGCACGGCCTGAGCGAGATCCTCTATGCCTACTCGTCGGCCGCCGGCAACAACGGCTCGGCGTTCGCCTCGCTGTCGGCGAACACGCAGTGGTGGAACACCACGCTCGGCCTCGGCATGCTCGCCGGTCGCTTCGCCTACATCGTGCCGATGATGGCGATCGCCGGCTCGCTCGCCGCCAAGACCCGGGCCACCGCCTCGACCGGCACCTTCCCGACGCACGGCCTGCTGTTCGTCGGCCTGCTCGTCGGCGTCATCCTCATCCTCGGCGGCCTGCAGTACTTCCCGGCGCTCGCCCTCGGCCCGATCGCCGAGCAGGTGCAGATGCTCGCCGGCAAGACCTTCTGAGCACCGACCCCACCCTTCTGACGTCCGGCCGCCTCCGGGTAGCCGGCAACGGAGCTCTCTTCGTCATGTCCTCGAAAGCCACTTCTCCGATGGTGTCGGGCGACCTCGTCGCCCGCGCCGCCCTTGACGCGCTCGCCAAGCTGAACCCGGCCAAGCTCGTCAAGAACCCGGTGATCTTCGTCACCGAGGTCGTCGCGGTGCTCGTCACCGTGCTGTTCCTACGCGATCTCGTCTCCGGCGCGCCCGCCGGCTTCACCGGCCAGGTCGCCGCCTGGCTGTGGTTCACGGTGCTGTTTGCCAACTTCGCCGAGGCGATCGCCGAGGGGCGCGGGCGCGCCCAGGCGGATTCGCTGCGCAAGGCGCGCACCGAGACCACCGCCAAGCGCCTGGCGAAGCCGAACGACCGGGCGCAGTGGAAGCCGGTGTCGGCCCTCGATCTCGCCATCGGCGACCACGTGCTCGTCGAGGCCGGGGACCTCATCCCCGGCGACGGCGAGATCGTCGAGGGCATCGCCTCGGTCAACGAGGCGGCGATCACCGGCGAGTCCGCGCCGGTGATCCGCGAGGCCGGCGGCGACCGCTCGGCCGTCACCGGCGGCACCACGGTGATCTCCGACTGGCTGGTGGTCCGCATCACCGCGGCGCCGGGCTCGTCCTTCCTCGACCGCATGATCGCGCTGGTCGAAGGGGCCGAGCGGCAGAAGACGCCGAACGAGATCGCGCTCGCCATCCTGCTCGCCGGCATGACGCTGATCTTCCTGATCACGGTCGTGTCGCTCACCGGGCTCGGCGCCTATTCGGGCACCGACATCCCCGTTCCGGTGCTGGCGGCGCTGCTGGTCACGTTGATCCCGACCACCATCGGCGGCCTGCTGTCGGCGATCGGCATCGCCGGCATGGACCGGCTGATCCGCCACAACGTGCTCGCCATGTCCGGCCGCGCCGTCGAGGCGGCGGGCGACGTCGATACGCTGCTGCTCGACAAGACCGGCACCATCACCTTCGGCAACCGCATGGCGACCGAGATCGTCGCCATGCCCGGCGTCGACGAGCGGGCCGCCGCCGAGTCGGCGCTGCTCGCGAGCCTCGCCGACGAGACCGCCGAGGGCCGCTCGATCGTCAAGCTCGTCGCCGAGCGCACCGGCATCGCCCCGCCGACGCTCGCCCCGGATGCCGCGACGTTCATCACGTTCTCCGCCCAGACCCGGCTCTCCGGCGTCGATCTCGGCGGCCGGCGCATCCGCAAGGGGGCGGTCGACGCCGTGCGGCGTTTCGTCGGCGACGCCGCCGGGCGCACGCTGCCAGAGCCGCCGGCCTTCGCCGCCGCCGTCGAGCGGATCGCCCGC
>CALRZT010000385.1:0-4428 GCA_943372725.1 Pseudoxanthobacter soli DSM 19599
AGATTGGGGCGAGGCGTTGCCCCGTCACAGAGACCAAGGAGCGCCCCGGCCTGTCCGGGGCGCTGCCGTTTCGGGCCGCGCGGCCCAACGAGCCGGACCGGAATCATGACCGTCGTTCTCGACGCCACCCGCCAGACGACTGCCGCCGCCCCCGAGGTGCGCCCGGCGCCCGCGCCGATCGTGGCCGGTGCGGCCCGCGCCGCCGAGAAGCCGTCGCTGATCGGCCTCGAGCGGCCGGCGCTCGCGAGCGCCCTCGTCGCGGCCGGCGTGGCCGAGCGGCAGGCGCGCATGCGCGCCAACCAGATCTGGCAGTGGCTCTATCACTACGGCGTCACCGATTTCGCCGCGATGACCAACGTCGGCAAGGACTTGCGGGCCCTGCTTGGCGAGCGCTTCACCATCGTGCGGCCGGAGATCGTCACCGAGCAGATCTCCTCCGACGGCACCCGCAAGTGGCTGCTGCGCATGCCCGCGCGCGGCGCCGGGCGGCCGGTCGAGGTGGAAACTGTCTACATCCCCGAGGTCGGGCGCGGCACGCTGTGCGTCTCGAGCCAGGTCGGCTGCACGCTCACCTGCTCGTTCTGTCACACCGGCACGCAGACGCTGGTGCGCAACCTCACCGCCGAGGAGATCGTCGCGCAGGTCCTCGTCGCCCGCGACCGTCTCGGCGACCATCCCGGCGGCCGCACGCCGGACGGGGCGATGGTGCCGACCGAGGGCAGCCGGCTCGTCTCCAACATCGTTATGATGGGGATGGGCGAGCCGCTCTACAATTTCGACGAGGTGAAGACGGCGCTGCTGATCGCCTCCGACGGCGAGGGCATTGCGCTGTCGCGCCGCCGCATCACGCTGTCGACGTCGGGCGTCGTGCCGATGATCGCGCGCGCCGGCGAAGAGATCGGCGTGTCGCTGGCGGTGTCCCTGCACGCGGCGAACGATCAGACGCGCGACGTGCTGGTGCCGCTCAACAAGAAGTATCCGATCGCCGAGCTGCTCAACGCCTGCCGGCGCTATCCGGGGCTGTCGAACGCGCGGCGCATCACCTTCGAGTACGTCATGCTGAAGGGCGTCAACGACTCACCGGCCGATGCCCGCGCGCTGGTGCGGCTGCTCAAGGGCATCCCGGCGAAGATCAACCTGATCCCGTTCAACCCGTGGCCGGGCTCGGGCTACGAGTGCTCGGACTGGGAGACGATCGAGGCCTTCGCCGACATCGTCAACGAGGCCGGCTACGCCTCGCCGATCCGCACGCCGCGCGGACGCGACATCCTCGCCGCCTGCGGCCAGCTGAAGTCGGAGAGCCAGCGCATGCGCGCCCGCGAGCGCCTGGCGCTGGAAGCCATGGTGGCGGGCAGCGACGACGACTGAGGCGGCGTCGGTCCCCGGCCCTCACGCCTCCTTCGGAGGCTCCGGCAGGGCGTGGCGTTGCATCAGCGGGATCTGCGCGAAGGCGAAGGCGAGCGTCAGCGGCATGACGCCGAACACCTTGAAGTTCACCCACGCGTCGGTGGAGAACATCCGCCAGACCACCTCGTTCAGCACCGCCAGCACGATGAAGAACAGCCCCCAGCGCAGCGTCAGCTTGCGCCAGCCCTCGGCGTCGAGCTTGACCACCTCGTCGAAGACGTAGCCGAGCAGCGGCTTGCCGAAGGCGAGGCCGCCGAGGAGCACGGCGGCGAACATCAGGTTGATCACCGTCGGCTTCAGCTTGATGAAGAGCTCGTCCTGGAGGGCGAGCGTCAGCCCGCCGAACACCAGCACCAGGACGCCCGAGATCAGCGGCATCACCGGCACGCGGCGCACCATCGCATAGGAGATCGACAGCGACACGACCGTCGCCGCCATGAAGGCGCCGGTGGCGGTGAAGAGGTCGAAGCGGGCGTTGGCGAAGAAGAAGATGCCGAGCGGGCCGAGCTCGAGGGCGAGCTTCAGGAGCGGCGGCAGATGGCGGCGCGGCGCCGGCGCGGCGGGGCCGCTGGCCGGCGGGAACTGGGTGGCCCGCGGGGCTTGGGCCGGATCGGTGGACAAGACGGCGCGATCCTCGGTCTGTAATCGTTCGAGACCGACGTGACATGCGCGTCGGGGGCGCCGCGATCAAGCCCCAATCTGCCGCGAGCCTCCGCCGCCGGCCGTCGGGCGGTGCGACGATGGCGGATTGCGCCGGCCGGCGCGGCGTTGGAAAAGAGGGCGCGGGCGGGCGGCGGGGCCGAATCGTCGGCGGTGCCGCAGCAGCGAGGAACGCCATGACCAGCACAGCACGCGACGAGGCCGGGGCGTTGCAGCCCGCATGACGCTGCCGCTCGTCATCACGGCGGTCGCGGTCCTGCTCGTCATCATCGCGCTGATCCAGCCGCTTGCCGGCCGCCTGAACCTGCCGCCGTCGGTGCTGCTCGCCGCCGTCGGCATCCTGATCGGCGCCGGTGCGACCTACCTGTTGTTCACGCCGCTGACCGACACCTTCAACGAGGTGGCAAGGGCCTTCGTCGACCTGCCGGTCAGTTCCGAGACCTTCCTCTACGTCTTCCTGCCGGCGCTGCTGTTCCAGACCTCGCTGTCGCTCGACGTCCGGCGGATGGCCGAGGACGCGGCCCCCGTGCTCTTGCTCGCCGTCGTGGCGGTGCTGCTTGCCACCATCTTCATCGGCTACTCGGTGGCCTGGGCCTCGGGCCAGCCGCTGGTCGTCTGCCTGCTGCTCGGCGCCATCGTCGCCACCACCGACCCGGTCGCGGTCGTCGGCATCTTCCGCGAGCTCGGCGCGCCGGCCCGGCTGACGCGGCTCGTCGAGGGCGAGAGCCTGCTGAACGACGCCGCCGCCATCACGCTGTTCGTGCTGCTCCTCGACCTCCTGATCTCCGGCCGCGCCACGAGCTTCCCGGAAGCGGTGATGGCGTTCTCCATGAAGGGCATCGGCGGCGCAGTGGTCGGCTACCTCGCCGGCCGCGTCACCGCCTCGCTTTTCCGCGTCGTCCGCGACTTCCCGGCGGCGATCGTCACGGTCAGCGTCGCCCTGCCCTATCTCGTCTTCATCGGCTGCGAGGAACTGCACCTGTCGGGCGTCGTCGGGGTGGTGGGCGCCGGCATCGCCGTCAACCTCAACGGCCCGACGCGCGTGCCGCCGGACGCCTGGCGCTATCTGCGCGAGATCTGGGAACAGCTCGAGTTCTGGGCGGCATCGCTGATCTTCGTGCTCGCCGCGCTGCTGGTGCCCCGCCTGCTCGGCGACGTCGAGCTGTGGGAGGTGCTGCCGCTCGTCGTGCTGATCGCCGCCGCCTTCACCTCCCGGGCGCTGACGCTGTTCGGCCTGCTGCCGCTCCTGACGCTCGTCAAGCTGTCGGCCGAGGTCGACAACAAGTTCAAGGTGGTCATCCTGTGGGGCGGCCTGCGCGGGGCGGTGACGCTGGCGCTGGCGCTGGCGGTGACCGAGAACCCGCTGGTGCCGCCGGAGGTGCAGCGCTTCATCGCCACCACGGCGGCGGGCTTCACGCTGTTCACCCTGCTCGTCAG
Organism: Pseudoxanthobacter soli DSM 19599; assembly: GCA_943372725.1. Classification (GTDB taxonomy): domain Bacteria; phylum Pseudomonadota; class Alphaproteobacteria; order Rhizobiales; family Segnochrobactraceae; genus CAMDHY01. The sequence goes on from CALRZT010000385.1 coordinate 3,505, forward strand.
CGGCACCACGCTCCGGCCGCTGATCGGCCTCCTGAAGCTCGACCAGCTGTCGCCCTTCGACCGGGCGCAGCGCGACAGCGGCCTCGCGCTGGCGCTGCGCAACGTGCGGGATTCGGTGAAGCGGACGGCGGAATCGACGGAGATGCCGGCGCCGCTCGCCGACGACGTCATCGGCCGCTACGACACCCGCATCTCCGAGGTGCTGGAGCGCGTCGGCGCCGACGACGACGTGCTCGACCGCGACCGCATCACCTTCGCCCTCGTCTCCCTCGCCGACCGCGAGCGGGCGCTGCTGCAGCAGCATTTCCGCCGCCGCACGGTGTCGGTGCGCATCATCGAGCAGCTGCTCGCCGAGACCGGCCAGTTGCGCGAGCGGGCGCGCGCCGGCGGCCGCGTCGAGTACAACCGCGCGTCGCGCCGGATGATCGGCTACTCGATCGGTTTCCGCATCTCGCTGCGCCTGCACCGCTACCTGCGCATCGACAGCTTTCTGGTGGAGGCGCTCGCCGACCGGTTCGAGCGCCTGCTGGTGCAGCGCATCGTGCTGGGCGAACTGGTGCCGTTCGTCGGCGACCGCATCGGGCCGGTGTTCGGCCACCGCGTCGCCGAGATCGTCGAGGACATCCTGGCACAGCGCCGCGAGGCGACGCGGCGCGCCCTCGACGCCCTCGAGCTGCAGTATCCGGACTATTCGCTCGAGCTCGAGCGGCGCTTCCTGACGCGCACGGGCCTGAGGCGCGAGGAGCTCGAATACGAGACGCTGTTCGCCGACCGGCTGATCAACGCCGAGGTGCTGAACGACCTGCAGCGCGACATCTCGCACGCCCGCGCCGCCACCGAGACGCGGCCGCGCCTCGACCTGCGCCTCAACACCCAGGAACTGGTCAGCCACTTCCCGCTCTTCCAGAACCTCAACGACAAGCA
>CALRZT010000386.1:0-4381 GCA_943372725.1 Pseudoxanthobacter soli DSM 19599
CGATGTCGCCGCCCTTGGTGGCGAGGTTGGCGCTGAGCGTCTCGACGTTCTGGACGATCGACGACACCCGTGTCGGGTCGACCGCCTCGAGGATCTGCGCGAGGTCGGCCACCGCCGGCGACAGGCTCGCGGCGAGCGCGTCGATGCGGTCGGTGGCGGTGCGCACGTTGGTGATGATGACGTCGAGGTCGTCGCCGCGGGCGGCGATGCGGCCGGCGATGGCGTCGATCGAGGCGGTGGCGCCGCGGGCGCTGTCGATGAAGGCCTCGATCTGCGGCATCTGCCCGGCGAAGCCGGCGGTTATGGTGTCGACGTTGGTGACGATGGTGCCGATGCGGTCGGCCGGGATCGCGGCGATCAGCCGGTCGACGTCGGCGAGGCTCTCGTTGAGGCCGGCGGTGAACTCGCCGAGACGCCCGGCCGCCTCCCGCACGGTCTGCACCACGGCCTGAACGTCGGTGCCGACGCCGCTGAGATCGTTGGAGAACGACACGGCGTTGTCGACGATGGTGCGGACCGCCTGCGGATCGACCTCCTGCACCAGCTGCTCGACGCGCGTGACGATGCCCTCGAGCCGGTTCGACAGATCGGCGATGGTGCGCGCCGCCTGGCCGACGTCGGTGAACATCGTGCGCACCTCGTCGGAATTGGCGGCGAGCGCCGAGGTGAACTCGTCGACGTTCTGCAGCGTCCGCGCCACCGCGGGGGCGTTGTCGGTGACGAGTTTCTCGATCTCGCTGAAGGTCGTGTCGGCCTTGGTGAGGATGTCGCGCGCGCCCTTCAGGAGGTCCTCGAAGGCGGAGCGGTCGGCGGCGATGAGTGGCACCTCCTCGTCCTCGAACAGCGAGGGCGAGTTCGGCGTGCCGCCGGTGAGCGAGACGTAGGCGATGCCGGTGAGGCCGGTGAAGCCGAGTTCGGCGCGCGTGTCCTTCTTCAGGGGCGCGCTCGGATCCACCATGGTCCTCGCCTGGACGGCAGTGGAGCCGTCTCCGGCGAAGCGCAGGCGCGTCACCTCGCCGATGCGGATGCCATTGAAATAGACCGCGCCGCCGACGGCGAGGCCCGTCACCGAGCCCGGGAACAGGATGTCCACCTCGGTGCGGTTGGTGATCGAACGGGAGGAGTAGAGCCAGTAGACGAAGCCGAAGGCGCCCGCGAGCACCATCAGCACGAACACTCCGACGGCCACGTAGTTTGCCCGCGTCTCCATCCGGCCGGCCGCTCCCTACACTTCGATCGTCGCGGCCAGACGGCCGCCGCGGACGCCGTGGAAATAGGCGCGGACCCAAGGGTGATCGAACGCCAGCATTTCTCGAAGAGTTCCAGCCACCAGAACGCGCTTTTCGCCGAGGACGGCTATTCGATCGCACACGGAGTACAGGCTGTCGAGGTCGTGCGTCACCATGTAGACGGTGAGCCCCAGCGTTTCCCGCAACTTGGCGATCAACTCGTCGAACTCCGCCGCACCGATCGGATCGAGGCCCGAGGTCGGCTCGTCGAGGAACAGGAGGTCCGCATCGAGCGCCAGCGAGCGGGCGAGGCTCGCCCGCTTGATCATGCCGCCGGAGAGCTCGGAGGGATATTTCTCCGCCGCGTCGCGGGCGAGGCCGACCATCTCGATCTTGAGGAGCGCCAGTTCGTCCATCAGCCGCGGGCTGATGTCGAGGTGCTCGCGCATCGGCACCTGGACGTTTTGCTTGACGGTGAGGCCGGAGAACAGCGCCCCCATCTGGAACAGCACGCCCCAGCGCTGCTCGACCATCGCCCGCTCGCGGTCGTTCAGCGAATCGAGGTCCTTGCCGAACACCTCGATGGTGCCGGCCTGCTTCTGCACCAGCCCGAGGATGGTCCGCATCAACACCGACTTGCCCATGCCCGAGCCGCCGACGAAGCCCAGCACCTCGCCGCGGTAGATGTCGAGATCGAGGCCGTCGAGCACGGTCTTGGTGCCGAAGCGCACGGTGATGCCGCGGGCACGGATGATCGCCTCGCGCTCGTTGGAGAGCGGCGCGGCGGGCGGCGGGGGGGCGCTGCGGGGCGAATTCATATGCCGACCGTGGCGAAGAACACGGCGAAAATGCCGTCGACGACGATCACCATGAAGATCGCCTTCACCACCGAGGTGGTGGTCTGGCGACCGAGCGACTCGGCGCTGCCCTCGACCTTCAGGCCCTCGACGCAGGCGACGAGGCCGATGATCAGCGCCATGAACGGCGCCTTGACGATACCGATCATGAACGTCTCGAGGTCGATCGCGTCGAGGAGCTGGATCATGAAGGCGTCGGGTGACAGTCCGACATAGCTGATCGCCACGATCATCGCCCCGAACAGCGCCGCCATGTCGGAGATGAAGGTGAGCGCCGGCAGCGCCAGCATCAGGGCGATCAGCCGCGGGATGATCAGCACCTCGAGCGGGCGCACGCCCATCACCGTCAGCGCGTCGATCTCCTCGCGCATCTTCATCGAGCCGATCTCGGCGGTGAAGGCGCTGCCGGAGCGGCCGGCGAACATGATGGCGGTGAGCAGCACGCCGAGCTCGCGCAGCGCCAGTACGCCGACGAGGTCGACGACGAAGACGTCGGCGCCGAAGCGCTTCAGGTAGAAGGCCCCCTGCTGCGCGACGATGGCGCCGATCAGCGTCGACATCAGCACCATGATCGGGACGGCGCCGCGGCCGGTGGTGTCGAGGTGATAGAGGATCGAGTTCCAGCGCATCCGCGAGGGATGGACGAGGCAGCCGACCAGGCCGACCGAGAAGGCGCCGAGCACATTGAGGACGGCGATGATGTCCTCGCCGATCATCACGGTGCGGCGGCCGACGATCTCGGGGATGCGCGTCCACGTCCAAGGCTGGCGCCGCGGCGCCCACGGCTCGGGAACGTGGCTCTCGACCTCGGCGATGAGGGTGCGGCGATTCTCCGGCAGACCCGTCAGTTCGACGCGGGCGCCGGCGAACTCCAGCGATGCCCGCAGGCGGTGCAGCAGCCAGGAGCCGGCGGTGTCGAGTTCGGTGACCTTCGACAGGTCCATGACGACCCGGCGCTTCTGGCCGAGTTGCACGCCGTCGACGAGCTTCTCCGCCGCCCGGCCGCTGGCGAGATGCCAGGCACCCGCCGCCACCAGACGCACTTCGTCGCCCGTTTCCTCGACGTCGAGCCGGGGCGCGTCGTCGGCTTGCGTCCGGCTCATCGCCACCGCTTTCGGTCTCTTGTCGCTCGACCCACTTGAAGCCTATTACTTGGTCGGCGCCGCACCGTCGAGGGATGGCGGCGTCCGTGGGAGGCTCGCCCACGCCAAATCACCCCCGCCTTCCCCCTCCGCGGCCGGCAGACGAACAACGGGGCGCTCCCTGATGGACATTCCACGTCCCTACCTCATCTTCCTCGGCGACGTGCCGGACGCGCTCGCCGCCAAGACCGGCCTCGGCGTCGTCGACTGGCGCCGTGACTGGTGCGTCGGCCAGTGGCGCCTGCCGGGATGCAAGGCCGATGCCCGGCTCCCCGAGATGGCCGCCGCGGAGGCCGCCGCCAATGGGGTGAAGACGATGGTGGTCGGCGCGGTGAACGCCGGTGGCGTGCTGCCGGAGCACTGGGTCGATTCGATCCTCGCCGCGCTCGATGCCGGGCTCAACGTCGCGACCGGCCTGCACAGCCGCCTCTCCGACGTGCCGGCGATCCGCGAGCGGGCCGCCGAAAAGGGCCTGTCGCTCTTCGACGTCCGCCACTCGCCGGTGAAGTTCGCCACCGGCAAGGGCAACAAGCGCACCGGCCGGCGCCTGCTGACGGTCGGCACCGACTGCTCGGTGGGCAAGAAGTACACCGCCCTCGCGCTGGAAACAGGCATGCGGGACAAGGGCTTCGACGCCGACTTCAAGGCGACGGGTCAGACCGGCGTGCTGATCTCCGGCCGCGGCGTGGCGATCGACGCGGTGGTGGCCGACTTCATCTCCGGCGCCGTCGAGTGGCTGACGCCGGACGCCGATCCGAAGCACTGGGACCTCGTCGAGGGCCAGGGCTCGCTTTTCCACCCCTCCTTCGCCGGCGTGTCGCTCGGGCTTCTGCATGGTGCCCAGCCGGACGCCTTCGTCGTCTGCCACGAGCCCACGCGCACCACGATGCGCGGCGTCAAGACGCCGCTGCCGACCATCCAGCAGGTCATCAACCTCACCGTCACCTGCGGGCGGCTGACCAACCCGGAGATTCGCTGCGTCGGCATCGCCGTCAACACCGAGCATCTCGACGACGCGGCCGCCGCCAAGGTTCTCGCCGAGACGTCGGCTGCGCACGGTCTGCCCGCCGTCGACCCGATCCGCACCGGCGTCGGTCCGCTGGTCGACAAGATCGCCGCCGACTTCGGGCGCTGACGGACCGAGGAGCGCCGA
>CALRZT010000387.1:0-4380 GCA_943372725.1 Pseudoxanthobacter soli DSM 19599
GCCGGCGAACTCGTTGGTCTCGCAGAAGAAGCGCGCCGCCTCGAGATCGATCGGGCGATGGTAGAGGTCCTCGGGTCCGCCGAGCTGGACGATCTTGCCGTCGCGCATCAGGGCGATGCGGTCGCCGATGCGCAGCGCCTCCTCCGGATCGTGGGTGACGACGACGGCGGTCGCCCCCCGCGCCCGCAGCAGCGCCATCGTCTCGTCGCGGACACGGTCGCGCAGCCGCGTGTCGAGGCCGGAAAACGGCTCGTCCATCAAGAGCACCCGCGGCCGCGGCACGAGGGCGCGGGCGAGCGCCGCCCGCTGCTGCTCGCCGCCGGAGAGCCGGTGCGGATAGGAGCCCGCGAGGTTGGCGAGACCAACGGCCTCGAGCGCCGCGAGCGCCGTCTCGCGCGCCTCCGCCGACGGGCGGCCGGAGAGGCCGAAGCGGACGTTGTCGAGGATCGAAAGGTGCGGGAACAGCGCGTAGTCTTGGAAGACCAGCCCGACATTGCGCGCCTCCGGTGGCAGCACCCGCTCCGGGCCGGCCACCTCCTCGCCGTCGATCACGACGCGGCCGGCGTCCTGGCGCTCGATGCCGGCGGCGATCCGCAGCAGCGTCGTCTTCCCGCAGCCGGAGGGGCCAAGCAGACACAGCACCTCACCGGCACGCACGGCGAGGCTCACCTCGTGGACGGCCGCATGGGCACCGAACCGTCGCGACACCCGCTCGAACACGAGCCGCGTCGAAGCACCGACCGCCTCCGTCACGACACGTCCTCGTCCGCCGCGGCGGCCTCGTCCTCGCCGAGGGCCCCGAGCGGCTCCTCGTCGTCGAACAGGTCCGGCTCGTCGCGCGGGGCGGCGAGCGTCGCCTGCGGCAGCGTATCGAGCAGCCCCGCCCCCTTCAGCTCTTCCAATCCCGGCAGGTCGCCGATCCGCTCCAGGCCGAAGTGGTCGAGGAAGGCCGGCGTCGTGCCGTAGGTGATCGGCCGGCCCGGCGACTTGCGCCGCCCCCGCATCCGCACCCAGCCGCTTTCGAGCAGCACGTCGAGCGTCCCCTTGGCGGTGGCGACGCCGCGGATATCCTCGATCTCGGCCCGCGTCGCCGGCTGGTGGTAGGCGATGATGGCGAGCGTCTCCAGGGCCGCCCTCGATAGCTTGCGCGGCTCGGCCTGCTCGCGGCGCAGCAGCGGCGCGAGGTCCTCGGCCGTCCGGAACGCCCAGCCGCCGGCGACCGCGACGAGGTTGACGCCGCGGCCGGCATAGGCCGACTGCAGTTCGCCGATGAGGCGCGCAAGGTCCGTTCCGACCGGGAGGTGCGTCGCCAGCGCGGCCTCGTCGACGGGCCCGGCGCTCGCGAAGATCACCGCCTCGACGATGCGCAGGTTCTCGCGCAGCCCCGCCGCCCCCGGCAGGCTGGCGATGGTGCCGCGCTCAGCCATCGGCCGGCTCCGCGGCGGCGCGGGCGCGCACGAAGATCGGCGCGAAGGCGGCCGTCTGGGCGATGTCCACCACGCCTTCCTTGGCGAGTTCGAGGCTGGCGGTGAAGGTGCTCGCGCGGACCGTCGTGCGCTCCGACGGGTCGGCGAGATAGCTCGCCATCAGCACGTCGAGCTCCGTCCACGCGGCCACCTTGCCGACAAGCCGCTCCAGGATGGCGCGGGCGTCAACCAGCGACCACACCGCCCGGCGCGACAGGCGGATCGTCGTCACCGCCAGCCGCTGGCGCTGCGAGGCGTAGGCGGCGACGAGATCATAGAGGGATGCCTGCCAGAGCGGCCGCGTCGTCGTCGCCAGCCGCTCCGGTTCGCCCCGGGCGAACACGTCGCGGCCGAGGCGGGCGCGGCCGGCGAGCCGCGCGGCGGCGCCACGCATCGCCTCCAGCCGGCGCAGGCGGAAGGCCAGAGCATCGGCGAGCTCCTCGCCGCTCGGCCCGTCCTCGGGCAGCGGCGGCGGCAACAGCAGTCGCGATTTCAGGTAGGTGAGCCAGGCGGCCATGACGAGGTAGTCGGCGGCGAGTTCCAGCCTGAGCCGCCGCGCCTCGCCGATGAAGGCGAGGTACTGCTCGACGAGCGCCAGGATGGAGATGCGCGCGAGGTCGACCTTCTGGGTCCGCGCAAGCGCGAGCAGCAGGTCGAGCGGTCCCTCGAAGCCGTCGACGTCGACGATCAGCGCCTCGCCCGCCTCCCCCTCGCGTACCGCCAGTCCGTCGCGAACCGGTGCCTCCCAGCCGGCGAGCAGGCCGTCCGCAGCCCCGTCGGGCTCGCCGGTCGAGATCACGCCACCGCCCCCGCGACCGCCGTGAGCCTCTCCACGACGGCGAGCGCGTCGTCGCGGTCGAAGGGCTCGGGTGCGGTCAGGCGGGCGAGCGCCGCCGAGGCCCGGCGTGCCGCCTCGCCTGCGAGCGCCGGCGTCGCCGCGGCGACCAAGCGCATCTCGGCGAAGTCGCCGTTGCAGTGGAGGGCGAGGTCGCAGCCGGCCGCGAAGAGGGCGCGGGTGCGGTCGTCGATCGAGCCGGCGAGCGCCTTCATCGACACGTCGTCGCCCATCAGGCAGCCGTCGAAGCCGATCGAGCCGCGGATCACCTCCTCGATCACCCGGTGCGAGGTGGTGGCGGGCGCGTGCGGGTCGATCGCCGTGTAGACGACGTGGGCCGTCATCGCGAGCGGCAGGTCGGCGAGCGCCTTGAAGGGCGCGAAGTCGATCGCCTCCAGCGTGGCGCGATCGGTCTCGACGATCGGCAGCGCCAGGTGACTGTCGGCGCGGGCGCGGCCGTGGCCGGGCACGTGCTTGACGACCGGCAGCACGCTGCCGGCCATCAGCCCCTCGGCCGCCGCGCGCGCCATGTCGGCGACGATGGCGGGATCGGTCGAATAGGCGCGGTCGCCGATGACGTCGTGGCCGTCCGGCGCCGGCACGTCGGCGACCGGCAGGCAGTCGACGGTGATGCCGAGCGCCGCGAGGTCCTCGGCGATCAGGCGCGCACCGAGGAAGGCGGCGCGGCGACCGGCGGCGGGATCTTCGTCGTAGACCTCGCCATAGGCACGGCCAGTCGGGTAGCGGCGCCAGCCCGGCGGCTTCAGCCGCTGCACGCGGCCGCCCTCCTGGTCGATCAGCACCGGCGCGTCGGGGCGGCCGACGAGCTGCCGGAACCGGAGGACGAGATCTGTGATCTGAGCTGCCGTGTCGCAGTTGCGGGCGAACAGGATGAGGCCCCACGGCCGCTCGGCGGCGAGGAACGCCTCTTCGTCCGCCGTCAGCGACAGCCCGGCGGCGCCGGTGATGAAGGCCTTCGATTCCACAGCCATCGGTGCGCCTCGTCGTCGGCGGCCATAGACGCCGCCGGACCGCCGGCCGTCAAGCCGGCGGCCAACCGGTGGCCGCTCAGTTGCGGCCGACGAAGCAGTCGCCGCCGGCGGCCTTGAGGTCGTTGCAGAGGCGGTTCGCTTCGCCGGACGAGCCGAACGGCAGCCGCACCCGGTAGAAGGTGCCGCGCGTGCCGACGTCGGCCGTCTGGATCACCGGGCTCAAGCCGCCCAGGATCGACGGGAAGCGGCGCTGCAGCGAGGCGTAGGCGGCGCGTGCCTCGGCGTCGCTCTTCTGCGAGGCGAGCTGCACCACGAAGGCCCCGCCGGCGGTGGTCGCCACCGCCGGAGCGGCGGCCGCCGGTGCCGGTGCCGGTTCCACGGCGGGCGGTGGCGGTGCCGCAGCGGCGGCGGCCGGCTGCGCGGTCGACGGCGCGAACGGGTTGGTGCCGGCGCCGGCGGGCGGCAGCAGCCGGGCAGAACGGCCGGCCGCCGTTGACGGTGCGGCAGCGGCGGTCGGCGCCGCGGCGGTCGGCTGCGGCGTCACCGCCGGCAGGCTGAGCGGCGGCTCGACGGCGGCGGGAGCCGCCTCGACAGCCGCGGGAGCGGGCGGCGGCGGGTCCTGCCGGGCGGCCGGCGTGGCGACGCGGATCGGCGTAGTGGTGACGGTGCGGGTATCAACCGACGCCGTGTCCTCGACGGGCGGCGGCGCGGTCGCGGCTGCGGTGGCGACGGGCTCCGGCGTCACCGGCGCCGGCTCGGCCGGCTGCGGTGCCGTCGCGGCCGGCGCGGGGACCACCACCGGCGCGGTCGCGGCGGCGTCGGCGGTCGTCGTGCCTCGCGCCAGCGCCGCGGCGGCGGCGTCGGTCGCACCGGTGGCAGACGGCTGCGCCGACTGTGTCGCGGTGGCGCCGGAGGTGACGCCCTGGGTGGAGGCGAACACCGGCGTCGCCTCGGTGCCGGCAGGCGCCGGCAGCGGGTCGGGCAGGTTCGAGGTCGGCCGCGGCTGCAGGTCGGCGGTCTCGTCGAAGACCAGCGGCTTTCGGCGCGGCATCGGGTAGCCGATCGCCCCGGCGAGGCTGTCGGTCTC
>CALRZT010000388.1:0-4339 GCA_943372725.1 Pseudoxanthobacter soli DSM 19599
CTGGGACGCCGGTGAAGGTCGCGACCGTCGTGAACTTCCCCGCCGGCGGCGAGAAGACGCTGGAGGTCGTCGAGGAGGCGAAGCGGGCCGCCGCCGACGGCGCCGACGAGGTCGACCTCGTCATCCCCTGGCGCGCCGTCGCGGACCGCCGCCCCGGCTTCGCCGAGACGCAAGTTCACCGCGTCCGCGATGCCCTCCCCGCCCACGTCCGCCTCAAGGCGATCCTCGAGACCGGCGAACTCGTCGACCCCGCCCTCATCCGCGTCGCCGCCGAGGCGGCCATCGCAGGCGGCGCCGATTTCCTCAAGACCTCCACCGGCAAGACCAGGGTCAGCGCCACGCCGGAGGCCGTCGCGGTGCTGATCGACGCCATCCGCGCCGCCCCTCGCCCGGTGGCGCTGAAGGTCTCCGGTGGCGTGCGTACGCTCGCCGATGCGAAGGCCTACCTCGCGCAGGTCGATGCCGGCTTCGGCGCCGGCTGGGCGACGCCGGCGACCTTCCGCTTCGGCGCGAGCGGCCTCCTCGACGCGCTGACAGCGGCACTCGCCGGCGCGGCGGCGCCGAAGCCCGCCGCCGGCTACTGAGGAACCGTCGATGTCGCTGTTCCTCCCCCAGGAGACCATCCGCCGCAAGCGCGACGGTGCCTCGATCGAGCAGAGCGAGATCTCAGCCTTCGTGCGCGGCATCTCGGACGGCTCGGTCACCGAGGGCCAGATCGCCGCCTTCGCCATGGCGATCTACTTCCGCAAGTTCGGCCTCGACGAGCGCATCGCCATGACGCTCGCCATGCGCGATTCCGGCACCATCCTCGACTGGTCGGCGCTCCCCGGCCCGGCGCTCGACAAGCACTCGACCGGCGGCATCGGCGACACCGTTTCGCTGCTCCTGGCGCCGGCCGTCGCCGCCTGCGGCGGCTACGTGCCGATGATCTCCGGCCGCGGCCTCGGCCACACCGGCGGCACCCTCGACAAGCTCGATGCCATCCCCGGCTACCGCTCGACGCCGGGCCTCGACGAAATCCGCCGCGTCGTCCGCTCCGTCGGCTGCGCCATCATCGGCCAGACCGACGACCTCGCCCCCGCCGACCGCCGCCTCTATGCCATCCGCGACGTCACCGCGACGGTCGAGACGCTCGACCTCATCACGCCCTCGATCCTGTCGAAGAAGCTCGCAGCGGGTCTCACGGGCCTCGTCCTCGACGTCAAGGTCGGCTCCGGCGCCTTCCTGCCCTCGCTCGACGCCGCCCGCGAACTCGCCGAAAGCCTCGTCGCGGTCGCCCGCGGCGCCGGTCTGCCGACGGTGGCGCTGATCACCGACATGGACGCACCCCTCGCCTCGGTCGCCGGCAACGCGCTGGAGACGCGGCTCGCCATCGACGTGCTCGCCGGCCGCGCCGCCGAGCCGCGCCTCGTCGACGTCACGGTGGAACTCGGCGCCGAGATGCTGGTGCTGGGCGCGCTCGCTCCCGACGTCGCCACCGGGCGCGAGCGCATCGCCGCCGCGCTGGCCGGCGGCCGCGCGGCCGAGACGTTCCAGCAGATGGTCTCCGCTCTCGGCGGGCCGGACGATCTCGTCGAGCATCCGGGCAAGCACCTCGCCCATGCGCCGATCGTCCGCCCGGTGTCCCCGACCGCATCCGGCACCGTCGCCCGCGTCGACACCCGCTCCCTCGGCCTCGCCGTCATCGGCCTCGGCGGCGGCCGCCGCCGGCCCGACGACGTCATCGACCCCGCCGGCGGCCTCACGCATCTTGCGGGCCCGGGCGACGAGGTCGGCCCCGACTGCCCCCTCGCCGTCGTCCACGCCCGCACCGAAGCCGGCGCCGACGCAGCGGCCGCGGCCGTTCTGGCCGCCTACCACCTCGGCGACATGCAGCGCCCGCATCCGTTGATCGTCGAGCGGATCGGCTGAAGGGCGGAGCGATCCGCTATGGTCCGTGCGTTCTACCGCCGCCAGGCGGGGGCAGGCGGTCAGCCCTGACGTTCGTACCGTTCGAGCTCGCTCAACCACCGGTCGAGAAGTTCGGTCGACAGTGGCTGATATCCCCAATAGAAGAGCGTCTTCTCCGTCCGAACATCGAGCGCCTCGGCGTCGGCGAAAGGCCACCCGGCCGCACTGAGATGTCCCGGCCACGCCGAGAAGCGTCCCATGACGGTCGCTCCCACGAAATCCATCGCGTGTCCCTGCTGGTCACCCGTCCTCCAGTCGGTCACGCGCTCCACGACGAAGCGGCCAGTGATCCGGGTGTGGCGGCAGATCAACCAGTCTTCGAGCATGCTCACGACAGGGGTTTCGTTAGCCATCGGTCTTCCCTCGCCCCCCGGCGGCAGAAGGATCCGCGAGGGAGGCGATGTCGGAGAGCACACACTCGATGGTGGTTGTGACATCCACCACATCACCCGCCCGGCCGTCGCGCACCAGCCCGTAGCCACCCGCATGACCCACGATCGTCAGGTCGGCGGGAGCAGCGCGGGCGCAACCCTTGGCGCAGCCGGAGAGGTGGACGCTGCCGCCGGCCGCGATCAGCGGCGAAGCCGCGGCGACGACGGCGTCGGCCAAGGGTCGCGTCGGCCCCTCGCCGGAGCCGCAGGCCGGGGCGCCGGCGCAGACCGACAAGGCGAGCCGGGGATCGTCGCGGCGGACGATGAAGCCGAGCGTCGCAGCAGCGGCAAGCAAGGCCGAGGGCGAGAAGCCTTGTCCCGCACCGTTTGTGTCACGGGCTGATCCACCGGCCGTGCGCTCAGGAGCGCAGGCATTCCGAGGGGAGCCGTCGCCGCCGTCGTTGCCGCTGCCCTGCCCTACGAAGACCAGCCCGTGCCCCGGTGCCAGCCGCACCGTCGCTGCGCCCGCGTCCACAGCCGCCGCGGCAAGCTCCAATAGCCGCCCCGCGTCGGTAAAACCGTACGGAACGACGACGCCGGCGGCGCCGCCATCGATCAACACGCCCACCGGCGCCACCGGCACCCGCGGGCGTGGCCGCTGCCGTCGCGACCGGTCGAGACCGGCGACGAAGGCCACCGCCGCCGCCACGGCCTCTGGCGGCGCCATCGGCGGCGACAGTGGCCCGTCGTCGGCCTCGAGCCGCCACGCCGGCGCACCGTCCGTGCGCACCGCCACGAGCCGCAGGTCCGCCGACAGCCCGTCGAGGCCGAAATCGCCGCCGTCGACGATGATCGCGAGCTTCGCCGGCGCCGTTGCCGTCACCGCTGCGGCGAGGCGCGTCCGCAAGAGCGCCGCGATTGGCCGCGGGTCGGCGATCTCCGCCGGGTCGAGGCCGGCGAGCGGGCCGACGTGCACCGGCGGCCCCGCCGGCGGCGACGCACCAGCGGCGTGCACCGCAGTCTCTAGCTCCGCCGCCGTCTCAGCCGTGAGCCCACGCACCTGCAGGCTGCCGCGCTGAGTCACCTCGACGACACCGTTGCCGAAGCGTGCGGCGGCCGCCGCGATCGCCGCCAGCGCCGCGAGCGACAGTTCACCGTCCGCCGGCAGCAACCGGGCGATCAGCCCGTCGCCGGTCGCCATCGGTGCCACCAGCGACGGACAGGCCTCGCGGGGAACCGGGCGCCGGCCCGCCGGCATGACGCCCGTGTCCGCCACCGCGCTCATTCCGCTGCCTCCGCCAGGAGCGCCGCCAGGTCGCCGTCGACGTCGTTGCGGCGCGGGTGCCAGAGGCCGCGGCGGCGGGCGTCGGCGAAGCGCCGGGCGATCAGCCGCGCCGCATCGGGGTTGGCGTCGAGCAGGAAGGCGCGCACCGCCGGGTCGCCGAGATAGGCGGCGTGCACCGCGTCGATGAGGTGGCCCGGCACCGCGCCGATGGTCTCGGCAAAGCCGATCAGGCGGTCGACGGTCTCGGCGAGTTCGGTGGCGCCGCGCCAGCCGTGGCGCATCTGCCCGGCGATGAAGCGCTTCGACAGCGCCCGGCCGCGGACGACGCGGGCGATCTCGGCGGACAGCGGCCGCGCCACCGGGCGGTCGGCGTCCTTGGTGTCGAGCACGACGAGGTCCGGCGTGCCGCCGAGCAGCGCCGCCGCGGCGGCGAACCCACCGATGAACCCGACATCGCCGCCGCCCTCGAGCAGGTCGCGGCCAGGGTCATCGGCGCCGTGCACCAGCATGTCGGCGGCGGCCACGCGGGCGGCGAAGCCCTGAGGCTGGCTCGGGGCGAAACCTCCTGCCTCCGAAGGGTCACCACCTCTCCAAGGTCTGGGTGCGAACCCTCCCCCCTCACGGGGGAGGGTAGGGAGGGGGGGAGCGGCAGGCTCGGCGCTGGTGCCGGTCTCGGCAGAGATGAGGCCGGCGTCGGGCGAGGCATCAGTCGTCGAGTTCGCGGCGCCCCCCC
>CALRZT010000389.1:0-4317 GCA_943372725.1 Pseudoxanthobacter soli DSM 19599
GCGCGACGGCGTCGTAGGCCCGCCACGCGCTCTCGTCGGCGCCGAGGTACTTCGTCAGCGCCGGCCGCGACCACTCCGCCGTCGACGGCTGCACGATCGGCGCGAACGCCGAACACGAGCGGAAGCGGTCGGCGTGCTGCAGCGCCATCGTCAGCGCGCCGTGCCCGCCCATCGAGTGGCCGAAGATGCCCTGCCGGCCCATGTCGGCGGGGAACTCCGCCGCGATCAGCGCCGGCAGCTCGTCGAGGACGTAGGACGCCATCCGGTAGTTCGCGGCATAGGGCGCCTCGGTGGCATCGACATAGAAGCCGGCGCCCGAGCCGAACTGCCAGTTGTCCGGCTCGTCCGGCACGCCGGCGCCCCGCGGGCTGGTGTCGGGCGCGACGATCATCACGCCGTGCTTCGCCGCCGCCGCCCGGTACTCGCCCTTCTCCATGACGTTCGCATGGGTGCAGGTGAGGCCGGAGAGGTACCAGAGCACCGGCACCTTGCCGTGCGCGGCCTGCGGCGGCACGAAGACAGCGAACGTCATCGGCGTCTTCGTTTCGGCCGACTCGTGCCGGTAGACGCCCTGGACGCCGCCGTGGGCCTTCGCCTTCGAGATCGTTTCCATACCCGCGCCCTCAGTAGATCACGACGGATCGGATCGACTTGCCCTCGTGCATCAGGTCGAAGGCGGTGTTGATCTCGTCGAGCGGCATGGTGTGGGTGATCAGGTCGTCGATGTTGATCTTGCCCTCCATGTACCAGTCGACGATCTTCGGCACGTCGGTGCGGCCGCGGGCGCCGCCGAAGGCGGAACCGCGCCAGTTGCGGCCGGTGACGAGCTGGAACGGCCGGGTGGCGATCTCCGCACCCGCCGGCGCCACGCCGATGACGATCGAGGTGCCCCAACCGCGGTGGCAGGCCTCCAGCGCCTGGCGCATGACGTTGACGTTGCCGGTGCAATCGAAGGTGAAGTCGGCGCCACCGTCGGTGAGGTCCTGGATGGCCGAGACGACCTTGTCGGTGCCCACGTCCGTCGGGTTGATGAAGTCGGTCATGCCGAACTTCCGGGCCATCTCGACCTTGGCCGGGTTGATGTCGACGCCGATGATCTTGTCGGCGCCGACCATGCGGGCGCCCTGGATGACGTTGAGGCCGATGCCGCCGAGGCCGAAGACGACGACATTCGCGCCCGGCCAGACCTTCGCCGTATAGACCACCGCGCCGATGCCGGTCGTCACGCCGCAGCCGATGTAGCAGATCTTGTCGAAGGGGGCGTCCTCGCGGACCTTCGCCAGCGCGATCTCCGGCAGCACCGTGAAGTTCGCGAAGGTCGAGCAGCCCATGTAGTGGAACACCTCGCCGCCGTTGCAGGAGAAGCGGCTGGTGCGGTCGGGCATCAGGCCCTGGCCCTGGGTGGCGCGGATCGCCGTGCAGAGGTTGGAGCGCTGCGACAGGCAGGTTTTGCACTGCCGGCATTCCGGCGTGTAGAGCGGAATGACGTGGTCGCCGACCTTCAGCGACGTCACGCCCGCGCCGACTTCGCGGACGATGCCGGCGCCCTCGTGGCCGAGAATCGCCGGGAACTTGCCCTCGGAATCGAAGCCGTCGAGCGTGTAGGCGTCGGTGTGGCAGACGCCCGTCGCCATCACCTCGACGAGCACCTCGCCGGGCTTCGGCCCGCCGATCTCGATGGTCTCGATGGTGAGCGGCTTCTTGGCTTCCCAGGCTACGGCGGCGCGCGTTTGCATGGACTGTTTCCTCAGATCTCGGTGTGTCGGCTATTTTAGATAGGTCCGCAGCATCTTTGTTATGTCGGCGAGGTCGTCGGCGGCGAGCGCCGGCCGGCCGTTGTCGGGGGCCTCACCGAGCAATTCGCGCAGGTGGCTTTCCAGCACCTCCGCCATCAGCCCGCCCGCCGCCCCCCGAAGGGCGGCGATCTGCTGCAGCAGCAGCCCGCATTCCGCCCCCGCCTCGATGGCGCGCTCCAGCCCCTCGGCCTGCCCCTTGATGCGGTGCAGGCGGGCGAGCGCACGCTTCTTGTCGTCGGGCGAGTGCGGCAATGGCTTCTCCGGGGTGACCTCGAGGGTACCCATGGCAGTACCCCCATATACTGCCAGGGGTATGCCTTCAAGGGCGCATCGGCGCCACGCCGATCCGGTGCCGAGCGCCCTCCCCGACCGCGCCGATCGCCCTCCCCCTCCTCGCTCCGCCCCCCCAAACGCAAACGACGGCGGGCAAGCCCGCCGTCGTCGCGATCGCGTCAGGAACTGTGGGCCCGGAGGCCCGGAGGATCACTCCTCCGACGGCACCTCGTAGCCGGCGTCTTCCAGCGAGCCGGCACCGATCCAGCCCCACGCCAGCACCGCGTCGACGTCGCCGGTGTTGTTGAAGCCGTGCCAGTGGCCGCGTGGCGTGAACACCACGTCGCCGGCCTTCGAGGGCTCGGTGCCCTCGTCGGTGTAGATGTAGCCGCTGCCGGAAATGACGAAGAGGAACTCGTCGCAGTGGAAGTGGCGATGCTTGTCGTGCTTGGCGCCCGGCGGCAGCACGGTCCAGCCGAGCACGTTGTCGGTACCGACCGTCGCCTTGTCGACGCAGAAGCGGACCTGCATGTCGTACCAGCCGTCCTCCTCCTTGAGGCCTTTGACGAGCGGCACGTCTTCGATACGGGTGCGATAGGGCTTCACGGTCACGAGTTGTCTCCTCCCAGGCGCCGATAGACGTCGAACGCCGTGACGAAATCGCGATGGTCGATGCCGAGGCCGCGGCAGGCGTTCATCATCTCGTTGGCCGCTGCGGCGAGCGGCACGACGCTGCCCTGCTTGCGGGCGAGGTCGAGCGCCAGGATCATGTCCTTCTGCTGCAGCGTCACGTCGGCGAGCGGCACGTCGGGCATGTTGCCATCGAGGATGAACGGGCCGCGGTAGCCGAGCACCGGCGATGCCGCGACGCTCTTCAGCATCGCGTCGACGGCGACCTCGCGCTTGACGCCACCCTTCTCGGCGAGCGCGATCGCCTCGCCGAAGACGATCACCTCGACCATGAGGCAGAGGTTGATGGCGATCTTCATCTGGACTGCGAGGCCGCTGTCGCCGATGTGGGTCAGCTTCGGGCCGATCGACAGGAAGACGGGGGCCGCCTTCTCCATCGCCGCCTTGTCGCCGCCGACCATGATCGAAGCGAGGCCCTGGCGCAGCGTCACCGGGCTGCCGGAGAGCGGCGCGTCGAGCATGATCTTGCCGGCGGCGCGGAAGGCGTCGCTGATGCGGCGGCTCGCGTCGGGGGCAATCGTGCTCATGTCGGCATAGATCGCGTCCGCCGAAAGCCCGGCCAGCACGCCGTCCTCGCCGAGCGCCACGGCCTCGACGGCCTTCGCGTCGGTGACGATCGACAGCACCACCTCGGACGCCTCGGCGAGCGCCTTCGGACTGTCCGCCCAGCCCATGCCGAGCGCGATCAGCGGCTCCGCCTTGTCGCGCGAGCGGTTCCAGCCGACGACCTGATGGCCGCCCGCCAAGAGCCTGGGGACGATCTCCTGCCCCATGGCGCCCAATCCGATGAACCCTACGCGCACGTCGTTACCTCCGAGCCTGTGTCACCGCGCCGGTCACCGCCAGGGCGGTGGAGGTGCGGCAAATTCCGTGCAAACGATTGCCATACATCCCCGGCGGTGTCTATCCCGGCGAAGAGGCCGCGCATTGCATCGACGTCTTGGCCGAAGTCCGTTAGCGTTCGGGTCCGATCGCCCGCGTTCCCGACCCTCGATCCCCCGGTTTCCCGCTCGATGACGGCATGAAGAGGCGCGTAACCCTGAAGGACGTGGCGGACGCCGTCGGCGTGCATCTGTCGACGGTGTCGCGCGCCCTCGATCCCTCGTCACCGCACCGGGTGTCGAGCGAGCTCGCCGAGCGCATCGAGCGGGCGAGCCGCGCCCTCGGCTACCGCAAGAGCAGCGCCGGCTACACGCTGAAGACCAACACGACCCGCACTATCGGCGTCATCATTCCCGACATCACCGATCCCGCCTTCCCGCCGATCATTCGCGGTATCGAGGACGCGCTCGCCCGCCGCGGCTACGTCGCCATCCTCGCCAACACCGACGGCGACGCCCGCCGCGAGCGCGAGATGGTGACGATGCTGCGCGACCGCGGCGTCGACGGCCTGCTGCTCGCGAGCGTCGAGATCGCCGACGACCCGTCGCGGGAGGAGTGGCGGGACGCGACCCCCGTCGTCACCGTCAACCGCCAGGTCTTCGGGTCGGACGTGCCCTCGGTGATCGCCGACGAGGCCGCCGGCATGGATGCGATCGTCACCCATCTGGTCGCGCTC
>CALRZT010000390.1:0-4163 GCA_943372725.1 Pseudoxanthobacter soli DSM 19599
TCGCCCCGGCCTGGGCGAACTGGTTGACGGTGCCCTGGCACGTCAGCCCGGTGAACTGGCAGGAACCCGCCGCCCATACCGCCGTGCCGCCGTTCGCATCATAGGCCAGCCCCGCCACCAGCGCCTTGGTCCCCCAGCGCTCGACGCTCCAGGTCAGGTTGCCGCCATCGGTCGTGTACCAGTAGCCGGTGCGGCCGGGCAGCACCAGCGGATTGGCCGCCAGGTGGATCTGGCCGGGCAACGGCGTGCCGTTGACCAGGTCGCGCGCCTGGCTGGTGAAGGCGATCTGCGACCCGTCGCCCGACAGGGCCGGGTCGGACGAGGCGCCGCCGCCGCCGGCCCCGGCCTCGGTCTGCGTCATCAGCACGGTCTGGCCGCGCATCACGTCGCGGATCCAGATCTGTGGGTAGCCGTTGTCGGTGTAACCGGCAACGAGGTCGGTGGCGGTCGAGCGGAAGGCGACGAACCGCCCGTCGGCCGACAGCGTCGGTTGCGTCGAGTCGCCGTTGCCGGCCACGCCCGAGGGATTGACCGAGACGGTGGTCGTCACACCGGTCGCGATGTCATAGCGCAGCACTTGCGCCTTGCTCCCGGCGGCCGAGACGTAGACCACGCTCGTCACCCGCGCGTCGATCTTCGCATTGCTCGCGCCCGCCGCGGCCGACAGGCGATAGACCTGGCCGCCGACCAGGTTCTTCAGGTAGACATGCCGGCCCGTCGCGCCGCCCGGCACCAGGTTGTTCGCCGTCGAATCGAACACCGCGAAGTTGCCGTCCCACGACAGCGAGACATTGCGGCTGTCGCCGTTGCCCGCCACGCCGGCCGACGTCGACGACACCAGCACGATCGCCCCGGTGCCGACATCCTTGCGCCAGATCTGGCTCAGGCGGTCCGGGTTCGCCCCGAGATTGCCCGCGGCGCTTTCGAAGGCCACGAACGTCCCCTGCTCGGAAATCGCAGGCCGGTCGGCCGCCGCATCGGCAGCCACGCCCGCCGCCGTGGTCGACGCCATCACAGCCGCCGGCGTCGCCGCCTCGTTCAGCGCGACCCGCGGATAGGCCAGGCCGGCACGGTAGACCTGCCGGAGCTGGCCATTCGATGTCATCGACACGCCCGGGGCTGCCGACGAGAACGCGGCATGATTTCCTGACGCCGAAACCGCCGGATTGTTCGAGTTGCCATCGGCGCCATTGGCCACGCCGCCGCCGGGGATTGCCGTCTGCGACAACAGGTCACGCTGGCCCGACAGGCCGTGATAGCGGGCAATCGAGCTGTAGTCCCCGTTGGCCGCAGCGTTGATGTTGGTCGCCGCTGTTTCGAACACCACCTGGCCGCCGTCCCACGACACGGCCGGCAGGCGCGACGTGGCGTTGCCGCTGCCGCCGCCGGCGCTGTAGCTGACCGCCGAGATCGCCACTGGCGCGCGCGGCGCATAGAAATCCATGTTGACGGTGACGGTATAGGACTGCCCTGCGCCCGTCGCCGTCAGGTTGACCGGCACGGTCTGCACCAGCACTGCCAGCGGATAGACCGTGTTGACGATGCTGCGTCCGGCGCGGGTGTCGGCCGAAGGCTGGATCGGCAGGGTCGCCGGCAGCGGGACGTCGTAGTCGAAGCTGACCGTCGCCGGGTTGAAGGTCAGCCAGGTCGGCAGCGCCGCGCCCGAGGCCTGGTTCACCGTGAAGTTCAGGCTGCCCGGATTGGCGAACGACGCGGCAATCGACACCGTGCCCTGGCCCGAGCCGGTCGTCTCGGCCGATATCACCGCGGGCGGCGGGATCGACGGGCTGACGAACGGCGGCGGCGGGGTCGGCGGGGTCGGGGGCGGGCCGCTGCTGGCGAAGGTCGCGGTGCAGGATCGCGCCGCGCTCATCGTCGCCGAGGTCGCGGCCGACGCGCCGCTGCAGTCACCCGACCAAGCCGACAGGGTGCCGCCCGAGGCCGTCAGCGTCACCGCCGTGCCCACCTCGAACTGGGCCGTGCAGGTCGCGCCGCAGGAAATTCCCGACGGGGTCGAGGTTACCGTGCCCGTGCCATCGGTCGTCACCGTCAAGCCATGGGTCTGCGCGATGCTGGCGACAAAAAGCGTGTTGAACGAACCGACCGCCAGCAAGGTCGAACCGACCGATATGGCACCGCTGAAGAAATTGCCGGCCAGCACGATGCGCGACGTGCCGCTGCCGGTGACGGCAACGCCGACCCCGAACGCCGTGGCGGCGGGCGACGCGCCGCCGTAGTTTGCCGCCCAGACCGGGTTGCCGGTGCCGGCGTCGAGGCGGGCGACCAGCGCATCCTGGGTACCTGTCCGGGTCAAGGTGAAAGCCCCTACCGCCAGGGCGGATGCCTTCATGTAGGCGGAGACATAGACGTTGCCGCCGGTATCGCGGGCCAGGGCGAACGCCCGGTTCACCGACCCGCTGGCCCCCCAGTTCCTGGCCCAGGCCGCCGCGGTGCCGCTGGTACCGATCTTCGCCGCAAATGCGTCGCTGTTGCTGCCGCTGGCACCTTGCCAGGTCAGGGTCGTGCCGCCGACCGGCAGGTTGCCGCCGTGGAAATACCCGGAGAGATAACTGTTCCCGCTGCCGTCGACGACGAGGCTCGAGCGGCTGACTTCCGCCGTAACATTGACGGCACCGTAGCTGCTGGCCCAGTCCGCGGACGACATCGCCGCGTCGAACTTGGCGAGATAGATGTTGGAGGAGGTGCCGGCCAGGGTGAGGTCGGTTCCGCCGAAGTTCGGGTTGCCGCCCGAGAAATAGCCGGAGATATAGATTTTCCCCGATCCGTCGACGGCGACGCCGCGTGGATTGATCGTCGTGCCGGTTTGCAGGACCGAGGCGCCCCCGTACGACTTCGCCCAGGCGTAGGTGCCATTGCTCGCCAGCTTGGCGACCAATTGGCTCTGGACGCCGACGCGCAGGGATATCGTATTCGACCGGACGTCGATATCGGTACCCTTGAAGTGCCCGATGAAGATCGGGTCGCCCGACGAATCGAGGGCGACGCCCAGCCCCTGTGCCTCCGACATCGCGCCGCCGGCGAAGGTGTAGGCCCAGGCAGGCGAACCGTCGGCGGCGTTCAGCTTCGCCACCGCCATGTTGTACGTGCCCGTCGGCGCCGCCAGCGTGGTGCCGCCGATGTCGATTGCGCCGCCCTGGTAATAACCGGTGATGAAGACGTTGCCGCTGGAATCGACGGCCAGGCCCTGGAGGATGGACGACGCGGTGGCACCGCCGAAGCTTTTCGCCCAGATGACGCTGCCGGTCGCGTCGAACTTGGCGACCACCATGTCGGAGCCGGTGCCCACCAGGCTCACGGTGACGCCGGTACCGAGGGTCAGTGTCGGGCTGGAATAATACCCGGCGAGATAGACGTTGCCGTCGGCATCGCCCGCGGTGGCGGCGAAATTGCTGGACGACGTGCCGCCGAAACTCCTGGCCCAGACCGGCGTCGCGGTCTGCGTCGCGGCAAACCCCGGCCATCCGGCCAGCACACAGAACAGCAGCGCCGCAACGACGAGACGCGCGACCAGCGTGCCGGCGATTGTCCGATGGCCAGGCATGCCCACCTTCCCCCGGGATTACACTACCGCAGCATGCGCCGTTCCCTGGAATATTCGGGTACGATCGCCGCAGTATTTGGTATAATTGTACAATCGAATATGTACAACCTTGGAACAAGATTTGCCCGTAACGAATTATCCGACGCCGCACTATTTTTTCGCTGCAAGCACCCGCGGCTAGCGGCTGATGCGGTCGACCAGCTCGTTGTTGCCGGCGTTGACCATGCCGGGGAACAGCAGGGCGTCGAGCAGCCACCACAGCCCGGCGCCGGCCAGGGTCAGCAACAGCAGGATGACGCCCGAGATCCAGCGGCCGAGATACATCCGGTGGATGCCGAAGGCGCCGAGAAAGAACCAGATCAGATAGGCCGCCAGGATCGACTTCTTGTTGGCCTCGAAGCGCATCAGCCGCGCGGTGCTGTCGGCGCTCATGGCTTCTTCTCCGGGCGACACCAATCCAGGGGCTTGCGCCGCCTGTCTCACTCCTTTAACAGAAACGGCCTAACTCGGCCAAAGCTCAGGGGTGTTCCCGATGGACAAGTTCACCACGCTGACCAGCGTTGCGGTGCCGCTGCCGATCATGAACGTCGACACGGACATG
>CALRZT010000391.1:0-4128 GCA_943372725.1 Pseudoxanthobacter soli DSM 19599
GGGAGGACAGCCGCGCCGAAGGCGCGGCAGGTGGGGGGCCCGTCAATCCGATCTCGAGCCCGTGCTCGACAGGCCCCACCCTGCCCGCCTGCGGCGGGCTGTCCCTCCCCCTGGCAGGGAAGGGACGGGCTCGCGTCCGCCGCCGCGGCTACCGCTCCAGATAATCCGCGATCCGGCCGAGGTACCAGTTGGTGAACTTGTCGACGAGGCCCTCGGTGTAGGGCGAGTAGGGGCCTGGCTCGTAGGCGGGGCTGCTGACGCCGGAGTGCTGGTAGCCGACGAGTTCGGAATCCTGCGCGTTGGTGGCGACCCACACCTCGGTCAGCTTCTGGATGTCGTAGTCGACGCCCTCGACCGCATCCTTGTGGACGAGCCACTTGGTGCGCAGCAGCGAATGCTCGGGGTCGAGCGGCAGCACCGAGAAGACGACCGCGTGGTCGCTCATGAAGTGGTGCCAGGAGTTCGGCTGCGTCCAGAAGTGCAGGCCGCCGAGCTTGCGCTCGGTCTGGCCGCCGAGGAGCTTGCGGCAGGCGACCTCCGTCGACAGCGTGTGCGACTCGCCGGCACCGTCGAGCGGCAGGCGCTGGGTGCGGTAGCCGGTGACGACGTCGTCGAGGTGCTCGATCGTCCGCGACGGGAAGCCCTTCGCCTCCCATTCGGCGTGGTTGGCGTCGAGCAGGCAGGCGTAGCGGTCGGCCTGCAGCTTGCCGGTCTCGTCGAGTTGCTCGGGCGCGAAGCCGAAGCCGTAGGCGAACAGCGGCACCGTCAGTTCGGGATGGTTGACCGAGCAGTGATAGCACTCCCGGTTGTTCTCCATCGTGATCTTCCAGTTGCCCGGCTCGATGATGTCCATCTCGAAGGCGACCTTGGTGTCGCGGACGCCGTGCGGAGCGATGTAGGGCCGCATCGCCTCGGCCATGGTGTCGAAGTCGGCGGGCGGGTCCTCGCTCAGGCAGACGAACAGCAGGCCCTCGAGCGACTTCAGATGCACCGGCTTCAGCCCGAGGCAGCTCTTGTCGAAATCCTCGCCCATGTGCTCGGCATACTGAAGCTTGCCGTCGAGGCCGTAGGTCCACTGGTGGTAGCGGCAGACGAGATTGCCGACGCTCGCCTTGTAGTCGTGCACCAGCCGGGCACCGCGATGGCGGCAGACATTGTTGACGGCGCGGACGGTGCCGGCCTCGTCGCGCAGGATGAGGACGGTGGTGCGGCCGATGTCGACGACCATGGTGTCGCCCGGCTGCGGCACGTCCGCCTCGACGCCGACGAAGATCCAGTGGCGGCCGAAGATCACCTCCATGTCGAGATCGAAGATCTCCTGCGACAGGAAGAACGGCTGCTCCAGGCCGTAGCCCGGCCGGCGGCGCGCGACGAGGGCGCCGATGCTGGAATGGGGAACCTGCAGCATGGATGTCGGCCTCCACCGCGGCGTCTCGCGCCGCTTCGCCGGGAGCGCGCCCCGCGCCTCCCGCGGATTAGAAGTGTTCCGTAGTCTGCGGTCGGCTACTTTTCCCTGTGCGACACGTTTTTATCGCAGCCCGACATCGGCGTCGACGACCCACCGATCATTCGAACAGGCGGCCGCCCACGAGCCTCGCCTTCGCCGCCGGATCGGCCGAGGGCCGGCGGCCGCCGCGCGAGCCGGTGGGCGTGAAGCCGTGCAGCGCCTTGAACTGGCGGGAGAAGTGGGCGCAGTCGGCGAAGCCCGATTCGAGCGCGATGTCGGTGATCGTCCGATCGGTGGTGTCGAGCAGGAAGCGGGCGTAGCGCAGCCGGAGCTCGCGGTAGAAGGCACCCGGCCGCTCCCCCATCACCGCCTGGAACAGGCGCTCCAACTGGCGGGTGGAGAGCTTCAGCTTCTCGGCGATGGCGGCGACCGGCAGGGGGTCGGCGAGGTTCTGCTCCATCAGATGCAGCGCCCGCCGGACGCGCTCGTCGCGGACGCCGTCGGTGTCGGCGACCGGCGGGTGCGGCTGCGCCTCGCTGCCGGCGCGCGGCCGGTCGAGCAGCAGCACGTGGCGGGTCTTCTGGGCGACGGCGCGGCCGAGGTGGCGCTCGACCAGAAGCGTCGCGAGATCGGAGACGCCGCCGCCGCCGGAGCAGGTGATGCGGTCGCCCTCGTCGACGAACAATCGGTCGGCGACCGGCACGTGGTGCGGGAAGGCGGCGAGGAAGTCCTGGCGGTGATACCAGGAGACGCAGCACCGCCGCCCGGTCATCAGCCCGGCGCGGGCGAGCACGAACGAGCCGGTGCAGACACCGACCAGCGTCACGCCGGCGGCGGCCGCCTTCTCGAGATAGGCGATCGTCGTGGCGTCGACCTGCGCGCCGGCCGACAGGAGACCGCCGACGACGACGATGTAGTCGAAGCCGCGCGGGTCGACGAACGGGCTGGTGCGCGCCACCGCGATGCCGCAGCTCGCCCGCACCGCCTCCTCGCGGCTGCCCATCACCACCCAACGGCAGAGGATCTGCCGCGACCGGTCGCCCTCGTCGGCGGCGAGCCGGAGATGGTCGACGAACAGCGAGAACGCCGACAGCGTGAAGTCGTCGGCGAGGATGAAGCCGACGGAGAGGCGCGGGCGGGAGACGGCGGTCTCGCCGGCCGCCGGTGCGGAGCGCGATGCGCGGACGGCGTCCATTCCTGTCCCCGAAGCGGAGGGCCTCCAGCCTAGCAGAGGCCTCGATGCACCGGCAGGCCTTCGCCGGCAGGCCTTCACCGGCAGGCCTTCACCGGCAGGCCTGAGCCGACAGACCTGCGCTAGCAGACCTCAGCCACCAGACCTGCGCCGGCCGGTCGCGCGACGGCGCATTGACGCAGATGATCCGCGTCAAGGTCGTCCGTCTTCGAAGAGGTCTAAGGTCCGGTCGCCTGACCGCATCCTCGCGAAACATGCCAGGTACCCAGGAGTTCTACCGTGACCCGCCCGTCCCATGCCGTACCCGCCCCCATTCCGGCCGTCGAGCGCCGGCTCCACTGGCTGATCGCCATCGCCATTCTGGCGATGATCCCGCTCGGCATCGCCGCCGAGGAGATGGCGAAGGGGCCGGCGCGGGAGTTCGTCTTCAGCTGCCACAAGGCGCTCGGGCTGATGATCCTGATCCTGGCGACGTGGCGGCTCGGCGTGCGCCTGTCGGAAGGCTTCCCGCATCCGGTCGGCCGCTACTCGGCGATCGAGCGCATCCTGGCCCATGCCGTGCACGGACTGCTGCTGGCGATCACCGTGCTCGCGCCGCTCACCGGCATCGCCCGCATCATCGGCCGGGGGCAGCCGCTGGAGGTGTTCGGCCTGACGCTGTTGCCGGCCGGACCTGGAAACGAGTTCGCGCTGTCGCTGGCGCGCAGCGTCCACTCCGGCCCGGTGCTGGTGCTGGGGCTCGGCGTGCTGATCGCGCTCCACGTCGTCGGCGCCCTCAAGCACCACATCCTCGACCGCGACCAGACGCTGACCCGCATGCTGGGCCGCGCCCCGGCCTGAGCCGGCCCACTCAGCACTCCGGCAGGTTGACGGCGAGGCCGCCGAGGGACGTTTCCTTGTATTTCGACGCCATGTCGCGGCCGGTCTCGCGCATCGTCACGATCACCTTGTCGAGCGAGACGACGTGGGTGCCGTCGCCGTGCAGAGCGAGGGATGCCGCGTTGACGGCTGAGATCGCGCCGAAGGCGTTGCGCTCGATGCACGGCACCTGCACGAGGCCGGCGATCGGATCGCAGGTCATGCCGAGGTGGTGCTCCATGCCGATCTCGGCGGCGTTCTCCACCTGCTCGTTGGTGCCGCCGAGTGCCGCGCAGAGGCCGCCTGCCGCCATCGAGCAGGCGACGCCGACCTCGCCCTGGCAGCCGACCTCGGCACCGGAGATCGAGGCGTTCATCTTGAACAAGGCGCCGATGGCAGTCGCCGTCAAAAGGAAGGTGCGCACGCCCTCCGGCCCCGCCCCCGAGCAGTGATCGAGGTAGTAGCGCAGCGTCGCCGGCACGACGCCGGCCGCACCGTTGGTCGGCGCGGTGACGACGCGGCCGCCGGCGGCGTTTTCCTCGTTCACCGCGATGGCATAGACGCTGACCCAGTCCATCACCTCGTGGGCGGCGCGGTCGTTGGCGTGGGTGCGGGCGAGAAGGCGGTCGCG
>CALRZT010000392.1:0-4117 GCA_943372725.1 Pseudoxanthobacter soli DSM 19599
CGTTGGCCGTCAGAGCGGGCGTCAGGAACCGGTGGATCGCCGGCTCGTCGTCCACCACCAGAACCGTCGGGTTGCGTCCCGTCATGGCGGGGCCTCCGGCAGCGGCAGCCGCAGCGTGATCCGCGCGCCGCGGCCACCGTCGATCGGGCTCTCGGCGCCGACGCCGCCACCGTGGGCATCGAGGATGCCCCGGGCGATGGCGAGGCCGAGCCCTGAGCCCTGCCCGCCGTCGCCGGCGTGGCGTTCGGCGCGCACGAACTTCTCGAACACGTGTGGCAGCACGTCGGCGGCGATGCCGGGGCCGTCATCGGTGACCGTCACCACCGCCGCGCCGGCCTCGGCGCGGAGCGCGATGGCGATGTGGGCGTCCGCCCCCGCATACTTGACAGCGTTGCCGACGACGTTCGCGAGGGCCTGCTCGACGAGGCTCGGGTCGGCGCGCACGAGCGGCAGCGACGGTTCGACGGTCACCGTGATCGGCTGGCGGGCGCCGCGACGGCGGGCCTGTTCGGCGACGCGGCCGGCGATCTCGGAGAGGTCCGTCCAGTCGCGCCGCAGTTCCAGCCCGCCGGCTTCCAGACGCGTCATCGACAGGAGGTTGCGCACCATCGCGTCGAGATGTTCCGCCTCCTCCTTCACCTGCGCGAGCAGGTCCCGGCGCGCCGGCTCGTCCATGCGTGAACCATAGTCGATGAGGCTCGTCGCGGCGCCGAGGATTGAGGCGAGCGGGGTGCGGAAGTCGTGGCTGATCGAGGCGAGCAGGATGTTGCGGACGCGCTCCGTCTCGGCCGCCGTCCGGGTGGCGGTGATCTCGCGCGACAGCATCGCCCGATCGAGCGCCACCGCGGTCTGGTCGATCAGCGTGTCGAGCAGCGCCCGCCGCTCGCCGCCGAGCGCCGCCCTGTCCTCGGTCTCGGCGATGCCGACGACGCCGAGGCGTCGGCCGGAGGCGGTGAGCGGCAGGAACAGCCACGGTGCGCTCGGCAACGTGCCGGTGTCGGCGCCAGCCGCCTCGCCGCGCTCGTAGGACCAGCGGGCGGCGATCTGCGAGGCGGTATCGAGGCTGTCTTCGGGCGGCCAGGCGGCGACGATGGCGAGGTCGCCGTCGCGCCCGAGGAGGACGACGATGCCCCGGCCCATCACCGCCTGCATGGCCGAGGCGGCGGCCTCGGCGACGCCCGCCTCGTCGGCCAGCGCCGAGAGCTTGCGGGTGAACTCGTAGAGCCGTCGCGTTGCCCGCACGCGCTGTACCGCCGCGTGCGCCTGGTCCCGCGCCGTGCCGGCGAGCGCCGAAATCGACACCGCGATGACGAGGAAGATCGTCAGCGCCAGGAACTCGTGGGGTTGCGCGATGGTGAAGGTGTAGAGCGGGCTGATGAAGAAGAAATTGTAGGTGAGGAAGGACAAAAGCGAGGCGAGCACCGCCGGCCAGACACCGAACAGGATCGCCGGAACCACCACCGCCAGCAGGAAGAGCATCGAGATGTTCGGCAGCGGCACCAGTCGCGTCAGGCCCTCACCGACGAGGGCGGCGACGACGACGCCCGCCGCGGCGACGGCGTAGCCGGTGATCGGCGCGCGCGTCGGCAGCAGTCTCCGCCAGGCGAGCGGGCGCACGGCCGCCACCTCGGAGGTCACGACGTGCACGGCGATGCCGTCGGCGCGCCGGACCAGCGCCTCCGACAGCGGCCGCCGTCCGAACACGGCGAAGCGGCCGGCCCGGGCGCGGCCGACGACGATCTGGGTGATGTTCTCGAAGCGCGCGAAGTTCAGCAGTTCCGTCGGCAGGTCGGCTCCGACCAGCGCCCGGGTCTCGGCGCCCAGGCTCTCGGCCAGCCGCAGCGCCGCGTCGAGCCGCGCCCGGCTCGCCTCGTCGACACGCGCGCTCGGCCGCTCGACCGTCACGGCGAACCAGGACGCGCCGACGAGGTCGGCGATCCGCTTGGCGTGGCGGACCACCACCTGCGCCGCGGCGTCCGGCCCGACGCAGACGAGGATGCGCTCGCCCGCCGCCCAGGGTCCGCCGATGGCGGCGCTCTGCATCTGCTCGACGAGGTCGCGGTCGACGCTGGAGGCGACGCGACGCAGCGCCAGTTCCCGCAGCGCCGTGAGGTTCGAGGGCTTGAAGAAGTTCTGCACAGCGCGCGCCGCGGTGTCGGCGACGTAGACCTTGCCGTCGGCGAGCCGCTGCAGGAGCTCGTCCGGCGGCAGGTCGACGAGCACGATGTCGTCGGCCTCGTGCAGCGCCGTGTCGGGCACCGTCTCGCGCACCTGCACGCCGGTGATGCGCTGGACGACGTCGTTCAGGCTCTCGAGGTGCTGGACGTTCAGCGTCGTCCAGACGTCGATGCCGGCGGCGAGCAGGTCCTGCACGTCCTGCCAGCGCTTCGGGTGGCGACTGCCCGGCACGTTCGAGTGGGCGTACTCGTCGACGATGAGGAGCCCCGGCCGGCGGGAGAGCGCCCCCTCGAGGTCGAACTCGGCGACGAGGCGGCCGCGATAGGCCACCATCTTGCGCGGCAGCACCTCGAGGCCGTCGAGCAGCCCCTCGGTCTCCCGCCGCCCGTGCGTCTCGACCAGACCGACGACGACATCTCGGCCGCCCTCGCGGGCACTCTGCGCCGCCTGCAGCATGGCGAAGGTCTTGCCGACCCCCGGCGCCGCCCCGAGGAACACCCGCAGCTTGCCGCTCCCCTCGCGCGCGGCGAGGGAGAGCAGGGCGTCGGGGGAGGCGCGGGTCGGATCGGGGGAGGCCATGGCGGCTAACGGTTCGCTGTGCAGCGGATCAGGGCCGCAGGCTATCGAGTTCGAGGTTGAGGCGCAGCACGTTCACGCGCGGCTCGCCGAGGAGGCCGAACGTCCGCCCCTCGACGGTGCGCTCCACCAGCGCGCGCACCTCCGCCTCCGGCAGGCCGCGGGCGGCGGCGACACGCGGCACCTGGGCGAGCGCCGCCGCCGGCGACACGTCCGGATCGAGGCCGCTGCCGGAGGCGGTGACGAGGTCGGCCGGCACGGGACCCGCGACGCCTTCCGCCCGCAGTCGCGCCACGTCGGTGGCGATGCGGTCGGCGAGCTTGGCGCTCGTCGGGGCGAGATTGGAGCCGGACGAGGCGAGCCCGTCATAGCCGGCGCCCGCCGCCGACGGCCGCGGGTGGAACCAGGTCTCGCCGGCGAAGGGCTGGCCGATCAGGGACGAGCCGACGATGCCGCCGCCCCGCTCGATCAGGCTGCCGTTGGCGGCCGCCGGGAACACCGCCTGGGCGATACCGGTGACGGCGAGCGGGTAGATCAGGCCAGTGAGGACCGTGAAGGCGGCGAGCAGCACGATCGCCGGCCGCAGCTGTGAAACGAGGGTCATGGACTTCTGCTCCGTCAGGCGAGGCCGAGGGCGGTGACGATGAGGTCGATCGCCTTGATGCCGACGAACGGCACGAGGACGCCGCCGAGGCCATAGATCGTCAGGTTGCGGGCGAGCATCGCGCCGGCGTCGACCGCGCGGTAGCCGACGCCGCGCAACGCGAGCGGGATCAGCGCCACGATGACGAGGGCGTTGAAGATGACGGCCGACAGGATGGCGCTCTCCGGCGTCGCGAGGCCCATGACGTTGAGCACGCCGAGCTCCGGGATCGTCGCGATGAACAGCGCCGGGATGATCGCGAAGTACTTGGCCACGTCGTTGGCGATCGAGAACGTCGTCAGGGCGCCGCGGGTCATCAGCAGCTGCTTGCCGATCGCGACGATCTCGATGAGCTTCGTCGGGTCCGAGTCGAGGTCGACCATGTTGCCGGCCTCGCGGGCGGCCTGGGTGCCGGACTGCATGGCGACGCCGACGTCGGCCTGGGCGAGCGCCGGGGCGTCGTTGGTGCCGTCGCCGCACATCGCCACCAGCCGACCGCTCGCCTGTTCGGCGCGGATGTAGGCGAGCTTGTCCTGCGGGGTCGCCTCGGCGATGAAGTCGTCGACGCCGGCCTCCGAGGCGATCGCCGCCGCCGTCACCGGGTTGTCGCCGGTGACCATGACGGTGCGGATGCCCATGCGGCGCAGTTCCGCGAACCGCTCCTTGATGTCCGGCTTGACGACGTCCTTGAGGTGGACGACCGCCAAGAGCCGGTCGCCC
>CALRZT010000393.1:0-4108 GCA_943372725.1 Pseudoxanthobacter soli DSM 19599
CTGGTCACCGGCCACGCCGGCTTCATCGGCTTCCACCTCTGCCGCCGGCTGATCGCCGACGGCCATCTCGTCTCCGGCATCGATGCGATGGTGCCGTACTACGACGTGCGACTGAAACAGCGGCGGGTCGAGATCCTCGCCCGCTCCAACGCCTTCCGCGGCCACGAGGTCAACCTCGTCGACATGGAGCGGACGCGGGCGGTGATCCTCGAGGACGAGCCGGACGTGATTGTCCACCTCGCCGCCCAGGCCGGCGTCCGCTACGCGCTCGAGAACCCGCGCTCCTACATCGAATCGAACGTCGTCGGCACCTACAACATCATTGAGATCTGCCGCGAGCGGGCGGTGAAGCACCTGATGCTGGCGTCGACGAGCTCCGTCTACGGCGCCAACCCGGACGTGCCGTTCCGCGAGACGGACATGACCGACCACCCGCTGACGATCTATTCGGCGAGCAAGAAGGCGACCGAGCTCGTCGCCCACTCCTACGCCCACCTGTGGAACATCCCGACGACGGCCTTCCGCTTCTTCACCGTCTACGGGCCGTGGGGCCGGCCGGACATGGCGCTATTCAAGTTCGTCGACGCGATGCTGAAGGGCGAGCCGATCGACGTCTACAACCACGGCAAGATGGAGCGCGACTTCACCTATATCGACGACCTCGTCGAGGGCATCGTGCGGCTGATCCCGGCGGTGCCGGTGCGCGGCGCGCCGGTGGCGGATTTCGACTCGCTGAGCCCGGTGGCGCCGTTCCGCGTGGTCAATATCGGCAACGGCCAGCCGGTGACGCTCGAGGCCTTCATCGCGGCGATCGAGCGCTCGCTCGGGCGGGAGGCGGTCCGCAACTACATGGACATGCAGCCGGGCGACGTGCCGCGCACGTTTGCGAGCGCCGACCTGCTGGCGGCGCTCACCGGCTTCCGTCCGAACACGCCGGTGGAGGAGGGCGTCGAGGCCTTCGTCGCCTGGTTCCGCGAATACTACGGCGTCTGACGAAGCAAGCCCGCCGCTTGCCCGCGCGGCCGCCGCCGTGGACAGTCGCCAGGGCGGAGGAGCGATGCGGCGCACACGGCAGAGCGGGGCGGTGCGGGGCCAGGCGGCGGCCATCGCGGCGGTGGCGGCCCTGGCGGACGCCGACTTCGTTTCGCGCCGCTGGCTGGGCTTCGAAGTCGGCTTCGATGCGGGCCGTCTCGCCGACCGGCTCGGCGCGCTCACCGTCGCCGAGGCGCCGCCGATCAATCCGCTCGTCGACTGGCGGCATATTGCGCGGCTCGCCGGCGCGGACGGGGCCGAGACGGCGCTCGCCGTCCTCGCCGACTACGCGGCGCGGGGCCTGCCGGCCGGGCTATCGCCGCATCCGCTACTCCGCGAGAGCCTTTACCGGCGCCGCCGCGCCGATGCGCCGCCGGGCGGCGGCTGGGTGCGTGCGGCGTTCGCCGATATCGACGCCGATGGCCGCGCCGTCCTCCCGGTGCTCGATCCCGCCTTCGTGCTGGCGACCCTCGGCGTCGCGCCGGCGGACCTCGAAGGCTGGGGCTTCCGCTCGGTCGGTCCATTCTATCTCGCCGAGGGTGTGCGCCGCGGCGTGCCGCCGTGCGCCGCCTTCGATCCGGTGTTCGTGCTGGCCGCGACGGGCCGGTCCGCCGGCGCAGCCGAGCCGCCAGTGGTGCTGGCGGCGGCGCTGGCGGCCTATCTCGACGGGGTCGAGCGCGGCGCGGCGCCGTCACCGTCCGCCGTCTTCGACGAGGCGTTCGTGCGGGCGACACAGCCGGCCGTCGCCGCGGCCTTCGCCACCGGTGCCGGCTCCGCGCTGGAGGCGTGGCTCGCGCTCGGATCGCCGCCGTTCGCCCGGACGGCGAGTTGCCTGGAAGTTTTTCCCGAGGCGATGCCGCAGCCGTGGTGGGAGCGCGAGCGTCGCGCCGCAGCCCTGCGCGGCCGCAAGCATGTCACGCCGGGGCGTCTGATCGCGGAGGCGGTCGAGCGGGTGCAATCGGCCAACCCGCCGGCGCTCGCCGTCCGCGTCACGCCGCGGCTTCCGGAGGCGGTGTTCGCCGCGGAGACCGTCACGCTGTTCGCCGACGGCTTCGCGTGCTGCCCGGGCGGCGCGGTCACGACGGTCGCGCTCTGCGTCGGTGACGACGAGGTGGCGCGCGCGACGTTCCAGGCCTTTCCGCGGGCGGAGGCCTTCGCGCGCTCGACGGATGTCGTCGATGCGGCGGCGCAGCTCTTCGGCGGCTTCGCCGTCAGCTGGACGGGACAGGCGCCGGCGGTCGGGCGCCATCCGGTGACGCTGCGGATCAGGGTTTCGTCCACGGGCGGCGCGGGAGAGGCGGCGCGGACGGTGGCGCTCGGAACCCTCGAGGTCAGGCGGCGACCGGTCGCTCGGCGGGCTCCCGCGACGAAGCCCGCGCCGACGGTCGCAATCGCGATGGCGACCTTCGAACCCGCCGCCGACCTGTTCGCGGCGCAGCTGGAGTCGATCCGCGCCCAGACGATGCAGGACTGGCATCTCGTCGTCAGCGATGAATCCGCGAGCGAGGCGGGGCAGGCTCTCGTCGCCCGGCTGACACGCGGCGACCCGCGCATCACGGTCCGTCGAGGACCGCGGCTCGGCGTCATCGGCAACTTCGAGCGGGCGCTGAGAGCGATCGATCCACGCGCGCCCTTTGTGGCGCTCTCCGACCAGGATGACCGGTGGCAGCCGGACAAGCTCGACCGCCTGCTCTCGCGCATGACGGAGGGCGTCGCGCTGGCGCACGGGGCGATGCGCCTCGTCGATGCCGGGGGGCGGCCGCTGCGAGGTGCGATGCCGACCCGCCGCTTTCCGGACCCATCGCTGGCCGATCTCCTCGCCGAGAACGAGGTCACCGGCGCCTCGACCTTGATGCGGATGGACGTGCTCCGGGTCGCGCTGCCGCTGCCGCGGCTGCCGGGCCTGTTCCACGACCACTGGCTGGCGCTGGTGGCGCGGGCGCTGGGGCGCGTCGTCTTCGAGCCGGCGGTGGTGCAGGACTATGTGCAGCACGGCGGCAACGTCATCGGCGAGGACCCCCGGCGTGACCGCGCCGCGGCCGCCCGGCTGCGGCGCGAGCGGGAGGGCTTCGACCGGCTGGTCGAGTGGCTGGCGCCGGAGGGGGCTGCCCCGTCACCCGCGGCCGCCGAGCGAACGCTGCTGCCGGCGGCCTTCGCGGCCGTTCCAGCCGCGCTGATGCGGCTCGCGGCGTGGGACGCCCTCAGGCCACGCCTGCCGGCCGACTGGCCGGAGCAGGGTCTTGCCTTTCCAGGCTTGTGGGTGCCAGGGCCCGACCCGTCGGCAGAGGTCTCGCCTTCACAGGAAGCCGGCAGCCTGACATTGGCGCACCTCGCCGCCTTCGCGAGGGGGCTCGCGGCCGCTGCCGGCGAAGGGGAAGGCGGCAAGGGGGATGTGGTGGTGCCCGTCCGCCTCGGTGTCGCGTCGTGGCTCGCTGACGGTTTCTCGGCCCTCGAGGCGATGGCCGGGCATCCGGGGCTGATCACTGCGGTGGCGGCGATCCATCACCGCCGCGCCGCCGCCGCGGCGCACTGACGGTGCTCAGTCCACCTCGGCCTCGGCCGCGGCGTCCGATGCGGCCGGTGTCGCGAGCGGCGGCGCGCGCCGGCTGATCGGCCGCCCCTCGGCGATCGCCCGCACCGCCTCGGCATAGCGCGGCAGGGTGACGTCGTGGACGTCATAGTAGCGGCGGGCGTGATGGCGGGCGCTCGCGCCAAGCCGCGCCCGCTGCTCGTCGTCGGCGAGGAGCTCGGTCACGGTGGCGCGCAGCGCCTCGCGGTCGAAGAAGGGCACGAGCCGGCCGTTGACGCCGTCCTCGATCACCTCCTCCACCGGCCCGGTCTGCGAGCCGACGATGGTGCAGCCGCACGCCATCGCCTCGATGAACGACCACGACAGCACGAACGGGAAGGTGAGGTAGGTGTGCACGGCGGAGAGCTGCAGTACCCTCTGGTAGTCGCCGTAGGGCAGTTTGCCGGCAAACCAGATGCGGCTGTGGTCGAGCCGGTCGCCGATCTCCGCCAGCATCGCCTCGCGCCAGTTGTTGCCGTTCGGCGGCCGCCGCCCGTAGGAGACGCC
>CALRZT010000394.1:0-4107 GCA_943372725.1 Pseudoxanthobacter soli DSM 19599
CGGAGCCCTCGGCCTCGATCTTCTGCGGGCGACCGCCGCGGCGGTCGCCGCGGCCCAGGCGAACGCCCCGGTCCGGCGCGGCGCCGTCTTCCTCGATCAACTCCGTGCGCTCTGCGAGGAGAACGCGGCGACGCTCATCGGGATCGGCGACGCCGCCGAACCGGAGCGCATCGGGCGGCTGGCGGCGGCCACGCGGCGCGCCATCGACGACGTCGCTCCGCTGCTGCGCGAACGTTCGAGCGCAGGCTATGTGAGACGCTGTCACGCCGACCTGCACCTGCGCAACATCGCCCTGATCGACGGCCGCCCGACCCTGTTCGACGCGCTCGAGTTCGACGAGGATCTCGCCACAATCGATGTCCTCTACGACCTCGCCTTCCTGGTGATGGACCTGTTGCAGCGGGGCCGGGCGGTGGAGGCGAACTGGGTCTTCAATCGCACCCTCGTCGAGGCGCGCGACGAAGCGGGCCTGCCGGGCGTCGCGGCAATGCCGCTGTTCCTCGCCGTGCGGGCCACCATCCGCGCCAAGATCGAAGCGGTCCGTCTGAAGCAGACCGGCGGAGCCCGCGAGCGCGACGCGGCGGAACTCTATCTCGCGCTCGCCGAACGCTGCCTGATCGCGGTGCCGTCGCGGCTGGTGGCGATCGGTGGCCTGTCGGGCAGCGGCAAGAGTTCGGTCGCGGCCCGCATCGCCGGGGGTCTCGGCCGCCTCCCGGGTGCCGTGCACCTGCGCAGCGACCTCGAACGCAAGTCGCTTTTCGGCGCCGCGGAGGTCGAGCGGCTCCCCGAGAGCGCCTACGATCGTGCGACTACGCTGGCGGTCTACGCGGCGATGCACCGGAAGGCAGCGACGGTGATCGGCGCTGGCCTCGCCGTCGTGGTCGATGCGGTGCATCAGCAGGAGGACGAGCGTCGCGCCGTCGCCGCGCTCGCCGCCGGGCTCGGCCGACGGTTCGACGGCATTTGGCTCGACGCGCCCGCTCGCACGCTCACCGATCGCGTCGCCGCCCGCCACGACGACGCCTCCGATGCCGACGGCAGGGTAGTCGCCAAGCAGGTCGCGCGCGACTGCGGGCCGATCGCCTGGCACCGGGTCGATGCCGGCCGCCCTCTCGACGTCGTTGTGGCGGAGGTGGAGACGATCCTCGGCATGCGGGCGCGCTGACGCGCCACCACAGCGGGCGAGGGGAGGGACGGGGGCGCCTAGAGCAGCCCGCGCCCGGCGAGGTTGCGCATCAGCGCGGCGGAACCGAACGTCCACGGCGGGCACTCGGTGGAGAGGTCGACGCGGTTGACGAGGGCGCCGAGCATCGGCGTCGCGATCCGCACGTGGTCGCCACGCGCATGGGTGAAGCCGCTGCCGGGCTCGCCGCGGTCCTGCACTGGCGCGAACATGGTGCCGAGATAGAGGCATAGACCGTCCGGATACTGGTGGTGACGGCCGGTCGCGGCCGCGACGAGGCTCTCCGGCGCTCGGCTGATCTTGCGCATCGACGATCGGCCTTCGAGGCGGAAGCCGTCCTCGCCCTCGACCATCAGTTCGAGTTCGGCCGCGCGGACGTCGTCGAGCGAGAACGTCGCGTCGAAAAGCCGAAGGAAGGGACCGATGGCGGCAGACGCATTGTTGTCCTTCGCCTTGCCCAGGAGCAGGGCCGAGCGCCCCTCGACGTCGCGCAGATTGACGTCGTTGCCGAGGCTCGCGCCGACGATGCGACCGGTGCTGGCGACGACGAGCACGACCTCGGGCTCGGGATTGTTCCACGACGAGGTCGCCAGCACGCCGACGTCGGCGCCGTGACCCACCGCGGAGAGCGGCTGGGCCTTGGTGAACACCTCGGCATCCGGTCCGATGCCCACCTCGAGATACTGCGACCACGCCTTGCGCTCGATCAGGGCCGCCTTGAGCCGCAGCGCCTCGTCCGAACCGGGGACGAGCTTCGACAGGTCGGTGCCGATCAGGGCCGTGAGTTCGGCGCGCACCGCGCCGGCACGCTCAGGCGCACCGCGCGCCTGCTCCTCGATGACGCGCTCGAGCAGGCTCTCGACGAAGGTGACGCCGCACGCCTTGACGGCCTGCAGATCGACCGGGGCCAGCAGCCAGGGCCGGGCTTCGTCGCGATGGCGGGCGTCGCTGTTGGCGACGATCTCGGCGACGGTGCCGATCGCCGTGCCCGCGGCCGACGCCGCCAGGGCGGCGGGATCGGGGGCTTCGCAGAGGTCGCGCACCGTCGGGTGCGCCCTGGCCGTGATGTCGACGACGGCGTCGCCGCGCAGCACGCAGACGCTCGGGCCGATCCCGGGGCGGAAGACCCGCGCGACGAGCGTTCCGGCGGTACCGTCGACCGGCAGCACGTCGGCTGTGGACGGGAGAGGCTTTGACATCGCTCGGGCGTCTCCGGAAGGGGGCGGCGTCTGGGCCACGGCCGGCGCGCTTCTGGCGGATGGGGTGGGATTCGAACCCACGAGGGGCTTGCACCCCTGGCGGTTTTCAAGACCGCTGCCTTCAACCACTCGGCCACCCATCCGTCCTGACTGCATCCGTCGATCCGCTCGGCCGTGTCAAGTCGTGGAGCGCGCTCGGCGCCCCGTCGCCGCGATGCCGGGGCGACGAACAGCGCAGCGGAGGGGTGCGCCGTGGCCACCAAGGCGATCCGACGCCGGTTCCCCAGCGTATCGGCACCAAAGGCAGCGGGGCGTGGAAGGAGGTCTCGATGAAACTCGGTGGAACAGGGCTGGCCGTCGCGGCGCTCGCGCTGACGGCGGCGGTCATGGCGGGCGTGGGTCCCGCTGTCGCGACGTCCGGTCCGCTCGACGCGGCCGGCATCCAGTCGACCGTCGGTGGCAAGCGCATTTATCTCGCGACGCCGTTCGGCGGCGAGTTTCCGCTGAACTACCGCCCGGGCGGGGTGGTCGACGGCGACGGCGAGGCGCTTGGCCTCGGCAAGATGATGGCGCCGAAGGATCGCGGCCGCTGGTGGATCGACGGCAACCGTCTCTGCCAGCAGTGGAAAGAGTGGTACGACGGCCGCGCCTACTGCTTCACGCTGACCCGCACCGGCGCCAAGTCCCTGCGCTGGGTGCGCGACGACGGCCTCGCCGGCACGGCACGCGTCGAGTAGAGGCGCGTCGGCCGTCCCAGAGCGCGTCGGGAGTGCCCCGCGGGGAGTACCCCACGGGAGCGACGGAGGGTCCGCCGATGCGTGCCGACGCCATCCAGCGGCGCGCGCGAATCGCTCCTGGCACCGCCGCGAATTCGCCAGCAATTGTGCCGATTGCGGCCACCGATCCTTAACAGCGGGCGGGGCAGGGTCACATTCGCGCCGCATTCGATCCCGAATGGGGAGGCATGATGCTCGTTCTCCGGCCTTCCGGCCCGGCTGAGCGATGCCAGCCCAACCCCGGCCCTTGCAGGTCTCGGGGGGCTGTGCGACCTTTCTCGCGGTTTCCCCCGGCCAGGCCGGTGATGACCGCTTCACCGCCCTCGCGAGGGCGATCGGGACTGGCGGACTCTCGCCATCCATGTCGACGCGAGGCGGGTGCGGATGAAATCAGGGACCGGCGACAGACACGATACGGCGGCGCCGCGGCGCCGTGGCCCGGCGGTGACGGTCGGGCTCATCGTCGCCGTCGGGTGCGTCGCCGTCGCCGGCTGCACGTCCTCGTCGTCGAAGAAGGCCTCGATCGATCCGCGCTACGGCGTCGCGCCGAGCCCGCTGGTGGTCGGCTCGGGCGAGCCCGTGCCGCAGGGGGGCGGCCGCTATCAGGTGGGCAAGCCCTATCGGATCGCCGGCAAGTGGTACACGCCGATGGAGAACCCCGGCAACTTCGAGGCCACGGGTGTCGCCTCCTGGTACGGGCCTGGCTTCCACGGTCGGCGCACCGCCAACGGTGAGGTGTTCGACCAGCACTCTCTCTCCGGCGCCCATCCGACGCTGCCGATGCCGTCTTATGTGCGCGTCACCAACCTCGCCAACGGCAGCTCCGTCATCGTCCGCATCAACGACCGCGGCCCCTATCACGGCAGACGCGTCATCGACGTGTCGCGGCGGGTCGCCGAAATGCTCGACTTCAAGGCGCGCGGCATGGGCCGCGTGCGCGTCCAGTACG
>CALRZT010000395.1:0-4104 GCA_943372725.1 Pseudoxanthobacter soli DSM 19599
TCGCCGCCTTCGAGCGCATCCGCGCGGCGGCATGACGAGTATACCCTCCGTTCGACAGTCAAGGACGCCCACCCGTATGCGCATCGCCATCGTCGGCTCCGGCATTTCCGGCCTCGCGGCCGCCTGGTCGCTCGCCACCACGCACGAGGTGGTGCTGTATGAGCGCGAGGGGCGGCCGGGCGGCCACAGCGCGACGGTCGACATCGACTATGACGGTGCGCGCGTCACCGTCGACACCGGCTTCATCGTCTACAACGAGCTGACCTATCCGAACCTGACCGCGCTGTTCGCCACCCTCGGCGTTCAAACAGAGGCGAGCGACATGAGCCTGTCGGTGTCGCTCGACGGCGGCCGGCGCGAGT
Source organism: Pseudoxanthobacter soli DSM 19599 (assembly GCA_943372725.1). Lineage (GTDB taxonomy): Bacteria > Pseudomonadota > Alphaproteobacteria > Rhizobiales > Segnochrobactraceae > CAMDHY01. The sequence goes on from CALRZT010000395.1 coordinate 363, forward strand.
GGTGCGGCCACGGGCTCAATGGCGTCTTCGCGCAGCGAACCAACCTCGCCTCCCCCGCCTTCCTGTGGATGCTGCGCGAGATCGTGCGGTTCAACCGCACCGCTCCGGTGGACCGGGCGGCCGGCCGCCTCGCCGGTCTCAGCCTCGGCGCCTATCTCGAGATGCGCGGCTTCCGCGGCCGCTTCGCCACCGACTATCTGCAGCCGATGGGCGCGGCGATCTGGTCGACGCCGCCGGCCGACATGCTCTCCTTCCCGGCCGAGAGCTTGATCGCCTTCTTCGAGAACCACCGGCTGATGCACATCGACCGACCGGTCTGGCGGACGGTGAGCGGCGGCAGCCGGATGTACGTGCAGAAGATGATGCTGCGCCTCGCCGGCCGCGTCCGGCTCGCCACGCCCGTCGCCCGCATCGAGCGCACCGCCGCGGGCGTCATCGTCACCGACGAGGCCGGCCACGCCGACCGCTTCGACGCCGTGGTGCTCGCCAGCCATTCCGACCAGTCGCTCACCCTCCTTGCCGATGCCACGGCCGCGGAGAGGGCGGTGCTCGGCGCCGTCGGCTACCGGCCGAACGACGTCTACCTCCACCGCGACGCCCGCCTGATGCCGAAGCGCAAGGCCGCCTGGGCGTCGTGGAACGTCGCCGGCCGCAGCGGCGAGGCCGGGCGCGACGTTTCCGTGACCTACTGGATGAACCGGCTGCAGAACCTCGACAACAAGCGGCCGCTGTTCGTCAGCCTGAACCCGATCGAGCCGCCGGCGCCCGAGACGGTGTTCGGCCGTTATTCCTATGCGCATCCGCAGTTTGACTCGGGCGCGCTGGCGGCGCAGCGTTCGCTGTCGGCGATCCAGGGTCAGCGGGGAACCTGGTTCTGCGGTGCCTGGTGCGGCTACGGCTTCCACGAGGACGGTCTGAAGGCCGGGCTCGAGGTGGCCGAGGCGCTCGGCGCCCGCGTGCCGTGGCGGCCGGCCCCGCCGGTGGCGGCGGACGAGGCGATCCGAGAGGCGGCGGAGTGACGAAGGCGAAGGCTGTGTCGACCGAAAAGGCTGTGTCGACCGAGCGGGCGATGCCGACGACGGTGGCGGCCAACGGACCCGCGCCGGATGCCGCGGCGATGCTCTATGCCGGCGACGTCATGCATGCGCGGATGAAGCCCGTCGCCCATCGCTTCCAGTACCGCGTGTTCACGCTCCTCATCGACATCGACCGGCTGGAGGAGGCCCGGCGGGCAAGCCCGCTGTTTTCGATCGGGCGCTTCAACCTCCTCGGTTTCAACATCAAGGACCACGGCCGCCGGGACGGCTCGGCGCTCAGGCCGGCCGTCGAGGCGATGCTGGCCGCCGCCGGGCATCCCGAGCCGCCGCAGCGCATCCTGCTGCTCTGCTACCCGCGGGTGCTCGGCTACGTCTTCAATCCGCTGTCGGTCTATTTCTGCTACGGCGCGGACGAGCGTCTGACGGCCGTCGTCTACGAGGTGCGCAACACCTTCGGCGAACTCCACCCCTACGTGGCGCCGGTGCGGGACGGCGAAGCCGGGCCGGAGGGCCTGCGCCAGCGGCGGGCGAAGGTGTTCCACGTCTCGCCGTTCATCGACATGAAGCAGACCTACCACTTCCGCCTCTTGCCCCCGGGCGAGGCGGTGCGCGTGCGCATCCTCGAGACCGATGCGGCCGGGCCGACGCTCGCCGCCACCTTCGTCGGCCGGGCGCGGGCGTTCTCGACCGCCTCGATCCTCGCCGAATGCGGGCGGGTGCCGCTGATGACGCTGAAGGTGATCGCCGCCATTCATCTGGAAGCCCTGCGGCTCTGGTGGAAGGGCGTGCCGCTGCAACCCGCTCCGGCCACTGGCGCCGGGCCGCGTGTCGTGGCAGAGCGAAAGTGACGTGCATGGACTTCGCGATGACCGAGCGCCCGATCGAACTCTCGCCCGAGACGGCCCGCCAGGCCCTCGCCGACCTTCCCCGCATCGCACGCCGGGCGTTCGGCGTCGTGATGGCGCTGGAGATCGGCAACCTCACCATCGTCGTGCCGGATGGCCGCCGCTTCCTCGTCAAGGGCCGGCAGCCCGGGCCGGAGGCGGAACTCGTCGTGCACGACTGGCGCTTCGTGCGGCGCGTGCTCAGCGCCGGCACGGTGGGCGTCGGCGAATCCTTCATCGCCGGCGAGTGGTCGAGCCCGGACGTGACGGCCTTCCTCGAGCTGTTCGCCCGCAACTCGGACGCCACCGAGGAGGCGCTGGCGGCGCGCCCGGTGGTGCGGATGCTGCTGCACCTGCGCCACCTCCTCAACAGCAACACAAGGCGCGGCTCGAAGCGCAACATCTCGGCCCACTACGACCTCGGCAACGCCTTCTATTCCGCCTGGCTCGACCGCTCGATGACTTATTCGGCGGCGCTCTACGAGACCGGCGCGAACGACCTCGAGGCGGCGCAGAAGGAGAAGTACCGGGCGCTCGCGCGGGCCACCGACATCCGCCCCGGTCATCGTGTGCTGGAAGTGGGTTGCGGCTGGGGCGGCTTCGCCGAGCTTCTGGCGTCGGAGTTCGGCTGCCACGTCACGGCGCTGACGATCAGCCGCGAGCAGCACGCCTTCGCGACGAGGCGCATCGCCGATGCGGGCCTGAGCGAGAAGGTCGACGTCAAGCTCTCCGACTACCGCGACGAGACCGGGCGCTACGACCGCATCGTCTCGGTGGAGATGTTCGAGGCCGTGGGCGAGCGCTACTGGCCGGCCTTCTTCCAGATGATGGCCAAGCGGCTACAGCCGGGCGGGCGCGCCGGCATCCAGGTGATCACCATCCAGGACCGGATGTTCCCCGCCTACCGGCGCACGCCCGACTTCATCCAGCGCCACGTCTTCCCCGGCGGCATGCTGCCGCCGCCGGGCGCGCTCGCCGAACTCGGCCGCCGCGTCGGCCTGCCGATCAGCGTCGAGCGGGTGTTCGGGCTCGACTATGCCCGCACGCTCGCCGAGTGGCGGGAGCGCTTCCGCATCGCCTGGCCGGCGATCGAGCCGCTCGGCTTCGACGAGCGCTTCAAGCGGCTGTGGGAGTTCTACCTGCACTATTGCGAGGCGGGCTTCCGCGCCGGCAACATCGACGTCCGCCAGATCGTCTTCGCGGACCCGCGCTGACGCGAAGCCGGCACCGAACCCCCGGTCCGCGGCGATGACCGCCCCCTCGCCGCGCGCGCCGACCGCCGACACCCCCTTGTCGCTGCGGCGGCTGATCGCCTACGCACTGCCGGCGCTGCCGCTCGCCGCCCTGACGCTGCCGCTCTACGTGGTCGTGCCGACCTTCTACGCCTCGACGGTCGGGCTCTCGCTCGCCGTCGTCGGGCAGACGCTGTTCCTCGTCCGCCTCGTCGATGCGGTGAGCGACCCGTTGGTCGGCCTCCTCGCCGACCGCTTCCGGCCGGGCTTCGGCCGCCGGCGGACGTGGGTGGCGGCGGCGGCGCTGCCGACCGCCATCGCCGCGGCGATGATGCTGACGCCGCCCGCCGGCGCCACGGCGGCCTACCTTTTGCTGTGGGGCGTCGTGCTGTCCTGTGCCTGGACCGCCGCCTCGATCCCCTACACCGCCTGGGGCGCCGAACTCGCCCGCGACTATCACGGCCGCACCCGCATCGCCGCCGCGCGCGAGGGCACGGTGGTGATCGGCGTCGTCGTGGCGCTCGCCCTGCCGGTGCTCGTCGCCTCGGGCGCAGGCGCCGAGCAGGCGGACGGGCTCGCGGCGCTCGCG
>CALRZT010000396.1:0-4099 GCA_943372725.1 Pseudoxanthobacter soli DSM 19599
ACGCTCGTCGACGGCGGCGTGTCGATCACGCGGACCTGAGGCTGGCGTCGTCCGCCGCCGCTGGGCGACCCCTCAGCGGTGGCGGATCCAGGCGGACTTCGTCTGGGTGTAGGAGACGACGCTGTCGAAGCACTTGTCGCGGGCGTTGCCCGACTGCTTCCAGCCGCCGAACGGCTGCGTCATGTCGCCCTCGTCGAACGAGTTCACCCAGACGACGCCGGCCTCGATCTCGCGCACCAGCCGCAGCGCCGTGTCGATGTTCGACGTCCAGATGCCGGCGGCGAGGCCGTAGATGGTGTCGTTCGCCACCGCGATGGCCTCGTCCGGACCGTCGACGGCGATGACCGCACCGACCGGCCCGAAGATCTCCTCCCGGACGATGCGCATCGAGGGCGTCGCGTCCGAGAACAGCGTCGGGTTGACGTAGGCGCCCTGACCTTCCGGCGCATCGCCGCCCATGACGACCCGCGCGCCCTCCGCCTTGCCGGCCTCCACGTAGCCCATCACCCGGCCCTTGTGCTCCGCCGTGACGAGCGGCCCGAGCCGCGTCGCCGGGTCGAGCGGGTCGCCCGGCACGAAGGCCTCCGCCGCGGCGGCCTTGAAAAGGTCGACGAAATCGCCGGCGATCCTGCGGTCGACGATCATCCGCGAGCCGGCGTTGCAGACCTCGCCCTGGTTGCCGAAGATGCCGTTGACGGCCGACGTCACGGCGCGCTCGAGGTCGCTCACATCGGCGAGCACGATCTGCGGGCTCTTGCCTCCGCATTCGAGCGCCACCTGCTTCATGTTCGACTGGCCGGCATACTGCAGGATCAGCTTGCCGACCTCGGTCGAGCCGGTGAACGACACCTTGGCGACGTCGGGATGCAGCGCCAGCGCGCGGCCTGCGACCTCGCCGAGGCCGTTGACGACGTTCAGCACCCCCTGCGGCCCGCCCGCCTCGACGAAGAGGGCGGCGAGGCGGAGGCACGACAGCGGCGCCTGCTCGGCCGGCTTCAGCACCACGGTGTTGCCGGCGGCGAGCACCGGGGCGATCTTCCACACGGCCATCAGCAGCGGGTAGTTCCACGGCGAGATGGCGCCGACGACGCCGAACGGCTCGCGCAGCACGCAGTGCAGCACGCCCGCCTCCGTCGCCGTCACCTTGCCGTCGATCTTGTCGATGCACTCGGCCATGAAGCGGATGGTCTTCACCACCTCCGGCAGGTCGACGCCGACCATGTCGGAGATCGGCTTGCCCATGTCGAGGGTGTCCAGCAGCGCGAGCTCGGCGGCGTTCGCCTCGATCAGGTCGGCGAAGCGGTAGAGCACCGCCATGCGGTCGCGCGGCGCCAGCTTCGACCAGACGCCGCTCCTGAAGGCGCGGCGGGCGGCGGCGACGGCGCGGTCGATGTCGGCGCCGGTGCCGGCGGACATTTCCGCTAGCGTCTCTCCAGTCGCCGGGTTCACCGTGGCGAAGCGGCCGCCGTCCGTGGCGTCGACGAAGGCCCCATCGATGAACAGCCGCGTCTCGAAGCCGAGGGCGGCGGCACGGGAGACCCAGGCGGCCTTGTCGAGGTCCGGCAGTTTGGCGAGGTGCATGGGGGTTTCCTTCAGGCGCGCCGCGGCACGATCAGGCCGTCGACGGCGACGACGCCGTCCGGCCGCACCAGCACGGGATTGACGTCGATCGCCTCGACGCCGTCGCCGATCGCGGCGGCGAGGGTGGAGAAGCGGGCAAGCGCCGCGGCCAGCGCGTCGATGTCGGCGGCCGGTGCGCCGCGGACGCCGTCGAGCAGCGGGCGGAGCCGAAGACCGTCGATCAGACGGCGGGCTTCCGTCGCGTCGAACGGGGGCTTGGCGACAACGGCATCCTTCAACACCTCGGCGTGGATGCCGCCGAAGCCGGCGAGCACGATCGGCCCGAAGTCCGGATCGCGCGTCATTCCGAACAGCATTTCGACAGATGGGCCGGTGACCATCGCGGCGACGAGCACCCGGGGGCCGAGGCGGGCGGCGAGATCGCGGTAGGCCGTGCGGACGGCGGCTTCGTCGGAAAGCTTGAGGATGACGCCCCCGACATCCGACTTGTGGGCGATGCCGGGCGCGGCGGTCTTCAGGACGACGGGGAAGCCGAGGCGGACGGCGGCGGCGACGGCGTCGTCCTCGCTGTCGGCGAGGGCGTGGGGGACGACTGGCAGGCCGAAATCGGCGAGCAGCGCGAGGGCGGCGGCTTCGTCGAGAGGGATTTCAGCCGTTTCCCCACCCTCTGTGCGAACCCTCCCCCCTTGAGGGGGAGGGTAGGGAGGGGGGGCGGCCGCGAGTCCGGCGTCGGTGTCTTCCCCGGCGGTGCCGCGCTGGTGGAGAGAGACTTGTCCGCCGCGCTGCCGCGCGGCCCCCCCTCCCGTCGCGCCTTCGGCGCGCCGACCTCCCCCGCGAGGGGGGAGGGTTGTGTCTTGCCTTTCCTCGGATGGATTGCCCAGCACCGCGCGCCAGCGGGCGACGGTGGAGTGATCAACGGACTGCAAATCCGTTGACGTCTCGGTCCCTCTCCGCCCCCGAAAATCCCGCCACGCCAGCGCGAGCCGCACCGCCGTGAGGAACGCCGGCACGCCGTCGAGGACGGGTACGCCCGCGCGCGTCGTCTCGACGGCGGTGTCGTCGCCGCAGCTGCCCGGGTGGTTGGAGACGATGAAGACCGGCTTGCCCGTCGCCGCCTGCACGTCGAGCGCGACCGTGCGGTAGTGCGGCATGATCTGGCCGCCGACCCAGCGGTCGAGGACGAGGGCGCCGAGCGCGGTGCCGGGGTCGTCCATCATCAGGCGGAAGCTGTCGCGGAAATCGGCCGGGTAGTTGCGGCCGCTGCCCCAGTGGTCGAGCGGGTTGACCGGCGGGAGGCCGTGGTCGAGGACGGCGGCCATCGCCCGCTCGGTCTCGGCCGTGAGCCGCGCGAAGGAAACCCGGTGATCGTCGGCGAGGTCGACCATCAGCCCGCGCTCGCCGCCGGAATCGTGCGTCGTCGCGAGCCCGCCGGGGCCGATGTCGCGGGCGTGGCCGAGCACCATCAACGCCGCCGCCAACTCGTCGATCGAGCGTACCTCGGCGACGCCGTAGCGGTGGAAGAGGGCGGAATAGGCGGCGTGGTCGCCGGCGATCGCGCCGGAGTGGCTCTCCGCCAGCCGCACGCTCGCCGCCGTCCGCCCGACCTTCAGCGCCACCACCGGCACGCCCCGGGCGTTCGCCTTCGCGAGCGCCGCCTCGAAGCCGTCGGGGTCGCGCGCGGTCTCCATGAACAGGCCGATGACGCGGGTCTCCGGCGTCTCCAGGGCGAAGTCCATGTAGTCGGACAGCGTCGTCGTCAGTTCCTGGCCGGAGGAGACGGCGAGCCCGTAGTCGAGGCGCGCCTCGGCGTCGACGAGCGCGGTGAACAGCGAGCCAGAATGGGTGAGGAGGACGGCGCCACCCGGCCGGTGGTCGGTGCGGGTCGGGAAGCCGCAGAGCCACAGCCCGTCGCGAAAATTGTAGAAGCCCATGCCGTTGCCGCCGCAGAGCGTCACGCCGGCTTCCAGCGCCATCGCCCGCACCCGCTCCTTCAGCGGCGGGTCGCGGTCTCCAGGAATGGCGAGCGGCGAGATCAGCGTCGCGGCGCGGACCCCCTGGCGGATGGCGAGGGCGAGCGTCTCCTCGATGCGCTCGTCGGCGAGCGCCAGAGCGACATGCTCGACGGGCTCGGGCAGATCGGCGATCGAGGGCACGCACGCGACGCCCTCGATCGGCTCGCCCTTCGGGTTGACGCACCAGAGCCGGCCGCCATAGCCGCCGGCGAGCACCTGCCGCACCATCGTGTTGCCGACCGACCCCGGCCGCGCGCTCGCCCCGACGATCGCGAGCGAGCGGGGACGGAGCAGCGGGTCGAGCCGGTGGGCGGGGCGCGGGGCGGCGTTAGCCTGGCGCGCGGCAGCGGTGGTGGGCGCGGCGGGAAAGGCGGTCTGGGCTGTCATAGCTCGCTCGGGCCGGGCGTGCTGAGGGGGCGTTCAGGTCTTCTGGAAAGCGAGGTGCAGGCCCAGGCCGACCAGCACCGCCCCGCCGGCGCGCTGCAGCAGCCGCTGGGCGCCGCCGG
>CALRZT010000397.1:0-4085 GCA_943372725.1 Pseudoxanthobacter soli DSM 19599
CCCAGTCGATGCGCATGGCGTCGCGCACTTCGCTGCGGCTCCTGATGCTCGAATCCAGTTGTCGGCGCGGCGCGGTCTGAGCCGTCATGTCGCTTCTTCCCTCGCTATCGCGGTCCGGCGTCGCCCACATCAGAACGGACGAGGCGCGCTTCCCCCTTAGCACCCCCGCTGGGGGTGGTGCTTGTCTGACAGGACCCTAGTGGGGGGAGGGGCGCGGCGGAAATTATTCGCGGCGATGAAGTGCAGTAGCGATCGTGATGCCAGCGAAGGGGCGGTTCCCCCCGCCCCCACGTCGTTTCTCGGCGTCGGGTCGCCGGTCGGGCGGGCTGGAAAGTCGCGGCCGGCGCGTGTTGGCCGCCGAGCCTCAGGCCGCCGACGCCTCGGCGGGTACCGCTGCGAGCTGACGGTGCACGTCCGCGGCGATTTCGTAGGAGCGCAGCCGCGCCGCATGGTCGTAGATGTGGCCGGCGAGGATGAGCTCGTCGGCGCGCGTGCGCTCGATGATTGCGGCAAGGCCGCGCCGCACCGTCTCCGGCGAGCCGACGACGGCTGCGGCCAGCGCCTGATCGATGCCGGCGCGCTCCATCGGCGAGGCGTAGGCATCGATGTCGTCGATCGGAGGCGGCAACTGGCCGGGGGTGCCACGGCGCAGGTTGACGAACTGCTGCTGCACCGAGGTGAAGATCCGCCGCGCTTCGTCGTCCGTCTCCGCCGCGACGACATTGATGCCGAGCATGACGTGCGGCCGCTGCAACTGCCCGGAGGGCTGGAAGCGGGCGCGGTAGATCTCCGCCGCCTGCATCATCATCTCGGGCGCGAAGTGCGAGGCGAAGGCGAACGGCAGGCCGAGCATGGCGGCGAGTTGCGCGCTGTAGAGGCTCGAGCCGAGCAGCCACAGCGGCACGTTGGTGCCGGCGCCCGGCACCGCGCGCACCACCTGGCCGGGCTGCACCGGCCCGAGGAGGGCCTGCAGCTCGAGCACGTCCTGCGGGAAGGTGTCGCCGCTGGACGCGAGGTTGCGCCTCAGCGCATGGGCGGTGCGCTGGTCGGTGCCCGGCGCGCGGCCGAGGCCGAGGTCGATGCGGCCGGGATAAAGCGACTCGAGCGTGCCGAACTGCTCGGCGATGACGAGCGGCGCGTGGTTCGGCAGCATGATGCCGCCCGAGCCGACGCGGATGGTCTTCGTGCCGCCGGCGACGTGGCCGATGACGACGGCGGTCGCCGCGCTCGCGATGCCCGGCATGTTGTGGTGCTCGGCGAGCCAGTAGCGGTTGTAGCCCCAGGCTTCCGCGTGGCGAGCGAGGTCGAGGGTGTTGCGGAAGGAATCGGACGCCGTCGAGCCCTGTGGGATCGGCGAAAGGTCGAGTACGGAGAACGGGATCATCGGCTTTCCTCGTCGGATTGCGGCCCCGCCACCCACGAACCCGCCCGACCGATGTGGGGGATGGCGCCGCCGGGGGCAAGGCCGCGTGCAGGGCGCCGTCGCCGCGCGGCTGAGAAACCGCGTATGAATCGCCGCAATGCCGCCTGAGACGGACGCCCCGCCATGACCGCCGATCCGACCGCTCCCTCGCCGTTCCCCGACTTCGGCCTTTCCGCCGACGAGCGCCGGGAGGCGGTCTTCGGCCACTGGTACGAGTGGCCCGGCATGGACGGCACGCGCGGCGAGATCTGGTGCTATACCGACCGGATCTCCTACCGCCCCGGCGACACCGTCACGCTGTTCATCTCCACGACGGCGCCGCGCTGGCGCCTCGAGGTCGTGCGCGATGGCGCCGTCGAGACGCCGATGCTGTCGCTGACGGGGGAGGGCGCCCGCTGGCAGGAGACGCCGGACCAGTGCTCCGTCACCGGCTGCGGCTGGCAGGCGAGCCATGCCTTCGCCATTCCCGCTGACTGGCCCTCCGGTGCCTACCGGCTGACGCTCACTGCCGAGGGGCGCGATGGCGCGCCGATCCTCTGCCACCACCTGATCGTCGTCCGCCCGCCACCGGGCCGCCGGCCGGGCCGCATCCTGCAGGTCGCCGCCACCGGCTCGTGGACCGCCTACAACACCTGGGGCGGCTCCAACCACTACCAGGGCATCACGGGTGAGAACCGCGACCAGTTCGCCCCCATCGTCAGCCTGGAGCGGCCGTGGGCGCGCGGCTTCGTCGTCCTGCCGCCGGAGGCGCCGCGGGTGCCGCTGACGGTGGCGATGCCGCCGGCCACGGTGCCGCGCTACCCGCACATGGAATGGGCCTACGCCACCGGCCACAGCAAGAAGTACGCGTCCGCCGGCTGGGCCTCCTACGACGGCTACTTCTTCCGCTGGGCGGAGCGGGCGGGCGTCGCGATCGACCTCGCCACCCAGCACGAACTGCATTTCGAGCCGGATCTGCTCGCCGGTTACGACTGCGTCGTCATGGTCGGCCACGACGAGTACTGGACGTGGGAGATGCGCGACGCCGTCGACGCCTATGTCGAGGCCGGCGGCCGCATCGCCCGCTTCGCCGGCAACTTCATGTGGCAGACGCGGCTGGAGGACGAGGGCCGGCGGCAGGTCTGCTACAAGTACCGCGCCCGCGCCGAGGACCCGGTCTACCGCTCCGCCGACCCGTCCCGCACCACCACCTCGTGGGAAGCCGCCGAGGTCGGCCGGCCGGGCGCCGCCACCTTCGGGCTCAACGCCACCCGCGGCCTCTACGCCGGCTGGGGCGGCTGCGCCCCGCGCGGGGTGCGCGGTTTCCCGGTCTACCGGCCCGAGCATTGGGCCTTCGCTGGGACCGGGCTCTTCTACGGCGACGTCCTCGGCGCCAACGGCCACGTCTTCGGCTACGAGGTCGACGGTCTCGACTACATCATCCGCGGCGGCCTGCCGGAGCCGATCGGCATCGAGGGCACGCCGGACGGCCTCACCATCCTCGCCCTCGGCCTGTCCTCGCTGGTCGAGGAGAGCGCAGATCTGCCGGCCGAGGGTCGCTTCCTTTCGGACGAGGACGGCCGCTTCTGCGCCGAGGTGCTGATCGGCCGCGACGACGCGGCGGCCCTCGACAAGGTGAAGCGCGGCGCCGGCATGATCGTGACCTTCCCGCGCGGCCGCGGCGAGGTCTTCCACGCCGGCAGCTGCGAGTGGGTCGCCGGCCTCCTCCGCTGCGACGCGATGGTGGAGCGCGTCACCGAGAACGTGCTGCGGCGGTACCTCGCGCGGTGAGGGGCGACCGGCCCGCCGGCTAGCCGAGCGCCGTCAGCGGCGCCACCGCCTTGTCCGCCGCGACCTTTGCGAGCTTGGCGAACAGCGGCGCGGCCACGGGCACGCCGTCGGCGAGGTTCGCCTCCCTCAGCGCCAGGCTGCGCTCGCCGGGAATGCGCACCGCCTCGAAGCCGGGGCGGGGCGGGGAGCTCTTCATCTGATCGATCACCTCGTCCACCTCGCCGCGGATCACGTGCGGGTCGCCGAAAGCGGCGAGGTCGATGGCGCAGATGAACTGGCCGGTGTTCGATGCCGCCGAGGGGTCGTTCGGGCTGCTCGACTTCGGCCCGTTAAACGCGGCACCATTCAGCGTTCCCGCGATCAGCCCGATGGCGAGCGCCAGCCCGTAACCCTTGGCGCCGCCGATCGGCAGCAGCGAGGCGCCCGCCATCTTCGTCGGATCGGTGAGCGGTAGTCCGTCCGGGCCGATCGCCCAGCCTTCCGGGATCGCCTCGCCGCGGTCGGCCGCCACCTTGATCTTGCCGAAGGCGGCGGTGCTCGTCGCCATGTCGAGCAGCATCGGCGGCCGCGCGCCCGCCGGCACGCCGATCGCCAGCGGGTTCGTGCCGATGAACGGCGTGATGCCGCCCCATGGCGCCATGTGGCGCACCGGCCCGACCGCCCCGTAGAGCCCGATCATGCCCTCGCGCACGGGCATCATCGCGTAGATGCCGGCGGCTCCCGCGTGGTTGCCGTGGTGGCAGCCGACCCAGCCGATGCCGAAGTCGCGGGCGATCGCGATCGCCTCCTCGGCGCAGCGCTTCATGACGAGGTGACCCATGGCGTTGTCGCCGTCGATGAGCGCCACCGCGCCCTTGCGACGCTCGACGCGGATCATCGGTGTCTTGTTGAT